>CAYIGD010000048.1:0-1996 GCA_964362865.1 uncultured Candidatus Saccharibacteria bacterium | reverse complement strand
CGCAAAAAACAAACCCCCCGCCACCCCCCACACCACGCCTGCTTCCGACACAAAACCGGCTGGAGCGCCTCCGCAAAGTGAACCGAAAGCTCCGTCGGCCCCGGCCGTTCCCGCCGTAAACAAACCTGCGCTGCTCCCTACTCCCCCGAATCAGGCAAGCGCGCAGACTAAACCGGTTTCAGCACCGTCCGAACCCAAAGATCTTGATATCGGCTAAGATATCGCACGATCAGTGCTCGGTGATGATGAATTAAACTATACTTTCGAGAAGCGTTGGGCGAGCTCGCCGATCACCGGCAATTTGTAGCGTTCCCCTGTGTAAGCCTTGTACATCAACACAATCCATAACGCGAACAACGCCAGATTAACGATCTGAAACCAACCCCAGTTGCCGCCCCAAAAGATACGAGGCATAAACAGCCAAAACAGTATATGCACAATTCCAAACGTAAGCATGGACTGCACGGCGTGAAAACGCACGTACGAATTTTTACTCTCCACGAAAAAGAAAATGAGCCCCGTAATCCAACCGAGAAGATAACACAGTAAACCTGCTACGTTTTCGGTTAATCCCGAACTTGTTTTAGATACCATTGCGCGATCCTCCTTGCATGCATTATACGCTTTTTAGAGCACGGATGTGGCGAACAATCCAGTAGATAATTCCCACGAGTATGACGAACCCGATTAAAGCGTCGAAGCGGTGGAACCACTGCGAAAGGATCTGCCGATTTTCGCCCACTTTGATTCCCACCCACGCTAAAAACCAGCTCCAGATCAACGAACCGACAAACGTGTAGATAAGGAAGCGCTTGAAGTGGCTGCGCGCGATCCCTAAGGGAAACGAAATGAACGTGCGCACTACGGGCAGCAAGCGCGAGAAAAAGGCGGTCGCGTCCCCCCAGCGCGCAAACCAACGGTCGGCCAGATCAAGATCGTGGCGCGAAATCAGCAGATATTTGCCGTAGCGTTCGATGAAGGGCCGTCCGCCCTTCATCCCCACCCAGTAGCTGAGCGCCGAACCGATTGTACAACCAAGCGCGCCCGCCAGCGCCGCGCCGAAGACGGTAAAACGTCCCTGATCGGCTAAAAATCCGGCAAAGGGCATAATCACTTCACTAGGCAATGGAATGTTGGCGGATTCAATCGCCATCAAGAGCACGACGCCCGCGTACCCCAAACTATCAATCGTGGAGATAATAAACGCCGCCAGTATTTCTAGGATACGTACAACCATTGCTACGCCAACCGTAGATGCGCGGCGAGCTTAACGAGCGGGCTGCCAATATATCTATCCATCAACGAGCGCGTTCGGCTGAAATTCATGATTCCCACAACCACACCTGCCACAACAACGCCCCCCAGGATATCCCCAGGGTAGTGGAAACCGCTCACCACGCGCGCTGCGCTCACCAGCAGGGCGCCAACCAAAAAGATCCACCCGAGAGGACGATTTTTCGCAATCAAAAATCCGAACGCAAGCGTAAATAAAAATGTGGCGTGATCGGAAGGAAACGAGTAACTCTGGCGATGAAACAGAAATTCGCGGACACCGGCCATGTCCTCCAATGGGCGTGGGCGGTGAATCAGGGTGCCCAGTGCTTTAGTAACCACAAGCCACGCGATACTGGCGCCCCCCACGGTTCGAATCAGCATTAAACGATAGGCTTGGGCGCGAACAATAGGCATAAACCAGGCCACAACTAAAATCGCCATCAAAAGGTAGATCGCCCCAACCGCGACAAATCCAAAAAGCTTCCCCGCAATGCTGCTCTGATCAACGCTTTGATTGAGGGTAAGAAGAACTTGTTGGTCGAGATTCAAGAGGGAATCCATTGCTCTTATCTTACGAAGAACATACCTATAAATCAATTGTGGGGCGAGTAGTTATAATGTGCGTCGTAAAATAGCTTACAATACGTAATGTATGGAACTACCGCTCACGCTTGCCACATTGGTAACTGATTTTCTAGAGTATCTGGAAGTTGAACGTGGT
>CAYIGD010000047.1:0-2080 GCA_964362865.1 uncultured Candidatus Saccharibacteria bacterium | reverse complement strand
TAGTACCCTGGTCCGCCCTTAGGTAGCCGCATGCTACGGCCCCCCGGCCGCTTGCCTTTCAGACAGAGCGTGCGGGGGGTTTTTTATAAAAAACCAGTCAAATAAGGGATTGGCGGAGAGGGAGGGATTCGAACCCTCGAGGCCCTCACGGACCTACCCGCTTTCCAAGCGAGCGCACTCGGCCACTATGCGACCTCTCCAGCGCTATCTTTATTTGTGTTTGTTAATTATAGTTGTATCTTATTATAGCTTGGAGTACTTGCATTGTCACTCATTACTGATGGAGTAGTATGTCCGATGTTGACGAAGTAAAAAATAGAATTGATCTCGTAGAGCTAGTACAAAACTACGTTCGTCTAAAAAAATCCGGGCAGAATCATTTCGGGTTGTGTCCTTTTCATACCGAAAAAACCCCTTCCTTCTCTGTGAGCAGTGAGCGCCAAATCTATAAATGTTTCGGCTGTGACAAAGGCGGGGACGCGATTAGCTTCATTCAAGAAATTGAACACCTTACTTTTCCCGAAGCCCTGAATTTGCTTGCCGACCGGGTTGGGATACGCCTCAGCACGCGCCCCGGGGCGCAATGGGCAGGAGAAACAGATACCAAATCCGAGCTATATCGAACATTAGAGCTGGCCACACAACTTTTTCAAAAGCTGTTACTGGAGCACCATAGCGGAAAATCAGCGCTCCGATACCTGCAGCAGCGGGGACTTTCCGAACAGACGATTCGAGAGTTTCGTTTAGGGTGGTATCCTTTACGGCTCAACATCACCCAAGTGCTCAAAAAACACTCTGTTACATCTTTAATGATGCGTAAGGCAGGCGGGCTTGAACGGTTTAAGGAGCGGATTACGTTTCCTCTTTTTGATCAGCTGGGAGTCGTAATCGGAATTACCGGCCGGGTTCTTGATGAGAGTCAGCCCAAATATCTTAATTCAGCTGACTCACCAATTTTTAGCAAGCACCGCGTGCTTTATGGTTTGCACAAAGCGAAAAAGGCCATTCGCGACAACGGGTACGCGATTGTCGTCGAAGGCCAAATGGATGTGATTGTGTCGCATCAATTCGGTTACATCCAAACAATTGCCACTTCCGGTACGGCGCTTTCCTCGGACCATCTGCGGATTATCTACCGCTTAGCCTCCGAAATTCGGTTCGCATTTGACCAAGACAGTGCCGGGCAGCGCGCCCTACACCAAGCAGCGCGAGGGGCGCTCGAACAGGAGTTTATCGTTAAAGTTATCCCGATTCCCAGTGGAAAGGATGCCGCGGATGCTTTGACTACCAATGCCGATCAGTGGGCAAAAGCTGTCAACAATGCCCCTTTGTTTCTTGA
Source organism: uncultured Candidatus Saccharibacteria bacterium (assembly GCA_964362865.1). Lineage (GTDB taxonomy): Bacteria > Patescibacteriota > UBA1384 > JAGVHQ01 > JAGVHQ01 > JAGVHQ01. Next base: position 741 of record CAYIGD010000047.1, on the reverse strand, counting down.
CCATCTGTTTGATGAAACCTTCGCCGCCCAGAAAGCAACGCTTGGGGCAGAAGAAAAACGCGCGATTACGCGCTCGCTCATACCCTGGATCAGACAGATCGCGGACCCTGTCGAGCGCGACCATTATCGGGAACAATTGGCCCGCCGTCTGGGAGTTTCCAGCGCGGTGATCGAAGAGGTTCTGCGCCGCACCCCTTCGACAAGCAGCGCGCCTATGCAAGAAGGAAAACGAGAACCCACACGCTTGTCGCTTGAGCAGCAATTTATTGGTTTGTTGGTGGCACATCCCGCGCTTATCTCCCGGGCGGTTACGCAAGTAAATTGGCAGGATTTTGAGCAAGATCTCCCGCGCGAGATTTTCAAATCGCTTCAAAAAAGGTATACTCACAAACAAGAGAATATTTCCGAAGCGCTCACCAAAAATCTGGGTAAGATCCAAGCAGCTGAAGTTCTCGCTTGGGGGTTACACCACGAAGGGAAGGGCGAAAGCGCTCAGGAAGAATTACTCGGTTATATAAGCCGGCTGAAGAGTCGGAAAATTGAAGATGTAAAACGAGATTTTGCGGCCAAAATCGAAGCAGCCGAAAAAAAAGGAGATCTGTCGCAAGTCAAAGCATTAGTGGAGAAATTGACGCATGAGCTTAAAATCTGATCCAAATAAGAAAAAACTGGTTGGAAAAGCAATACCAAAAAGCGTGCCCCCCAAAATGTTGGGCAAGGGAACGAGCACGAAACCAAAAT
>CAYIGD010000046.1:0-2291 GCA_964362865.1 uncultured Candidatus Saccharibacteria bacterium | reverse complement strand
CTGCAAATCAAAAAGATCTCAAAAACGCCGGCGAAACATACGCGATGAAAGACCGCCTACTCCTTACAAAAGAGCGTGTGGAACAAATAGCCTCAGGGGTAGAAGCGGTGTGTAAGCTTGAAGACCCCGTTGGACAGGTGCTTGAAAAACGCACACTCAAAAACGGTTTGAAGCTGAAGCGGGTCGCGACCGCGATTGGCGTCGTGGGGATTATCTACGAAGCGCGCCCAAACGTCACGATCGAAATCGCAACGCTTACTTTGAAAACCGGCAATGCGGTAGTGCTAAAAGGCGGGGAAGAAGCGCACGAAACTAATACCGCCCTTGTGGCCTGCATTCATAACGCACTAAAGCAGCATGGAATCTCAAAAGACGCGGTTGTATTACTTGATTCAAGTATCGCATCTGCGCAAGCGTTAATGCGCGCGGAAGGGCTGGTTGATATTCTGATCCCTCGCGGGAGCAACGCCCTGATTCAGGCCGTTCGCAAAGAGGCCTTAATCCCCGTGATCGAAACCGGCGCGGGCGTGTGCCATGTATACGTAGAGAAAAAGGCAAACCTTAAATGGGCCAAAAAAATTATTGTGAATTCTAAAACACGCCGCCCGACTGTGTGCAATGCGCTCGATACGCTCATTGTTGATCGTGCCATCTCCGAACAACTATTAAGGGGTGTTGCCGCGGAATTGGCCGCGCATGGGGTGGTGATTTATGCCGACACGCAAAGCTACCGAATTTTAGAAAACTGCTACGAGCGCGAATTGCTCAAACACGCCACGGCCCAATCGTACGGCAAGGAGTATTTGTCGCTTCAGATGGCTGTGAAAATCGTTGCGAATTCGAAAGAAGGCCTTGCGCATGTGAAGCGCTACACCTCCGGACATTCTGAAGCAATTATCACGGATGATAATAAGCTCGCGCGAGAGTTCGTGAATACGGTGGACGCCGCGGCCGTCTACGTCAACGCCCCAACCAGCTTCACGGACGGGTTTGAATTTGGCCTGGGGGCGGAAATCGGCATCTCACCCAAAAGTTACATGCCCGCGGCCCAATGGGCCTTGAAGCGCTGACGACGTATAAATGGATTATTGAGGGTGCGGGCCAAATCCGGCCGGCGTAAAGTTTGGGTTGATCATGCAATCAAACATCGTTGTCATCAAAATCGGTTCGCAATTGGTGCTCACGAAACACAGACTCTCTGAGCGATTTTTTGCCGCGCTCTTTAGCCAAATTAAACTTTTGACGGACAAAGGGTGGCAGCCGGTAATCGTCCTTTCCGGCGCGGTCGCACGTGGAAAAGCAATTGAGACGCTGACCGGCAAGCATGCCCGAGCCGCGTTCGGGCAGCTTGAACTTGCGCGCGTCTGGGGCGAAGCGGGAGAAAAAAATAAAGTGCGTACCGCGCTCGTGCTTGTCACAAAAGACGATATCGGCCACCGCGCCCGCTACGATACACTGCAACGCACACTGGCCGAGCTCGCGCACGCAGGAATTGTCGCGATCATTAACGAAAACGATGCCACGACGCTTGGGGGCGTGAATGATTTCGTCGATAACGACCAACTCGCTTCGATTATTGCGCTCATGATCCACGCCAACCGTTTAATTTTAATGACCAACGTCGAAGGTGTATTTTCTGCCAACCCACAAACGGATCACGAGGCGCGTTTAATAGTGGAGATCAAAAACATCAACCTGGAGATCATCCAGCGCGCGCTTGAGGGGAAAACCGAATATGGGCGAGGTGGAATGGACGGCAAACTGCGCGCGGCTCGAATCGCGACCGCGGTAGGAATCGCAACCCACATTGTCAAAGGCACCGACCCAGCAATCTTGACCGATATCCTCGTGGGCGGAAAAAAACAAGGGACACTGTGCCGCGCGCGGGGACGCGATCTGAAAGATTTCACCGCTCGCGAGCGGTGGATTGTGTCGGCCCAAAACTCCGGCGCGAGTGTGCAGTTAGACGCGGGCGCGGCCGAAGCGGTTAAGGCGCGCAAAAGCTTGCTGGCAGTCGGCATCCAAAAAATATACGGCACATTTGAGCAAAAGGAGTGCGTTGAATTGCTGGATGCCGAAAAAGAAACGGTTGCTTTGGGCTTAAGCGAGATCTCCAGCCGGCATTTGCACGACCTTTTGGCACAAAAAGAAAAAAGGTACGACGTCGAAGTCGTCCACGCCAATAATCTGAGGTTGCTATGAAAGATAACTTGCTTGTAATCGGTGGCGGCACAATGGGGGGCGGCATTGTTAAACAGCTGCTTAAAAATGGTGCTTACAGTACTGAGCAG
>CAYIGD010000045.1:0-2296 GCA_964362865.1 uncultured Candidatus Saccharibacteria bacterium | reverse complement strand
CAGCTTGCGTGTAGAAACGGCGACGTCAGGGGAAACAGAAACGCTCGTAATACCCGCCTTAATCAAGAGTTCGGTAATTTCCGGATAGTCAGACGGTGCTTGCCCGCAGATTCCAACGGAAACCGAGTGTTTGAGTGCGGTTTTTACAATTTGAACCAGTTGGCGGGCAACAGCCGGATCACGCTCATCAAACATCGCGGCAAGCTGGGCATTGTCCCGATCCACCCCGAGCGTTAGCTGCGTAAGATCATTTGATCCGATCGAGAGCCCATCTACGCCAGCGGCAATGAACTCATCGAGTAAGATTACATTCGAGGGAATTTCAACCATCATATACAGCTTGAAATCGTTGCCTTGCCGTAATCCGCCTTCTTCAATCAAGGCTTTTACCTTTTTGAGCTCATCCACGGTACGCACGAACGGCACCATCACCCACAGATTTTTAAGTTCGTAATCCTCACGTACGATTTTAACGGCCGCAATTTCCAACGCAAAAAGATCTGGTTCACGGATATAACGCCCAGCCCCCCGGTAGCCGATCATCGGGTTTGCTTCTTGCGGTTCAAAGGCTTCTCCCCCTTTCAGGTGGCGGTACTCATTCGTTTTGAAATCCGAAAACCGGTACAGCACCGGTCGGGGCGAAAATGCCTGGGCCATCGTGCGTATACCCTGGGCCAAGCGCTGCGTGAATTCTTTGCCCTTGCCGGCCTTCAGCATCGCCCGAGGATGCTCGCCGATTCCGCTCATCACAAACTCGGCCCGCATCAGACCTACCCCATCTACGGGCAATTGGGCCACTTTTTCGGCTACATCCGGCTCGCCCAAATTGACATACACTTTTGTCCCTGTCACCGGCGCTAATGCAGTCTGTCCCAAGGATACTTCTGAAGCCCTCGGGGCGGTGGGCTTGTTGAGTGCAACTTTGCCCTTGTAAATTAAGCCCTCGGCACCATCTACCGTAATCATTACTCCGCTTTTGAGCGCCGAAGTTGCCGTACCGGTGCCAACGACACACGGGATCCCCAGCTCACGGCTGACGATTGCGGCATGCGACGTACGCCCGCCCGTATCGGTCACAATTGCTACCGCACGGCGCATAGCCGGCACAAAATCCGGAGTTGTCATTTCAGTGACGAGTACGTCACCTTTTAAAACCTGATCAATGTCTTTGGGAGAGTGAATTATCTTTACCGGCCCGCTCGCCCACCCCACGGAAGCTGCCGCGCCTTTTACGATTACCAGTTGTGTTAATTGGCTCCGGGTAGCGGCATCAGTGCGCAGTTTGGTATCTTGCTTCGAACCTTCCACAACCACCGAAACCTTTTCTTGAGAGGGTTTATACGTTGTAATCGGTCGGGTCTGCACGATATACAACTGACCCTCCGCAAGCGCCCACTCCAAGTCTTGAGGGAAACCGTAATGTTTTTCGATTGCGAGCCCGATTTTTGCCAGTTCGATGATTTTATCATCCGCTAATTTTTGCGTTCCCTGTTTTGCGGGCGGGATACTGACGTGCTTGTCGCCGTGCACCGCGTCTTTTGCCTCGGGATCACGCTCAATCATCCAGGGCTGTAAATTAATCTCCTTGTCCACGATTGCCAACGATTTGCGCGCTAGCAAATACCGATCTGGAGTAACCGAACCGGACACGATTGCCTCTCCCAAACCGAGACCGGCTTCAATCACGAGCTTTGTGTCGTCGTTGGTAACCGGATCAATCGTAAACATGATTCCCGAAACCTCTGACTGAACCATCAGCTGCACGGGCACGGCAATTTGCACTTTGAAGTGGTCAAACCCTTTTGTGGCGCGGTAATAGATCGCGCGCGCTTCAAAAAGCGAAGACCAGGCCGCTTGAACCGCGATCACTACATTATCCGCCCCAATCACATTCAGAAAAGTCGCTTGTTGGCCGGCGAATGAGGCGTCTGGCAGGTCTTCGGCGGTAGCGGAAGAGCGTACGGCGACCGGATTTTTTACGTCATCCGGCTTCAGTTTTGAACCCGCCTTGAGTTGTTTGAGCGCTAAAAGCCAGTAATGCTTCTTGATGTCTTTTTTCAGACGCTCAGGCATTTTTGCTTTCAAAATCAGCTGCTCAATCGCTTCACTGACTGACTGCAGTTTCTTGGAATCTTCCGGATTCAAACCCGCAAGTTGAACGCGGATCGCGCGCGAGAGCCCTGTTTCGCGTAAAAACGCACGGTATGCTTCGGCTGTCACAATAAACCCGGGAGGAACTGGGATTTTCTGCTGTGTCATCTCCCCTAAATTTGCGCCTTTACCGCCGACAAGCTCG
>CAYIGD010000044.1:0-2315 GCA_964362865.1 uncultured Candidatus Saccharibacteria bacterium | reverse complement strand
ATGTCGTCGTCTACTTTTTCCGGCAGGACAACGACGCCCGGTTGCAACTCGTGTTTATGCTCCACAACATATTGCAGCGCTAGGGCCTGACCGCAAAACGACAAGCTCATCACTGTGGATGGGTGGCCTTCCGCAGCCGCTAGGTTGACCAGCCGCCCTTCTCCTGCCAGATATACATTTATTTCTTTTCTACTCTGTTTGATCTTAAATTCTTGCAGAGACGGACGAACTTGCGCTACTTTATGCGCCATCTTTTTTAGGGCGTCTATGTTGATTTCAGCGTCAAAGTGTCCGGAGTTGGCTAAAATCGCGCCGTTTTTCATCACCTGCAGGTGCGCCTCGTCAATCACGTGCTTGTTACCGGTTACCGTGACGAATACATCCCCAACCCTAGCAGCGTCCAAAATTGGCATTACTCTAAAACCATCCATACGCGCTTGCAAAGCCCGTAGATTATCCACCTCACACACCACTACTTCTGCCGACATCCCTTTAGCGCGCAATGAAACCCCGCGCCCACACGAGCCGTAGCCCACAACGACTACCGTTTTCCCCGCAAAGAGCAGGTTTGTGGCACGCAATAAACCGTCAATGGTGGACTGGCCCGTGCCGTAGTAGTTGTCGAACAGATGCTTGGTTTTATTGTCGTTCACTGCCACTACGGGATATTTCAAAGCATCATCTTCTTCCATCGCCCGCAGGCGCTGGACACCGGTCGTGGTTTCCTCCGTTCCGCCCACAATCGAAGGAATCAGCTCTGGATGCTTTTGATGGATGAGGGTAACAAGGTCGCAGCCATCGTCAATCGTGAGTACTTTTTTGCCCTGTGTCACGGATTTTTTGAGCTCATCTACGACTGTCTCCAGATTAGCATAGTACTCTTTGTGCGTTTCGCCCTTCCACGCCCAGACTTTTGTACCGCGCTCATGCAAGGCGGCCGCAACGTCATCTTGCGTTGATAAAGGATTACAGCCGGCAATCACCACCTCCGCGCCACCCGCCTCCAAGGTGTCCACCAGTACGGCGGTTTCCTTGGTGACGTGCAAGGCCATCCCGATAATGTAGCCCGCAAGCGGCTGCTTCTTTTTGAATTCTTCTTCTACCGTCAAGAGAGCACCCATCTGCGAGCGGGCGAAGGCGATGTTTTTGCGTCCTTGGGCAGCAAGCTTAATATCAGCAATGTTCTTCATCTATTACTCCTTTGTTACTTGAGTATACCTGGTATACGCGGTTAGTCGCTCTTGCACCTCTGGTAGTGTAAGCGCGAGCAAGCGTTCGGGGCCGAGAGTTTCGGTGGTAAACGAAGCAACCACGGTTGCGATCCGCACGGCGCGGATAAGGTCGGGAAATGTCGGAAACTGCTTGAGCGCCGCAAACTGGCCGGCTAAAGCGCCCGCAAACGAATCGCCCGCGCCAGTAGGGTCAACCACCTCACTCAAAGGGTAGCCCGGAGCGGAAAAAAACAGGTTCGTTTTGCCGCCGGCAAAAATCAGTGCTCCGTGCTCGCCCTTTTTGATAATCACAACCTGCGGGCCATACTCCAATAATAATTGTCCGGCGCGCACCAGATTGGGGCTGCCGGTAATCATGCGCGCTTCGCCGTCGTTAATCACCAAGGCGTCTACCCGTTCAATCGCCTGCAATAAGCGCCCTTTAGCGCTTGTAATCCAGTAGTTCATCGTATCGAGCATCAGATACGCTCGAGGACGTTGGGCATGCGCCCAATCAAGGAGCGCGTGTTGAACCTCGGGGTCAAGGTTACCTAAAAAGAATACGCGCGCTTTTTTGTAGGCCATGGGGACTTCCGGTTTCCAGCCCGCTAAACTCCCTAGTTCTGTTTTTTTGGTAATCGCCTCGTCCATCGCGAAGTGGTACTCGCCTTTCCAACGAAACGTTGTACCAGTCACGGCAAGCCCCTGAAGATCAAAGCGCTTTTTAAGCAAAACCATGTGTGTGCGGGGGAAATCTTTCCCTGTTACCGAAACGATCCCAACGCGGGCGAACAGGTTCGCGGCCGTTCCGGCATACACCCCCGAGCCGCCGAGTGCATCTGTCACACTTCCAAACGGAGTCTTGATCGTATCAAGCGCGGTCGTGCCGGAAATGATAACACCAACTGATTTCACGATGTCTTACTATATAACAGCTAATAGCAACTAGCCAATAGTGTGCAATCTGAAAATGGCGGTTCGCTAGTTACGAGTTGCAAAATGCCAGTCGCTACCTTCTAGGTACTTGACATTTTGGACATTTCATGGTATAGTCCTTGCGATCGTCGAGGTAGGTACAAACCTGCTGCGATGAGGACACGAACA
>CAYIGD010000043.1:0-2503 GCA_964362865.1 uncultured Candidatus Saccharibacteria bacterium | reverse complement strand
CGCATGCCCTCGGCGGTTGGATACCAACCGACACTTGCTACCGAAATGGGGCAGCTCCAAGAGCGGATTACCTCCACAAAAAAGGGTTCAATTACCTCGATGCAGGCCGTGTACGTGCCGGCGGATGACTTGACCGACCCGGCGCCGGCCACCACGTTCGCGCACTTGGATTCCACGGTCGTACTTTCGCGGGGACTTGCCGAACTCGGCATCTATCCGGCCGTAGATCCGCTTGACTCCAATTCCACGATTCTCGACCCCCTGATAGTCGGGCAGGAGCATTATGAAGTGGCGCGCGCGGTGCAGAAAGTGCTGCAGCGTTACAATGACCTGCAGGACATCATCGCCATTTTGGGGGTGGATGAGTTGTCCGATGATGACAAGTTGACCGTGGCGCGCGCGCGCAAAATCCAACGCTTTCTTTCGCAGCCGTTTCACGTGGCGGAAGTGTTCTCAAGTATTCCGGGTCGTTACGTATCGCGCTCCGATACCATTCAAGGATTTAAAGAAATCCTTGAAGGTAAGCACGACGCCAAAAGCGAACAGGCCTTTTATATGAAAGGCACAATCGACGACGTAAAGTGATGGCGGAATTGACCTTAGAATTAGTTACGCCTGAAGGAACTGTCTTAAGCGAAGAAGTCGAGGGTGTAAGCTTGCCCACTACAACCGGCGAAATCACAGTTTTGCCCGGGCACGAGCCGCTTGTGGTACCGATTAAGCCTGGTGAAATCCGTATCCATAAAAAAGGTGCGCGTGAATATCTGGTTACTTCGGGGGGCTGGGTAGAAGTAACCGGAGCGATTGTGCGGGTTTTAGCCGACACGGCTGAACATGCCGAATCAATTGATGAGTCGCGGGCGCAAGAGGCAGTGAAGCGTGCCCAAAAATTGAAAACCGAGGCGGCGGATGATGTCGCGTTTGCGGATGCCGCCGCCGCGCTCGAGCGCGCCCTAGCGCGCGTGCGGGTGGCCACCAAGCGCCGTCGCCGCGCATAAGAGAAGCCCTTACTCGCCGTTGAGTGAGGGCCGCATCCTTTTTGCTGTCGTTGCCGACTAGCGGGTGTAGGAAAAGGATGCGGCGGGTACTGTTTTTTTATCAATAAGTTATACTGAAAAAGTAACAAAGGAGGGGAAATGGAATCCTCATCAGGACGTTTTTGGATGATCACTACGTTCATCCTGTTGATCGTGGTACTGGCCGGAATATGGATGTTTGTGTTAAATCCGCGCACAACCACGCCATCTTCGTACAATCGGGAGAAAGGAACACCGACAAGTACCACTACGAAATCTGCGATACAAGAGGCTGCTCCGGGCGATGAAACACTTTCCGGCACCCCGGGAATCAAGAATTACACGAATTCCAAACCGGTCTACACGTTTTTATATCCTGAAGGCTGGAAAGTTGATTCTACGAAGGCTATTGATAAAGGGCAAAGCGAAGGGCTAGAGTTAACGTTCGAGAAAAAGAGTCATACCTTGCGCGTGTATCATCCGCTTGCGTACGGCGGCATGAGGTGTGATTACGGCATAGTCACCACGCCTGGCGAAAGTGAGATTGGCCGAACGGTATTTGCCAAGTATGTCGAGGTGAAGGCGGGCACGCGCGTATTCCGCCGCCCCACTGAACCGCGTTTTGGCTCCGACAACAAGCAAGTTTTTGATATCTGCCAAAAAAACAGTAAAGGCGACTTTACGATTACCACACCCATCGGATTGATTACCTACGAAACGCCCGCGACTATCGACGAGGCGCTCGTCAAAGAAATGGACACGATCCTTTCGGGCTTGAGCGCTAAAGCCGTTACAACTGACGGAATTACGTACTAGATCGAACGAAAGTTCACTTTTTGATCGGGCAGGGTTAAAACCGCGTAGCGGCCATGCATGAAAGTGGGGATTCTCACCCAGCGGATGCCGTTGCGTTCCTGTTCGCCCTCCCAGGAGTGCATGTGGCCGGAAATATGCAGTACAGGCTTGCTTTTTTGGTCAAAGAGCAATGTCCAGGTCGGCGGGGCGTGCGTTATGAAAATCGAGCGGGCGACATCAAACTTTTCCGGAATCGTTTTTGATCCCTCTTCATCAAGCCAGCCAACCCCGCAGAATTGCGCCCCCCATAATTTTTCGCACTGAAAATGCCAGAGGACTTTTTGATTTTTGAAATACTCGCGTACCTCAGGCGGGTCGTTGTTGCCGTGCACTACTCGCAGCGGCAGCTTACGCACCGCGCATAATTCTACGAATTGGCGGGCATACTCAAAATTTCCCGCGCGGCGCTCGGTAATATCCCCCGGACAAATCACGCCGTCCGGTTTTTCTTTTTGCAGCACGCGCGCCAAATTATCCAAGCACTTCCGCTGCTGGTGCAGATCACTGACGATTAATATCTTCGCCATTCAATATAATTGCTTTGGATCGTAGACTGTGGGGGTAGATGTTGGCGTTGCGGTTGTTTTCCCCTTGATTGATTTTACCGTAGGTGCTTGAGTAGGCGTAGCAGT
>CAYIGD010000042.1:0-2522 GCA_964362865.1 uncultured Candidatus Saccharibacteria bacterium | reverse complement strand
AGGAGTTGGCTTTGTCGTTCTTTCGAATTATACTTATCCAGTTAGAAAACCTGACGCTATACTTATAAACAAATTCAGAAGTGATATAGCGGATATTGTTTTTGAGAATTTGTAAAATAATTTGCCGCCAAAGAAAAACTTGCAATCGTCAAAGCATTAAGTACTCGAATGGAAGTAGAATAGAATGTGAATAATCCGGAGGGTTGGCAGAATGGCAATGCACTAGTCTTGAAAACTAGCGGGCGCAAGCCCTTGCAGGTTCGAGTCCTGCACCCTCCGCCACGTCGCTCTGGAACATTTGGCTCGCCCGCTCAAGGCGGGCATCACAAAAAAACGTTCGGAGCTCCTCATTCGCAGCACATCAAGGCATGTACTGTGAGGAACACAAAGACAAAGAAACTGCGTGCCTCCCCTGTCGCGACAAATCCGGGTATTTGCCGCGAGAACCGCATGGCTCTCAGATGAGTATCTGATGCCAAAGATATTGACCCAAAATTGAAAAAACAGAAACACTTTTTTGCAGTAAGCTTGTAGGCGGAGGGGACATTTCTACTCGCAGTGTTGACCAGACAATCTATAGTTTTTCGCGCGCCGAAGAAGAGCGCCAAACTAAAGCATACGCGAATAAACTCGGGCTGCCCTATATTAACCTGGTCGGCTACCCGATCGCTCCGGATGTCTTAACGATCATCCCGGAAGAAATCGCCACCCGCCACCAGGTAATCGCATATATGCGCGTCGGTGGATTAGTCAGGATTGCCACCACCCGCCCGATCCAGCCCGAAACCAAACAAGTACTGCAACGCTTGCACTCCAAAGAAGTGAAAGAGCTCACTGTCACACTGTGCTCGAAGTCGAGTTTTATGTACGGGGTTAACCGCTACCAAGCGCTACCCAAGATTGAGCGTGCGACCGGCACAGTCAACGTAACCGAGGAAAAAGAGCACGAGTTTACTCTGGAAATGGGCAATCTGGAGCAGATCAAGCGGAAATTGCAATCTGCCTCAACCACAAACATCCTTGACTTCTTGTTTGCCGGCGCGGTTTTAATGCGGGCAACCGATGTCCATCTTGATCCGTCTGAAAAAGACATCCGCGTGCGCTTTCGCATAGACGGCGTGTTAGCCGATATTGTCAGTTTAGATAAAACCGTCCAGAAAGCAGTGGACTCTCGCATCAAATTTCTGGCAAAAATGCGCCTGGATAAAGGGAGCGGGCCGCAAGACGGGCGCTTTGGCGTGGCAGTGCAGGGTAGCCCACTGGATATCCGCGCCTCGGCCTTGCCGACCAGCTTCGGGGACGCGTTTGTGCTGCGCCTTTTAAGCAGCGATATTAAGGAGCTGAGCTTGCAGCAGCTGGGGATGCGCCCGGACGCGATCAAGGTCATTGAGGAGGCGATTTCCAAACCCCAGGGGATCATCTTCAACACTGGCCCGACTGGCTCTGGGAAAACCACCACGCTGTACGCGATCTTAAAAAAACTAAACACGCCCGAGCGCAAAATCATCACCCTGGAAGATCCGATCGAATACCGAATGGAAGGAGTGGAACAGGTGCAGGTGAGCGCGGAGAAACACCTTTCTTTTTCCGAGGGATTGCGCGCGATTTTGCGCCAAGACCCGGATATCGTCATGGTGGGGGAGGTGCGCGATCCCGAGACCGCCAAAACCGCCATGCAGGCCGCGATGACCGGCCACCTTGTGCTGACGACTTTGCATACTAACAATGCCCCCGCGTCCCTGCCGCGCCTGGTGGAAATGGGGGTGGACCCGTTTCTGCTGACCGGTACGATTAACCTGATAATCGCCCAGCGCTTGGTGCGCAAAATATGTACGCAATGTGGCGGCAAGGGCTGCACAATGTGCCGCGGAACCGGTTTTACCGGGCGGATCGCGATCGTAGAGGTTTTGAAACCTACCCCTGAACTTGAGGAGCTTGTCACCCAGAAAGCGCCCCTTTCGCGCATTATCGAATTGGCGCGCCGCCAGGGAATGACGACTATGGAAGAAGACGGCATGGAAAAGGTAAAACAAGGGGTCACGACTAAAGAAGAAATCTGGCGGGTGACGAAAACTTAAACCAGGCGGTATACGCTTTTCAGAACCGACCTCGCAGTGCCCCAGCGGGCGCTTTGGGTCTACGCACTCGGCCTCGCTCCTCCCCGGTACATCGGGGAGACCATGCCCGCTCAGCCTCCGTGAGTTTCTTCAAAGCGCATGCCGCCTTAATGACAGGCGTTTGCAAACCCGTCGAGGACAGACACCCGGCTCTCAAATAATTATTGGCCAATTGCTGCCCTAAATGCTTGACATCGAGGGTTTTTTATGGTATAGTACGCGTAACATTTTTCCTGGCCTGAAATGGTGAGGAGGAATCTGAAAAAAAGGTGGAAGAAGATGAGGTCAATGCTTGTTGTTGTGAGCGTGCTTTTTTTGGCGCTCAATTCCGCGGCTACCTTTGCCGAGGAACCCATCTGCAAGATGGTCGCTTCCTACGGCAACACGACTCGTTCCCGACCGGCC
>CAYIGD010000041.1:0-2824 GCA_964362865.1 uncultured Candidatus Saccharibacteria bacterium | reverse complement strand
GATAGGTTTACTTTTATTTAAATTCCATTTATTCGGCAAATGCCGGATAAATGGAATAACAGGAAGTCGGACTTCGTAAGGTTCACTGTCCGTCAGGGCAGAAATTGTTGCTCGAAAAAGGTTCGAGCTTCGTCCAGTAATTGCGACAAAGGAATTCAGATCGCGCAGACATGTTTCTGCTTTTTTCACTTCTGGTTATCTGTCGGGGCGTAGCGCAGGGGTAGCGCGTCTCGTTTGGGTCGAGAAGGTCGTGGGTTCAAATCCCATCGCCCCGACAAAATACACATCCCTCAAGAATCAGAATGATCCTTAATGGATTTCCCTTCATAACACCCGTTTTCAAAGCAACAACAACCGAACCTGTTCGGGGCGTAGCGCAGCATAGTAGCGCGTCTCGTTCGGGACGAGAAGGTCGTGGGTTCAAATCCCATCGCCCCGACCAGGTTCACCAAAGCCCCTAAAGGGCAAAGCCGGCGTTCGTGCCGGCTTTTTTTATGAACATTAGAATTTACTTTTTGATTTTCTCTTCCCTTTCCTGATTCAAGAGGGTATGATTTGAGCGATGGCTACCACAGTAAAGGTGGGCACGTTTTTAATTTTAGGTGCCGGCCAAATTGGTAAAGCAGCCGCGATTAAGCTTTTTGCGCGTAAAGAGGTCAAGCGCGTTATCATCCACACCCTGACCGAGCAAGAAGCAAAAGAGGCAACAATTTATTTAGAGCATCACCGCCCGCGACACGTGGCGCTTGCTGCTTCGTGGGGTGATGTTTTAGGCCCAGTGGAGCGCCCAGGTCTTAATCCTGTCGAGCGCCAGGCCTTCGCATTTGATTATTATTACCGCCCGTTTGGCGCTAAAACAACCGCGCGATCCGGCCTCTATCAAATCATTAAGCGCTGGCGGCCTGAATATGTGATTGACGCGGTCAACACCGCCACGATTTTCGGCTACCACGGTAAGCTGTATGAAATCGAGCGCGCGCTCTGGCGGCAATCGCGCTCGCCTGAGGATACGCCAAGCCGCAACCACTTAACCCAAGAGCTTTTGATGGCCGCGTTTGTACCAAAAATGACGCGCTTTATCCAAGTGTTGGAGCGCTCGATGTTGGAGTTTAAGATCCGCCGCTATGTCAAAGTCTCCACGACCGGCTTGGGCGGGATGGGGCTCAATATCCCCTATACGCATGGGGATCCGAACGAAACGGGAATTACGACCCGCCTCTTAGGTAAAATCGCGGCCGCGGGAATCTTGAACCAACTGCTTTGGAACCTCGCACACACGCCAGAGATCGACATTCGGATCGTGATTCCGGCCACGCTGGTGGGCTGGGAACCGGTGCGCCAATACGAAATCTACCACGACCAAAAATCAAACGGAAAAGAACCTTTACGGGTGGTGGAAGATGCCAAACCGCAACAGTTTGTATGGGGTAGCGAGCTTTCCTCAACCACGCCGAGTACACAAAAAACACTGAAGATTTTATCAGTCGGCTCCGGTGAAAACGAACCATATGGCTTGGCGGAAGCAGCCGCGATTTCGAGCTCACTACAAATGGGCTCAATCACCAAAGAAGAAGTGGCGGATGCGACCGTGGAGACGGTGCTCGGAGCGGACCGACATAATATCTTAGCCGCACTCGACCGAGCCGTGCTCGGAGCGTCGTATCAAGGGGCGGAAACGCGCCGCACGATTCTGGAAGTTTTAGAAAAACTGCAAGAGGGTGAAGCACTCCCGAGTATCGTCACCGGCAACCTCGGGCCACGGGTCGCTAAACACTTAGTTGAACTCTATTTGATTCTCAAAGCAAACCACGCTCTCAGTTGGGACAATTCGAAAAAGATCCAGCAGGCGGTAGCCGAAAACATAACACATGATAAAAAATTCCTGACACTCGTGCTGTCGGTTGGGTTGCCGGTCATTGTCGCCGATGACCAGGCGTATTTTGGCGCGTTCTGGCACATCCCTCCGTGCTATGAAGACGCTCGCGTGACCAAGGGGAATGTCGAAAAATGGGCCGACCTCGGGTGGGTGGATGTCCGAGCGGCGCATATCGGCTGGTGGGTAAAAACAATCAAAGCGCTCCCGAAAGAACGCTACGGCAGCGCGATGGCGCATAAAAACCTCTCGCGGCGCACCGGGGAACTCTTGGCCGCCGTCTACGACAATTTAGGATTAGGCCGAAAATAAAGTAATAAAAAAGGAGCCCCACGAGAGGGCTCCATGCCTGGGTCGGGATCGACCCGGGGCTAATTGCGATGAAACGGCGGGGGATCGCGCGAGTCGGCACTGCGCTGACGCTGTGCTTGTGCCCGCTGCAGGAGAACCGCGATAGCGATCTGGCGCGCCCGATTCGAATAGCTGACATCATCGATGATGTCTTGAAGTTCCTCATCCGCTAAATCCTCGCAGTGCGCCCGCAGATCCTCATTCGATACATCCAAGAAAGAATCGTCCTGCCCGCTGATAAGGCGCGAATGATCCAATAACTTGGCCAGCCCAAACAAAAACACGAGGCTACTTATGAACGCGATGTACCCCCACGCTCTCAACAGACGGCCCTCATGCACCCCGTGCGCGCTCAGCAACGCATAGACCGTCGCCACGCAGCCGATGAGGACCATCGCACGATAGAAATACACAACACCACCTCCCTTGCGTGTCATTCTAGGTCAGAGCCTGATCGTCTTGCCCGCCGGCCACCATCCGTCCTCTTTGCCGAACCAGAGAATCTTGATCTTTTTAGGGTCCGCCTTTTTGGAGCGAATCCATGCAAGGGCTGCCTGGGCGTTCTGTTCATAGAGCTTCCAGTGCTTCTTGAAATCCTCT
>CAYIGD010000040.1:0-2967 GCA_964362865.1 uncultured Candidatus Saccharibacteria bacterium | reverse complement strand
TGGACCCCCGACAAAATAAGACTTCTTGCCCATCCGGGCTGTAACCCCTTTCCCCTTGATTGCTTTGAAGTTAGATATCGGAAGCAGTTTCAGTTTTTTACTCTTTGCCGCGAGTACAAGTGCTTTCCCGATTGAGTGCTCGCTCGGTGCTTCAAGGGAGGCGATTATTTGTAAGACATCCTTGGGATTCTTATCACGTGCGGTGAACACACCTGCCACTCCTTGCTCGGCAGTTGTCAGCGTTCCGGTTTTGTCAAAAAGCACCACATCAATATTGCGGGCTGTCTCCAGAGCCATTCGCTCGCGTACTAAAAGGCCATTGCGGGCTGCCAATGAAGTTGAAATGGAGGTTACAAGCGGTACGGCAAGTCCCAGAGCATGGGGGCAGGCAATCACGAGTACGGTGACGGTCCGTTCCATCGCGAATGCGGCCCCTGCTCCGCTCAGTCCCCAGCCGATGACTGTCAGCCCCCCAGCAATCACAGCCGCGATTGTTAAGTAAAATGCCGCACGATCAGCTAAAATTTGCGCTCTCGAGCGTGAGGCCTGCGCCTCTTGCACAAGTCGCATAATTCCCGCCAACGCGGTATGCTCACCGATTTTCGTTACTTTTACCTTGAGTGAACCGTCACTGTTAAGCGTGCCTGCGATTACCTGACTGCCGTTTCTTTTCGCTACCGGACGCGACTCACCGGTAATCATTGCTTCGTTCACCAAGGACTCACCGTATACGATGACCCCATCTGCGGGGATTTTAGTCCCCGGGCGAATCAGGACAACATCGCCTGCTTTTAGCTCACTCAGTGGTACTTTCTGTGTTCCAGTGCCCCGCACCACTTCCGCTGTATCAGGCAGAAGCTTGGCAAGCTCTTGCAAGGCACCCTGGGCGCTCTCAACCGAGCGCATTTCAATCCAGTGTCCCAAAAGCATCACCGTAATCAAGGTCGAGAGCTCCCAGAAAAAATCGGTGCCTTTGATAAAAAAGGTTGTCGCAATACTATATCCGTAAGCAGAGATAATCGCGAGTGATATCAGCGTCATCATCCCTGGCAGGCGCGCTCGCAGTTCTGCCAGGGCGCTTTGGATAAATATGCTTCCCCCATAGAAAAAAATGATCGAACCAAAGAGTGCCAGAATCCATTGCGAACCATTCAACGCAGGCATGCTGAATCCCAGCCAGGTTTGAACGATCGGAGTGTAGGCAAGAACCGGAACTGTTAAGAGCAGACTAACCCAAAATCGCGTGCGAAACATCCCAACCGAATGGCCGGCATGTTTGTCATACGCATGTACTTGCTGCCCCGCATGGGAGGAATGCGCGCTCTTCACCTCTGAAGGGGCATGGTGGACGCAGTACACATGTTTTACCCCGTATTGATCCTTAACATGCTTTTCGGCCACCATGCCGCACAGTTCACATTTTGGGGCGGTCATGATTACTCCTTGCGACGACACACCTTGCACGTAGTCCGCTTTCCCCGTTCGAATCCAGCCTAACAGAAAACAATACGAAAAACACCCAGATTAACTGAGTATCTTTCGTGTGGCTCCTCCGGCTGGACTCGAACCAGCAACCTTCTCCTTAACAGGGAGTCGCTCTACCATTGAGCTACGGAGGAATGTTAAAACAAACAATACCAATGAACCCATCCCACTCTGGGATTACAGGTTAATTCTAGCGTAATCGAGGGTAGCGAACAAGAATCTTACCGGACTGCTAGGAGCGTATACTCAAACTAATGACTACAAAAACTATGGTTTGGATCGGACTTAAGATAGTCCTTTCAGGTAGTCCTTTAGCTTGGCGGATTGCTCGTGCTTTTTGAGCTTTTGCAGCGCCTTTGCCTCAATCTGGCGGATACGCTCGCGCGTGACCCCAAACTCCTGCCCTACCTCTTCCAGCGTATGCGTACGGCCGTCTTCTAAGCCAAACCTCATCTTGATAATCTTTTGCTCGCGCGGCGAAAGAATCGTAAGCGACTCGGAAACATGCCCACGCATCAATTGGTAAATCGCGTTTTCTTCCGGTGAAAGCGACTCTTTGTCCTCCAAGAAGTCACCGAGACGCGAATCTTCTTCTTCCCCAACCGGGGCTTCCAGCGAAACAGTCTCCTGCGAAATCTTTAAGATGTGCTCAACCTTATCAACCTCGATTCCCATTTCTGCGGCAATTTCTTCAGGGAGTGGTTCACGCCCTAAATCTTGTACGAGCTGGCGCTGCACTCGGATAAGTTTGTTAATCGTTTCTACCATATGCACGGGGATCCGAATCGTACGCGCTTGATCGGCAATCGCACGCGTGATTGCTTGACGGATCCACCATGTGGCGTAGGTGGAGAACTTAAACCCTTTCCGGTATTCTAACTTTTCCACCGCACGCAGTAGGCCGGTGTTCCCCTCTTGAATAAGATCAAGTAGTGACAAGCCGCGTCCAATATATTTTTTGGCAATTGAAACTACGAGCCGTAAATTTGCTTCCGCCAGTTTACGCTTAGCGTTTTTGTCGCCTAAAGCAATCCGCTTGGCCAATTCTACCTCTCCAGCAGTGGTTAAAAGAGGGATACTGCCGATTTCACGCAAGTACATCCGCACCGAATCATCGGATATCTCACCTAATTCTTCAGACTTATCAGCTGCCTTACCGCTCGCATCCACTTCAAGCAAGCGTTTTGCGGCGCGCACTTCAATCCCAATTTTCAAAAGCAGATTGTACATTTCGTCCACCAGTGCCAGATTCTTTTCCGGTTCAGAAATCACTTGCAGGATCTCTTGAAACGTGACAAAACCATGCGCCCTGCCCTTCTGAATCAGGTCTTTGAGTTCATCCGGCACGTCTAAGGGTTGAATTATGGGGCGAATCCGGCGACGGCGATCTACCGGCGGAACATAGCCTTTTACAGGTGAGGTTTCCTTTGTCTGATTTCCCAAAGGTTTTGCAGCAGGTTTCGGCGCGGGCACGGGCGAGGA
>CAYIGD010000039.1:0-3175 GCA_964362865.1 uncultured Candidatus Saccharibacteria bacterium | reverse complement strand
GTCTTTGTCCTTTGCCTTCACCGCCTCTTTCAACGCGTGCATCAGCTTGTTGCGCGCTTCGCCGACTGATTTCTTATACTGTGTGTCTGCTTGCTGTGCGCTTTTGCGATACGTATTGATCACGAGTTGCGCCTTGGCGACAATTGATCGCCCCTCGCCCTTGAGCTCTGAGCGGTCCTCTCCATGCTTTTTGCCCTTCTTCTCTTCCTTCGCACCATTCTTCGCTTCATCGCTGGTTCCCTCAAGCGCGCCCAGCTTCTTTAATAGCTCAAACTTTTTCGTGAACGCGGCGTGCGCTTTGTCAATTTCCTCCATAAGTTCCTTTTTCTTGGCCTCCCATTCTTTCTTCTGCTCTGGCGTGATAACAGAAGCCCCTGCCGGCGCCTCGATTACCACGGTGGCGGAAGTGTCGGTGTTCGCCGACACCGTCTGCGCGCCTGCAATGGCGGGCGCAAACGTCATTCCTGCGAGCGCAAGGCTCGTCACGAGTTTACGGAAAGTGGTCATACACTTGTTCTTAAGAATTATTGCCCCGTTATATAAAGAAAAGACGCCGGACCCACGTCATTCTTACAAAAACGTTGACACGGACCCACAAATGCTCTATAACAATAGTGTGGTCCTTGGTGGCGGCTGTCCCGAATCCTGGCGTAGGGCGCTTGAACAACGCCCGTATGCTAAAAGGCTGTAGGGGCTTGCCGGCGGAGGCATCGGGATCACTGCGCTCTGTTCCTCGTGTACCGGTCAACACGGGTTGCAGCAGAGCGCACTTTTTTTATTGTGGATAAAACTGTTAACAAATTTTACAAACAAAAAATTTGACTGCAGGTGTCAAATTTACTTAGCTATTGTAAACTTGACTCAAAAAGTTTCTCAACCCAGCCTCATTCATATAATAGCACGCAATAAAAAAGACGGCTAGGATGTTATCCACAGCCGTCATCACACCTATCGCGTCGAGTGCTCGTCTTGTCTATTCGCCGTCTTTCGTATTTGCGTCACTACGTACGCATAAACGATGAAGCCGAGCGAGGCCACTTGCTGGAGGAAGAGCCATGGATAGCCCTGAATCCACATCAGCCACCCGCAGGTTACGTGCATCAGCACGTACCAGAGATAACCGCTGGCCCGCTCCTTAGCGAGCAAGTATGTGCCCACAAGGAATCCCACTACAAGCCCGATCTCCAGCCACTGGTTGATGGTGTTGAGTCCGCCGAAGTCGTAGAGGCTGTAAGCGAACCCAAGCGGGATACAGACAATGGCGAGCAGGTCGAGCCTTCGCGGCGTATTCTTGGTCGTGCCGCGGAGCGCGGTGACGAGACCCAGAAGCATTGCCGGGGCTCCGCTCGCTTCTACTGAGGCGGCGATCCAGTTACGCGAACTCACGAAGATGATTACCCACGGCGGCAGACCGGCAAGGTATACCACCCACGAAGCAATCCTCCACTTTCGTGCCCATGTCTCATCACCGCGACTGCGCGCGTGTTCCGAGAACGAGAGAAAGATCTTGTTGAGGAGGTAGAAACCCCCTCCAAGCCACTGCAGCACTTGGTGCAATGGTCGCCTCCTTTTGGTTTGAAATGTGCATTTTAGAACCTCAAGTCCACCCCGAACTTGAAGTCCAATCCTAATATAAATGGTGTCCCGTGTCAAGCTTCATGGAAAATAAAAAACCGGCCTGCGCCGTGTTTTTACAAACAAAAAATTTGACTGCGTGGGTCAAATTTACCTTCGAAGTGCAAACTTGACGCCTAAAAGTTTCTCAACCCAGCCTCATTTATATGATACTACACGCAGTAAAACAAAACAATCCGCCAGCTGGCGGACTGTCAAGGGGCATGTGTGGATAATTACGATTGCGCGCCCTCCTGATCGTTCGTTTCAAACACTTTTTCTTCCTCTCCTTCAACCAACAATTCTGGCGGCTCGTTCCCCGAAGAAATGTATAAGTGATCCGCAAACTTATCCAATCTTTTCTCGCCACTCTGGTATGTTTTTGATGCGCTTGAGATATGTCTCCCCAGCACCCGATAGTCCTCGCCAAACCGTTCCAAATAGTTCCGCAGCTGCCCCAGATTCTGCAAGATCTCCTGCGCGCGCTTCTCAATCTGCATGCCGCGCAAACCAAGCAATATGGTCTGTACATAAGTGTAAAACGTGTTAGGAGAGACCGGGATCACACGATGCTCGTGCGCGTATTCTACAAGGCTTTTTCCCTCGGTTTCGCCCCTGACAATAATCTCGTAAAACACGGTTTCGCCCGGGATGTACATAAGGGCCATCGGCGTGGTTCCTTCGTCCGGTAAAATATACGTTTTTGCGATCTTGTCTATGTGTTTTTTCACATCGGATGTGAATTGCTTGCGCAACCGTTCGCGCTCTTGCTCATTTTGCGTCTCAAATGACCTCTGAAGGCTCTCTAGAGGGAATTTCGAGTCAACAGGCACCAGAAGCCCATCGCGCAATTTGATCACCGCGTCAACGCGATCTCCGCCCTTAAACGTGTACTGCAGTTCATACTGGCCGGCAGGAAGCGCCTGCATTAAAATGTCCGCCAAAAGATGCTCTCCGATGGCGCCGCGCAACTTGGGGGAGCGAAAAATATCCTGAAGGCCGGAGATGTCCTTCCCAACATCCTCAATACGCTTGCTTGCCTCTTCGAGCTGACTTAGTTTGTTTGTTACCAATGTGTGGGCGCGCGCAGCATTGTCCAGACGCTCACCCACGGATTGGTGTGTTTTAGTAATGGCTTCGGCATTCTCCTGCAAACGATGCCCCATCTGATCGCTCATGCGGCCCAGCTGTTCGTGCAGTTGCGTGCTAATGGTTTCTATCTGCCGTTGCAAAAGAAGCGTGCTTGTGTTATCATCCGGTGCTGGCTTTTTCCGCAGAAAATAAAGCAAAATGATAAGCGTGGCGATGACGAGAAGTGCGGTAATGACCGAGAAAAAAAGCACGAAGTTCATAATGCGGCTTCTATCTTAACATGATACAATAAATGCCGCCATGCCCCCGTAGTTCAATGGATAGAACGATCCCGTCCTAAGGGATAAATGTACGTTCGATTCGTGCTGGGGGCACAGATATTGGGAGGCGGAGGCTTCCCTTTATGTGCGCTTGGACGGAGCGATTGGTTTCGTTCAGTAATTCTTGATAAAATGAGTTCGAGTAAGGG
>CAYIGD010000038.1:0-3208 GCA_964362865.1 uncultured Candidatus Saccharibacteria bacterium | reverse complement strand
GCGCATATAACAGAATTAGTCGAAGAACTCAAAAAAGAGATTGAGGCCTTGGACCTCAAATCCAAAAAGGAATCCGTCGGCACGGTGCTGGAAGTGGCGGACGGGATCGCGCGGATCGAAGGCCTGCCCGGAGCGCTGTACTCGGAAATGGTGACCTTTGAATCGGGAGTGAGCGGTTTAGTGCTCAACCTTGAAGAAGATTCGGTCGGGACGATTATCTTGGGCGATTGGCTCAAAGTGAAAGCAGGCGATGTGGTGCGTTCGACCGGTACGGTCTTAACCACACCCGTGGGCGAAGAATTTTTAGGGCGCGTGATTAATCCGTTGGGGGAACTTTTGGATGGCGGTAAGCCAATTACGACGAAGCAAGTTCGACCGATTGAACGGATTGCGCCAGGGGTGATCGCGCGTCAGTCGGTCAATACGCCGCTTCAGACCGGCATTAAAGCGATTGACGCGATGATCCCGATTGGGCGTGGTCAGCGGGAGCTCGTGATCGGTGACCGCCAGACCGGTAAAACGGCGCTTGCGATTGATACGATCATCAACCAAAAAGGCACGGGTGTGCGCTGCATTTATGTCGCCATCGGCCAAAAAGAAAGCAAGGTGGCCAAAATTGTTGCGCGCTTGCGGGAAGCCGGGGCGCTTGAGCATACAATTGTAATTGTGGCGGGCGCATCGGAGTCCGCGACCTTAAGCTACATCGCAGCGTACGTGGGCGCGGCGCACGGCGAGTATTTTATGGACAAAGGCGAGGACGCGCTTGTGATTTATGACGACCTCACTAAACACGCGTGGGCCTACCGCCAAGTATCGCTTTTATTGCGCCGCCCGCCCGGGCGCGAGGCCTACCCCGGGGACGTGTTCTATTTGCATTCGCGTCTTTTAGAGCGCGCGGCGAAATTGAATCAAGCCGAAGGGGGCGGGTCGCTCACGGCCTTGCCAATTATCGAAACGCAGGCCGGGGATGTCTCCTCTTACATCCCGACGAACGTGATTTCGATTACCGACGGCCAAATTTATCTGGAAGGCGACTTGTTTTACAAAGGGATCCGGCCGGCCTTGAATGTCGGTTTGTCGGTTTCGCGCGTAGGGGGCGCGGCCCAAACCAAAGCGATGAAAAAAATCGCCGGCTCACTGCGGCTGGAATTAGCGCAATTCCGCGAGTTGGAGGCGTTTGCTCAGTTCGCCAGCGACCTTGATCAAGAAACGCGTTCCCGCATCGAGCGCGGGCGGCGCATTACGGAAATCCTTAAGCAGCCCCAGTACACGCCAATGTCCGTTACCAACCAGGCCATCGCCCTTTACGCGGTCACAAACGGCTATCTCGATGAGGTAGCAGTACATGAGGTGCAAGCGTGGGAAGCGCGCTTGCACGAATGGCTTGATTCAAAAAAGAAGGACGTGCTCAAGGCGCTCGCCCAAAATCCAGAGCTAACCGACGCAAACGAAACATTAATTAAAAAAGTCCTTGAGGAATTCAAAAAGCACTATCCTTCGACGAACTCAGGATCGTAGATGGCTAATACGCAATTACTCAGAAAAAGAATTCGCTCCGTGGGCAACATCCGTCAAATTACCAAGGCGATGGAAATGGTGGCGGCTGCTAAAATGCGCCGAGCCGTGGAGCGTCGGGCCGCCTCGAGCGCGTACGCGAAAGAAGCGTTTGACTTTCTGCAGGATTTGATTCGCAGCGTAGATCCGGCCTTACATCCGTTGCTGAAGAAACCTGTGCAGAGCCCTACGAGTAAAAAAGTATTGGTGATTGCGGTCGCGTCCGACCGTGGTTTGGCGGGTAGTTTTAATACGAATGTACTCAAGGAAACACTCCGAGCGGTAAAAGAAATCGGCGAAGGTGCATCATTCGTGACTGTCGGGAAAAAGATCTGTGACACGTTACGCCGCCGGTACGGGGAGCGGATCATTGCCGATTTTACGGGATTAGGCGACAAGCTACTTACGTTTGCCGAAACAACCCCGATCGCGCACATCGCGATTTCACATTATTTGGAAAATGCGTTTGATCGTGTTGTGCTCGTAGCCACCCATTTTGAATCAAGTTTGCTGCAACGCGCGCAAGTTTCCCAAGTTTTGCCGATCGCGCGCGCTGACCAGCTAGATTCGGTTGAAACAACCCCCGATTACCGATTTGAACCCTCCAAAGACATTGTTCTTGACGCGGTATTGCGCCGCCTTGTGGAAATTCAAATTTTTCAAACACTTGTGGAAAGCAACGCCTCTGAACACTCGGCGCGAATGGTCGCGATGAAAAACGCAACTGACGCGGCGGGCGATTTAATCGAGGATTTGCAATTGACATATAACCAAGAGCGCCAGGCAGGGATCACGCGCGAACTGGCTGAAATCAGCGCCGGAGCAGAGGCATTACAAGGAGCATAATGCACAAAATTTCTAGCGAAGCTCGCAATAAAGGTTCGATTAAACAAATCATCGGGGTGGTCGTGGACGTGGCGTTCCCGCAGGAACTGCCCGCGCTGTACAATGCACTCGAAATCAAGCAATCTGACGGCACTCCGCTCTTACTGGAGGTGCAAGGCCATCTTTCCGATACGTTAGTGCGAGCCGTGGCAATGAGCTCTACGGATGGCCTGAAGCGAGGGCAAGAGGTGTTAGATGCAGGGAAGCCGATTAGCGTGCCGGTCGGCGCCGAAGTGTTGGGACGCATGCTGAACGTGCTCGGCGAGCCGATCGACGGTAAAGAGGCGCCTAAAACAAAAGAGCGCTGGCCGATTCATCGCGACGCCCCCGATTTTATTGAGCAGGAAACCAAGACTGAAATTTTTGAAACCGGGATTAAAGTAATTGACCTAATCGCCCCGATCGCCAAAGGCGGAAAAGTGGGCTTGTTCGGCGGGGCAGGCGTGGGCAAGACCGTGCTGATTACAGAGCTGATTCACAACATTGCCAAAGAGCACGGGGGCAACTCGGTTTTTGCGGGCGTAGGCGAGCGCACGCGCGAAGGAAACGATCTCTACCACGAAATGAAAGAGTCCGGCGTCTTGGATAAAACAGCGCTTGTTTTCGGGCAGATGAACGAGCCCCCCGGCGCGCGTTTGCGAGTGGGGCTCACCGGCCTTACCATTGCGGAATACTTCCGCGAGCAAGGCAAGGATGTGTTGCTTTTCATTGATAATATTTTCCGCTTTACGCAGGCGGGAAGCGAAGTTTCCGCTTTATTGGGGCGCAT
>CAYIGD010000037.1:0-3311 GCA_964362865.1 uncultured Candidatus Saccharibacteria bacterium | reverse complement strand
ACAGTGGACCATCCCGAGCAGGAAGCCAGCATAGTTTTTGAAGACGACGCGGTGGTAATTAAGAGCGCAAAAGTCGGGCAGCGCCTTACGAGCGAAACGCTTAATCAGGCCCTCTTGGACGCATTTGGATTCTTTAAATCAGGATCAATTCCGCTGGCGCTTGAAGAACGTCAGCCGCGCGTGCGTGAAGAGGGGGCGCAGGATGCCAAAGTAGCCGCCCAAAATTTAATCCGTGCTTCTCTCACAGTCGAGGCCGGTAAAAAAATCGAGAAGCTTGACTACGAATCCTTGCAAACCCTCGTGCATTTTCCCGCTGACGGAAAACAGGCAGTCCTGACCGTCCGCGCTAATGAGGAGGCGATTAAAAAATATGTTGCCTCACTCGCGGGAGTGATTGACCAGCCGGCCGTGGATGCGAAATTAGGCGTGCAAGGTGGTAAAGTGATCGCATTTTCACTTTCGCAAGACGGGCTCGAACTAGATCAAGCGGATGCGGCGAAACGTTTTACAACGGCAATCGAAAAAATTTTGAAGCAGAAGGGGAAGATTGAAAACGAGACCGGTACCCCCGGCAGTCAACCCGCAACTCCTATGCCGATTAGCGAAACGGTCACGTTGAACATAAAAACCGCAAAGCCCGCGGTTACATCCTCTGACATTGAAAAATTAGGCCTTAAAGAATTGATTGGCTCAGCCACGACCGACTATTCCGGCAGTCCGGAAAACCGCAAGCACAACATTGCCACTGGGGTGAAGTATCTGAATGGCGCGCTGATTAAACCGGGTGAGGGGTTGTCAGTCGTCAAGCTTTTAGGAAGTGTGGATGCCGCGACCGGCTATTTGCCGGAGTTAGTGATTAAAGAAAATCAAACCATTCCCGAATACGGCGGCGGGCTGTGTCAGGTTTCGACCACGCTCTTTCGCGCCGCGCTTAATGCCGGGCTGGAGATTAGTGAGCGTCAGAGTCACTCCTACCGCGTGGGCTACTACGAGCGTGTTACCGGCCCAGGGCTGGACGCCACTGTGTATTTGCCGAAGCCCGATTTGAAAATCAAAAACGACACGCCTGGCTGGATTTTAGTGCAGGGTAAAGTGGGGGGCGATAAAGTAACGTTCGAGTTCTATGGCACCTCTGACGGTCGACGCAGTGAAATTTCCGCGGTTGAAATTTGGGATGTTAAAAGCCCGCCTCCGGCCGAGTATAAAGACACCCCTGATTTGCCTGCCGGAGAAGTTAAGCAAATTGAAAAACCGCATGATGGCGCTAAGACCCGCCGTGTGTATCGCGTGTACGATAAATCCGGAAAAAAAATTCGAGAGCAAGTGTTTCTTTCTACTTATAAGGCCTGGCAGGCGCGCTTCTTGCGCGGTACCGGCGGTCCGCCAGCGGGCGGACCAACTGAAACTCCCCCGTCTGTTACTCCTACGCCGACTGAAACCGCAACTTCGACTCCCACCCCGACACCCTAACTAGCACAATCACTGTACTGCCGCTTTAATAAATTCGCGGAATAACGGCTGCGCTCGTTCGGGGCGGGATTTAAATTCCGGGTGGAATTGCGTGCCCACGAAAAACGGGTGGCGGGCGAGTTCAATAATTTCCACTAACCGGCCATCCGGGGATTTGCCTGAAAAGATTAAACCATGCTTTTGCAAAATTGCATGATAGTCGGGGTTGACCTCGTAACGGTGGCGGTGGCGTTCGGAAATGACGCAGACTTCCTCGCTTGTTCCGCTCACGCCCGGTACTGTTTCGTACGGCCACGGCCACTGGGTGTTGACATATGCGCGCTGTGCGAGCGAAGCGTGCCGCAAGTGCGCTGGATACGCGCCGAGGCGCATGGTGCCGCCTTTTTGCGTAACAGCGCGCTGCTCAGGCAAAATGTCAATCACGGGATGCTGCGTGTGGGCGTCAAATTCGGTTGAGTTCGCGCTTTTCAAATGGCACACATGGCGGGCGAACTCGATTGTAGCGACTTGTAACCCTAAGCAGAGTCCTAAAAACGGTACTTTTTTCGTGCGGGCATATTCGACAGCCCGGATTTTGCCTTCGATTCCGCGGATTCCGAATCCGCCCGGTACCAAAATTCCGTCTACTGTGCGCAGCAGTTTTTCCATCTCCGGCGAGTCCTGTGTATCTGAATCAATCGGTACAATCTCCAATTCGGCTTGGTTGGCGATTGCGGCGTGCCGCAACGACTCCATGACCGATAAGTACGCATCCGGATTTTCCAAATACTTGCCAACGACTCCGATCCGTACTTTTTTACGCGTAATCTTTGCGCGCGCGATCATTGCGTCCCAGCCGTTTGGATGGCGCTTTCCGTGCGGTAGTTTCAGCGCTTTCAAAATTTCGATGCCGAGGCCTGCTTTTTCAAACGAAAGCGGAATTTCATAGATGAGGTCCGCGTTCTGGGCGGGGATGATCCGCTCTGGCGTCACTTCGGTGAAAAGCGCGATTTTGAGGGTGGAGTCGGCGTTAAACTCTTTTTTGCAACGCACGATCAAAATGTCGGGCGGAATCCCCATTTCGCGGCAACGCTGGACCGAAAATTGAATCGGTTTGGTCTTTGCTTCGTCCGATGGGTAAATGTAATCCACTTTAACAACATGCACATGTACCATGTTGTCGTGCCCAACCTCGTTTTTTAGCTGTCGTATCGCCTCATTGAAAAAGAGCCCTTCTAAGTCCCCGATCGTGCCGCCGACTTCAACAATCACGACGTCCCGCTTTTCTTTTTCGCCGACTTCCCGGATGCGGCGTTTGATTTCATCCGTGACGTGCGGAACGATCTGGATTGTTTTGCCCAGATAGTCTCCGCGCCGTTCCTGGGCCATCACGTTTTCATACATCACACCCGAGGTAACGTTCGCCAGTTGCGATAAATTGAGGTCCATAAAGCGCTCGTAGTGCCCAAGGTCGAGGTCGGTTTCTGCGCCGTCGTCGGTGACGAACACTTCACCGTGTTGGAACGGGTTCATCGTGCCTGCGTCGCGGTTGAGATAGGGGTCCATTTTCAAAAAAGAAACCGAAATCCCGCGGTCTTTTAACAATTTTCCGATTGAGGCGCTGGAGATACCCTTGCCGAGTCCGGAAACAATCCCACCCGTAACAATCACGAACTTTGTCGCCATTGCTACCAGTGTAGCGCAAGTCCATTTTTTTTCATATACTAACGTGGATGATAATGGTCGCGATAAAGGAGTTGGAATAATGGACTTTTCAACGATTGTGAAAGCGTATGATGTGCGTGGTACGTATCCGGATCAAATTAACGAAGAAGCGGTTGGAACACTAATTCGCGCGTACG
>CAYIGD010000036.1:856-3333 GCA_964362865.1 uncultured Candidatus Saccharibacteria bacterium | reverse complement strand
GCGCACGCATGAGGAAGAGATCGCCAACGAACACTATTTTTCCCAGGAGTGTTATTGGGGCGCGTTCTCACGCTCCTACATCTTGCCGGTCGCGGTTGACCCTGACAAAGCCCGAGCCGCGCTGCGCGACGGGATTCTTACGATCAAAATTCCCAAACTCGAAAAAACCAAAACACGCATTCTCAAAGTTTCGACAGGAGAGTAGGTGAGCGCACACGTGCGCAAGCTCGTCATTCCCGCGGCGGGTTACGGCACCCGCTTCTTGCCGTTTACCAAGGCAATGCCGAAAGAAATGCTACCGGTAGTGGACACGCCGTTCATACAACTCGTCGTGGAAGACGCCGTGAAAGCCGGTATCGAGCAGGTGATCATTATTACGGGTTCAAACAAACGCGCGATCGAAGACCACTTCGACTACAATTTTGCCCTGGAACAACTCTTGAAATCGAAAGGTAAAACCGAGGCCTATGAGGAAATCCGGCGCATTAGCGACTTGGCCACATTTATTTACGTGCGCCAAAAAGAGCCGCTCGGTAACGGGCACGCGATTCTGCAAGCCAAAGCAGTCGTCGGGGATGAACCGTTCGCAATGCTTTGGGGTGATGATTTGGCGCGCTTGCATTCCGGAGAGTCGGTCTTAAAAAAATTAATGGAAACACACGCGGGCCACAAAGCGTGCGTGATGAACCTGCGCCGAGCACCCGATGGAGAGGAAGAACACTACGCCCAATCGTACGGCAACGTGCGAGGGCAAAAGGTTTCCGAACAAGTCTATAAAATTCAGGATTTTGTCGAAAAACCAGGAGTAAAGCATGCCCTTTCTAACCTGTATCAAACAGCGGGATTTGTGCTGGAACCGATCGTGTTTGAATACCTTGAAAAACAAAAACCCGGGCAGGGCGGTGAGCTCATTTTGGGGGAAACGATCGGGCAGATGATTAAAGACGGCGTGCCGGTCTTTGGATATGAATTCGATGGCGAATTGTTTGATGGAGGCAACAAACTGAATTATCTGAAGATGGTCTTTACCTTTGCTTTGCGTCATCCTGAACTTGGAGGAGATTTAAAGAAATTCCTCAAAGAAGAGCTCGAGGTTTGAGGAGAGATATGCAAGCAACAAGCAATAAAAAACAAGTGGCAAGGGGGGGTGTAGGACAATTGTGGCTCCACACGGGTGTGGCGCTGGTGCTCGCGCTGACACTCGGGGGTTGCTCGCGCAAACAAACCACGCAAGTGCAGACCCAAAATGAACTCACCATTTGGAGCCCGCTGGATGCCGAGGAAACATTTATACCGCTCATCAAAGACTTTCAGGGACAGAACCCTTCAATCCGTATCAGCTATGTCCGCAAGGACCTCGCTAATTACGAAGGTGAGTCACTGGATGCTCTTGCGTCATTAGAAGGCCCGGATATTTGGGCAATTCGGAATGATTGGATCACAAAACATAAGAACAAGTTACTTTCGATGCCGCGGGAATTCTTTGCGGAGGGGAAGAAAGACACAACCCCGCTTACCCAAGCATTTGAACAAACATTCTGGCCCGCCCAAGTGGCTGATTTTGTCATTGATAACAAAGTATGGGGAGTACCGCTCTACATGGATCAGCTCTCCTTGTTTACCAATAAGGATTTACTGCGCGCCCGTCTGCGCGAACTGGAAAATTCAAATCCAGAACTGCCGACCGGCTATCTCGAAGACCCGCCCCGCACGTGGGAGGAGTTCATTGCATACGCGAAAGATTTAACCGCTCGAGATGCGGGAGGAGGGATTGTCCGCGCTGGGGCGGCAATCGGATCAGCCAATGTAACCAATGCGAGCGATATTTTAACAACAATCATGCTCCAAAACGGGGCTTCGATGGTGTCTGCGGATCAAACGCGCCCTGAGTTCCACCTCCCACAGCGCAAAGCAAACGGCCAGCTATTCAATCCAGGTACGACCGCGCTCAACTTTTTCACCGATTTCGCCCGCAAGGGCTCGGATAAAGAAGTTTGGTCCGATTCTTTGGGAGATGCGGGGCAAGCATTCCTGGACGGCAAGGTGGCAATGCTCTTTCATTACAACTGGTTTGAAAAAACAATCGAACGCCAAAAACCCGAGCTTAATTATTCTATCAAAGCCATCCCGCAAATCTCCGGCGCGCTAGAGGAGGCGGGCACGGCCCAATACTGGGCTTTCACGGTAACGAAGAACGCGGAGAATCCGAACACGGCATGGGGATTGCTGCAATGGCTTACCGAAAACGCGCTTGGAGATTATACAACGATTACGAATCGGTTAAGTTCGTTTAAACCAAAAGAAATTGATCAGAATGAGCGCGCCAACATCCGCTACCAAGCCAACATTGCTCGTTCATGGGCTAAGCCAAACGCCGCCCAAACCGATCAGATCTTTCGCTCGGCGATTGATAGCGTCTTGCGAGGCGGAGTAAGCGCCCAGACCGCGCTTGAGGCCGCGGCTTCGGCGGTTGGCAA
>CAYIGD010000036.1:0-846 GCA_964362865.1 uncultured Candidatus Saccharibacteria bacterium | reverse complement strand
CCCAGTGTCACCGCGACCGTGCCGCAAAAAAAATGATGGACTATGTGCTGAATTTCATCCTGCGCGCCTATGCGGCTCCTCCGATTCCAGCACCAGAACGTTCATCAGACGCGCTAAGCACCCATTCCAGCTTTGGCACGGACGACGTGAGCAACCTACCCCAGTACGTCGGCCAAATTTTGGAGTGGCTCGTACATGTTGCGATTTTTATCGCGGTCTTTGGGATTATCCTCTCCGGTTATGACTATATGCGCAGCGGTGGAAATCCTGAAATCGTGAAAGCCGCCAAAGAACGCATTTTCGGGATTCTCGCAGGAGTGGCATTATTGCTTTTAATCGGGTTCATCTATCGGATTTTAGTCTAAATGCTTAGCCACTTTTTATTGACGCTTGCGTTTACCTCCCGCGCCTTTGCCCAATCGGCATGCCCGGAAGGGAACCAGGAGTCACTGCCTGTTCCGAGCTGCATTCTCGATACCAAGGGTGGCAAGCTGATCGACGCGCATAAGGACAAGGTTCGTCCCGACAATGCTCCGTTTGTAGAGCTGATCGCCTCGATTCTTGATTCCGCGCTTTTAATTGCAGGCGGATTAGCCGTGATCGCCTTGATCTACTCCGGAATCATGTACTTTACCGCCTATGGTGATGAAGCCAAGGCAAAACTAGCCAAGCGCAACGCCACCTGGGCGATTATCGGGATTGTGGTGATCGTACTCTCCTACACCCTCGTCGCCTTTATTACTCAGGGAACATTTCTTAAATTTTAGCGATGCTATCATTCTTTGGGATTCTTTCTAATCTTACGGGTGGCGACAAAGCCTTTAACCTTACACTTAAGAATTTTTT
>CAYIGD010000035.1:0-3451 GCA_964362865.1 uncultured Candidatus Saccharibacteria bacterium | reverse complement strand
CGCAGCGCGCAGTTTGTTGAGTTCGGAGTGCGCCGTGGATGTGCCGGTTTTCGTGCGCCGCAGCCCAAATTTGGGACTTGTCAACTTTAGGTTATGATAAAGCACTTGCTGCAATTGTTTTGGAGAAGAAATCAAAAACCGATGCCCGACTGAATCGTAAATCTGCTCCTCAAGATCGGCCAGAGCGGTCTGGAATTCATCCGCCAAACCCCTCAGATATGCGCTATTAAGCTGTATGCCGCGCTCTTCCATGGCACGCAAAATCGGTTCAACGCGCTGATCAATTGTTTTATACGTCATCTCGCTTAAAATAGCGCTTTTTGCCGTATCTGAGGGGGAGGCGGTAAGATTTTCAACAAACTTTGAAAATTAAATTCGGCGCACATCCGGTGCAACGCGGGCCGGGAAAGCGCGTGCGCGGTTTCGCTGCGCTCCAGATCCAGCGCGATTGGAATATCGTCCACGAGCTGTACTAGAGAGTATGCTTCCCGCGCTTCTTTAACGTACGAGGATAGTACGCGCTCTAAGCGCTCGGGGATCCGCGGATCGCCCGCTTTGACGGCGGCCAGCAATTCCTCCAATGAAGCAAATTTTTTCAGTAACGAGACCGCGGTTTTCGCGCCGATTCCTGGTACGCCCGGGATATTGTCGGAGGGATCACCTGCGAGCGCTTTCAGGGCGGCGACTTGCGCGGGCTCAACCCCTAAACGCTTGAAAACTTCGACGGGCGTTATTTTTTGCAAACCGCGCTGTGCTCGGGACGCGGGTGCAAACACGCTCACCCGCGCAGATACAAGTTGGAACGTATCTTTATCGCCCGTCATAATCGCGACATTCAGCTTTTGCGCGCGTGCTTGGCGTGTGAGGGTGGCGATCACGTCGTCCGCCTCATACCCCTCCACTCCGACGGCTGGAAACCCAAAGGCCTTCACAAGCGCATGCACGGAGGGGATTTGGTCGTATAAAGATTGGGGAGCGGCCACGCGCTGGGCTTTGTAGTCCGCAAACGCCGCATGCCGAAACGTCTTTTTGTCCAAATCAAAGGCGACAACCGCGTAGTGGGGCTTGATTTGGTCAAGGCCTCGTATGAGCATCCGAGCAAACCCGTACACGCAGTTGATCGGTTTGCCCGCATGGGTGAGCGCGGGATACGCATGAAATGCCCGGTGAATAAGGGCGTTCCCATCCACCAAGAGGATTGTTTTATCCTCGCTCATAGTGCTTTTTAAGAATGGCTTTGGTAATCTCAACGTCATCCCACGGGATTTTACCGTCCGCAGTGAGCATCCAGTGTTCACCTCCCTTGCCAGTCACGATCACGGTATCACCCTTTTTCGCGCTTACGAGAGCAAACTCAATCGCTTCTTTGCGGTCAGCAATAATAAAGTAATCTTTACCTTCTATTTTTTTTGTTCGTTTGGGAGCGCCCCGCGGTACACCGCGAGCCACCTGTTGCATAATCGCAAGCGGATCCTCGTCCACTGGATCTTCGTTGGTGACGATCACTAAATCCGCAAACCGACCCGCCAAGGCCCCCATAATCGGGCGTTTGCTCGTATCGCGACGGCCCATCGCTCCTAAAACCGAAATGAGCCGCCCGCGGGTGGTAGGCCGCAAGGTCTCATAGATCTTCTGCAAAGCATCTGGGCTATGAGCAAAATCCACAATTACGTCAAACGGCTGCCCCGCCTTAATCTGTTCCATGCGCCCGGGAACACCGCCAAATGTTTCCAAGGCGTGTTTTTGTATGGGAAGCGGGATGCCTTCCGCGATTCCAACCGCGATTGCCGCTAAGGCGTTCGAAACATTGAACCGGCCCGGCAGCTTAAGGTCAATCGCGATTTGCCCCACGGGTGTTACGGCCGTAAAAAGCGTGGCGTGCACCTCGGAAAGAACCTTGCGGGCGGTGATGTCAGAACGTTTCTCAAACCCATACGTAAAATGTTGGAACGCCGGCAATTTCAGAAAATACTCGCTCGAGGGATCGTCCGCGTTCACAACCGACGTGCGGGGGTTACGCTCAAACAGCATCAGTTTTGCCTTCCGATACGTCCCAAATGTCTCGTGGAAGTCAAGGTGGTCATGGGTGAGGTTCGTAAACACTGCCACGCGTGGGATAATGCCCTGAATGCGATGCTGACGCAAGGCATGCGAGGTGACCTCGAGTACCGCGTACTCACACCCGGCGTCTACCATCTGACGCAGCAATTTATAGAGTGTCGCCGGGACCATCGTAGTCATTTTCGTATTGTTTGGAATCTTTTTTGTGTCAATTTGGAATTCATAGGTTGTTAAGACCCCCACTTTTTTACCTGCTTCACGCAAAATATGGGCGATCATTGTTGCCGTCGTGGTCTTACCGTTTGTGCCGGTGACACCGATAATCTTTAAGTTGGCAGCGGGGTTGCCCCAGCGATAAGCCGCCCACACCCCTTGGGCGCGATGCCACAGGTCAACCAGGCCGGGCGTGCGCAGGCGAAGCCAATCTTTGAAGTGTATAAGCAAGCGGTACATGAGCGCTTTATTCTACTTGAGGACGACGTAACTTTTCAAGTAAACGGAACGCTTTATAGGTGCTTTTCCGCATCACTAAATCCCAGGCCCCGACCAACTCGACCGGCTGTCCGCCGAACTGTTGCTTAAAACGGGTCAGATTGGCAAAGCGATGCGTGGGATGATTCGGCGGACTAATTGCCAAGAGGTCATACGTCGTGCACTGCGCGGCTTTGGCACCTTCAATCACGTTCCAATGCAACCGATAGGGCGCCATTGTTTCGCGTTTGATCGCAGAAGATGCGCCATACAAATAGAGCGCGTAGGGCGGTTTAAAACTCACGATAAAAGCGGCGAGTAAATCTTTTTGATGCCATGCTCCCAAAAGCGTGACTGATGGCAGAGTACACAATTTTTTAAAATAATCCGTGCTGCGCGTGGAAAAACCTTGGCGTTGGGCCGTGTTTTTTGCAAGCGCGCTAAAGTGCTCAACGTCGTCAAGTTCGCGCACCATAACGTCGGCGCGGCGCGCAACGGCAATATTATAACGCCCTTTGGGTTTCATTTCGGCAAGAATCTGTTCTAGGGGGGGCTCCAGTAGGACCCACTGCCTCCACTGTGGTTGCAACGTTTCAAAGCTCGGCGCAAATCCATGTCGGACAAGATGTTCTTCGAATGAACGCGCCGGGCGTGGTACAAGCGGCTCGATTTTGAGGACCATCGCGCGGCGTTCCCATGCGTGATGGACAAGAGCATCTAAGGCGTCGGCGGTCAGTTCTGCTTCACTGGGTTCCGGCGCATACAGAAACCGTTGGCCCAACGGCAAGCTGCGCTCGAGCACGAGCACCCCTCCAATGCGGGATGCCTTCCAGCCAAACTGCTCTTTGAAACGGCCCCACTCATCGGTTTGCAATATACTTATTGGCATTACTTTTAGTGTACCGCGTCGGCATCGAAC
>CAYIGD010000034.1:0-3862 GCA_964362865.1 uncultured Candidatus Saccharibacteria bacterium | reverse complement strand
ATGACGAAAGTTCCCTCTCTGGTCGTTTCTAGTATGGTGTTGATGTCAAACATGAATCAGGGGAGCCATACAGAACCAGAAACATTCTGGTTGTAGCAGCAGCAGAGGGAATTGTCGCATTCGCAGGATTGGGTGGCCCGCGTGATCCAACAGGGCTTTATGGTAACCGGGTTGAAATCGATCATCAAAATGGATGGGGAACACGCTATGCCCATCTGGAATCGATAGATGTCACCCGCGGCGATTCAGTTGGGGTCCATCAAGTTATCGGACGAATCGGATCCTCAGGAGCTCCTGACCTTTGGTATCGGCAAGCACCTGGAAATCCGCACCTTCATTTCGAAGTACGGCCAGTTGGCCCATTTGGAATAACCCACAAGCCTGAACCTATTGATGGAATGATTGGCCTCTATCGCGGAATGACATTCACTCATGATGCGGGCGGGCGGATCGCGTTTATGAGCGATCGGGATGGTAACCCGGAAATCTACGTAATGAACGGGGATGGTACAAACCAAATTCGTCTGACCCACAACCCGGCATTTGATGGAGATCCCAAGTTCAGCCCTGACGGCTCGAAGATTGTTTTTGCTTCAGAACGGGACGGAAACATGGAAATCTACATCATGAACGCAGACGGGACCAACATCACCCGGCTTACTTTTGATCCGGAAATCGATGGAGTGCCGGTGTGGAGTCCTGATGGTACCAAAATCGCCTTTGATTCCACGCGCGACGGTAATCCCGAGATTTACGTAATGAACGCGGATGGGTCGAATCCGGTCCGGCTGACCAACAATCCCGCCGATGATCGGGAGCCGGTATTCAGTCCGAATAGCTCAAAGATTGCGTTTGAGTCCATTCGGGACGGAAACCGCGAGGTGTACATCATGAACACGGACGGATCCAATCAGACGCGCCTCACCAACAACCCTGCATCTGATGGAGTACCTACCTTCAGTCCAGATGGGTCAAAGATCGCCTTTGATTCGTATAGAGACGGGAACACAGAGGTCTATGTGATGAATGTAGACGGATCCAATCAGACGCGCCTCACGTTCAGCCAAGGATTTGACGGCGTCCCATCGTTCAGCTTGGATGGCACGAAGATCGCCTTTGATTCGTATAGAGACGGGAACCATGAAGTTTATATCATGGATGCGAACGGGGCGAACCAAGTTAATCGTTCCAACAACCCAGCGGGCGAATTTGCGCCAAGTTTCGGGTGAGGATCGTTCGACAACTAGTCTCTCGGGATTCCAATCCCTTCGCGCTGTAATCAACGATATTTCGAGCAGAACTCCAAATTCTGCTCGATTTTTTGCGAAATTAATTCTCTATATATTTTCTTTTAGGTTCAGGTGAAAGACTTACTTTCTAAAATCCCATATGATAAATTTGTCTCATGAATAAGCATGAATTGATTCTAAAAATAATAAGTATTATTATTTGTCTATTTACGTTGATTTTTCTTTTGTTCCTTCTCCGAGCAGGATCTCCAAATCCGTTTACCATTCTCTTTACTGTTTATGTGTTCATTGTGAGTTTAGGTATTTACAATCACCATCCGCTTGCATTATTTGCATGGAAAATGCTCGCGGGGATTCTAATTCCCGCAACGCTTATCGCTTACTATGGTGCTTTCGATGGTGGCCCCCCTTATCCGCTTCCTGGGTGGATAATGTATGTTCAGGTCTTTGGGCCGCTCATCGCAACTATCGGCATTTTATGGATTCTAACTTGGTCTTACTCTAAACTGCCCGTTTCCAACCGTTAAGTCACAAGAATCTACAATAACAGGCAACAAAGCGACAAGCCGAAATATCCATAAAAAAGGAGTCCCGCGGGGGGCTCCAGAATAGAGCAGTGAACCGCCATCTGGCGGTGAACGTTGTGAGGGAAAACCCAAGCAAGGGTTTTCCCTCACAAGATGTGCTAGTACGCTTTTGCAAACAACACGGTGGTGCGGGCGGCGTTACCGCAGACCAAACAGCGACCGGTTTTGGATTTATCAAAAGGAATCACGCGCAGCGTGGCCGTGGTCTCGCGTTTCATTTTTGCTTCACAACTAGATCGGCCGCACCATAAAAGTTCGATAAAACCGCCTTCGTCTTTCAAAATCTGAGTCGCTTGTGTAAACGTTTTCGGGCGATGCGTGTGTTGTGTTCGGAACTCGAGCGCCTGGTCGTATAAACCGTCGTGGATTTGCTGCAGCATTTCCCAGGCCCGCGCTCCGGCGGTTGTCAACGAGTGGGCCGTGTGCTCACCTGTGTCGCGGCGCACGAACTGCACCTTTTTTGCCTTCATGTCTCTGGGCCCGATCTCGACACGCAAGGGCGCACCCTTTTGTTCCCAATAGTTAAATTTGAAACCCGGAGTTTCGTCACGCTCGTCAACGTGAAAGCGAATCCCGCGCGCGGTTAATTCTTCACCAAGCTTAGCAACTGCCCGACGGATTAAAGAATCAGGATTAATCGGCACGATTACGACTTGCACGGGCGCCACCCCTGGGGGCAAACGCAATCCGCGCTCGTCTGAATGCGCAAGTATGATCGCCCCGATTAAGCGAGTAGACGCACCCCAGCTTGTTTGATACGGAGTTTGGCGCCCTCCTTTTTGATCCGCAAATTCCGTCCCGAATGAGCGGGCAAAATGCTGACCCAGCTCGTGGCTGGTGGCAAGCTGCAGCGCTTTGCCGTCACGCATCAAGCCCTCTAAAGTGTAGGTAACCGTGGCACCGGCAAAGCGTTCGCTCTCGCTTTTTGTGCCTGAGACCCCGGGGATTGCCAAGAACTCTTTAATGAAGCGCTCATACATCTCCAGCGCCTTGCGGGAAAGCGCGCTCGCTTCATCCTCGGTGGCGTGGGCGGAGTGTCCCTCCTGCCATAAAAATTCCGAGGTGCGCAAAAACATCCGCGTTCTGAGCTCCCAGCGCACTATGTTTGCCCACTGGTTGATAATCAACGGCAAGTCGCGGTAGGATTTAATCCACTTGTGAAACGATGCGCCGATCACGGTTTCGGACGTCGGGCGCACGATCAGCGGCTCGGCTAATTTTTTACCGCCCGCGTGCGTCACCACCGCCAACTCCGGAGAAAAACCTTTGACATGTTCTTTTTCGCGCTTAATCAACTCTTCGGGAATAAACAAAGGGAAATACGCGTTTTTCCCTCCGAGCACGGTTTTAATCCGCCGGTCAAGTTCGCCTTGAATCGCTTCCCAAATCGCATAGCCATAGGGACGAATCACCATCGTGCCCTTCACTGGCCCGTGCTCGGCCAGTTCAGTTTTGAGTACTAAATCCTCATACGAATTTTCAGTTAACGTCTGCTCCATTAATCTTATCTTACCTGTTCTTCGGTGGCGAGGATAGGGTCTGGACTCGTCGGCAGGCGTTTCTTCAGTTAGACTGAGTACAATGAACTCGCTACAAAAGCTTGATAAAAAAATAAAATCTATTATTGAGGAAAATTTTTCTTTGAGGCCTCATGATGTGAAAATTGCTGAAAGTCAGCAATTGTTAGAAAACTTTCAACTGACAGTTTCCGAAAAAGAGGATTACGGAGACTGTTCTACGAACGTTGCCCTTTTCTTATCTCAGCATATAGAGAAAAACCCGCAAGAGATTGCCGAGACGATTAAGAAAGCGCTTGAGGATGACCCGGAAGTGAATTTCGTACAAAAAATTGAGATCGCCGGGCCGGGGTTTATTAATTTTTGGATAAAAGACGAAACATTGATCAGCGACTTAAATTTGTATGCCACCGGGGATTTTAAACTTTCTCCGTATTCACAATTCCGAGGTAAAAAAGTGCTCCTCGAATACGCCCACCCAAACACGCACAAGGAAATGCATATTGGG
>CAYIGD010000033.1:0-4237 GCA_964362865.1 uncultured Candidatus Saccharibacteria bacterium | reverse complement strand
ACCGCAGTGATTTTCCTCAATGTTCCTCGCCCTACGGCTATCCTGCGGTTATTAAAAAGAAACAAAGCAAACAGTCACATCCCGGAAAGTGTTCCTGAAGAAGCCCGAAAAAAGATAACATTCCGATTGCTATGGTGGACCGGAAAGTATTCCCGTGTTGAGAGGTTGAAAACGCTTAAGATGATGCAAAACGCATTCCCGGATACCCAATTAATTATCCTCGCCCCAAAATCAGTTGAAGAATGGATCTCCGAGATTAAACAACGCTTAGCGTTGTAACTAGCAAAGCCCGGCATTAAGCCGGGCTTTGCGTTCTTCAAATCTTGCTGGATTTACTTCAGTTCTACTTTTGCCCCCGCTGCTTCAAGCTTTTTCTTGGCAACTTCCGCTTCCTCTTTGTTGAGGTTTTCTCTCACGGTCTTGGGCGCGGCTTCCACCAAATCTTTGGCTTCTTTTAAGCCCAATTCTTGGTTGATTTCGCGCACGGCCTTGATCACGGCAATCTTTTGGTCGCCAGAGTTTGCAAGTACGACGGTGAAGGAAGTCTTTTCTTCCGCTGCCTCTTCTGCCGCTGCCCCTGCTGCTGCCCCTGCCATCATCATCGGCGCGGCCGCAGAAACGCCAAACCGTTCTTCAAGTGCCTTGACCAATTCCGAAAGCTCAAGCACGTTCAATTCTTCGATCTTTTTGATGAGATCTTTGAATTTCCCGCTTGGCTCATGTTTCTCTTCCTTGACGGGCGCTTTTTCAAGCTTTGGTTCTTCCTTCGACTTTGAAGGAGCTTGCTCTACTTTCTCTTCCGGAGTCGCGGCTTCGGGCGTTACTTCAGAGGTTTCGGACACGTGCGCACCCGGAGTTTCCCCGCCTGCCGGCGAGGTTGGTTCTTTCTGTTCATCTTTTGGTTCGTCTGACATAGATCTCCTTTCTAAAATCTATTTATGCGTTCGATTCTTTTTGCAAATGATATTGGGACAATACGTTGACCAATAAGCGCGCCGGACCAATAAGCACGTTTACTAATCCGGTTAACGGAGCAGCAAGCGTGCCTACTAATTGAGCCTTCAGCTCGATTCGAGTCGGAAGTGCGGCAAGGCCGTTAATCATAGAAGCGGATATAACTGTTCCATCCATAATTCCGGAAACCGGCGCTAACGCTTCATTTTCTGCGCTAAAGCTCATAAGCGCTTTTGCAAGCTCAACTTGATCACCACGGCCCGTTATAATCGCCAGTGGTTCATCAAGCAGGGCTTGGTCGAGCTCAAGATTCTTTTTTTGAAGTGCTATTTTCAAGAGAGAGTTTTTCAAAATTTTAACTGTGCCTTGGGCTTCCCGAACTTTTTTGCGAAGCTTATCAGCCTGTACAACGGTTAAACCTTTGTAACGGCTAAACACTATAATTGGCGAAGTGCTCAGCGCCTCTTCTAAGTTTGCGACAAATTCTTCTTTTTGCTGACGAGTTAGGGCCATTGATACTCCCGTTATTATAGGTTGATTCGGTTATCCGAAAAATGAAAAAACCTCATTTTTACGAAACGAGGCTTACACATAAACGCAAAGCGTATTATCGGTAACCTCGACAGGCTGATGGTTTAATCCGC
Organism: uncultured Candidatus Saccharibacteria bacterium; assembly: GCA_964362865.1. Lineage (GTDB taxonomy): Bacteria > Patescibacteriota > UBA1384 > JAGVHQ01 > JAGVHQ01 > JAGVHQ01. The sequence goes on along the minus strand of CAYIGD010000033.1, from coordinate 2,639 downwards.
CTCTCAAGCGGAGCCTGTTTTCTTCGGCCGTGAATTAAATCGTATACCAAACATCCAGGTGTGTAAAGAGCTAGCGCAGGGCGAATACGATAAAGAGTACGAGTGTCAGGAGCGCTAAGGCCAGGTTAATTCCGATTCCTGTGAGCGCCCCGATCACGCTCCCCTGCCCTGCTTTGAACGCTGATAGAGCGTCTTTGCCCCGTGCCAATTCGGCAATCAGCACTCCCAGGAAAAGCCCAATGATCCCCCCAAAAGGCGGAAAGATAACCATCCCTACGACGAGTCCAATTAAGCCCCACAAAAGCGCTCGTTTGGATGCCCCGCCCGCTCGAGCTCCTAAGATTCCGGCGAAGTAGTCAACCGCCAGCGACAGTAATGCGATCAGGCCGAGCAGCAGCAGTTCGACTCCCGAAAGATGTTGGAATCGGTCCGCAAACGCAAACACCAACGCGACCGCAAACATGTACGGAATTCCGGGAATAAGCGGGATAAACACCCCTAAAATCCCTGGAAGCATTGCGCTAGCAGTGAGAATGACAAGTGCAAGATATGGCATGGCTTGCTATTTAGCCGTGATCTCAAGCGGAATGCCCGGGCCCATCGTAGCCGAGAGTGTTGCCGAAGCTATTTTTGTTGACGGTACTGCGGCAAATACCACGGCGAGGTTCTCATTCAGCTTTTTTTCATCCCAGGAAAGCTTACCAATCGGCAGATGGATATTGTTGCCCGCATCTGCACGCCACTCCCGCCGCCCGGCTTCGATTTCTTTCTTTAGCTCGTCTGGATTTTGGGTGACGGTGCCATATTTAGGGTTTGGCATTTTCCCCACCGGCCCGAGTATTTTTGCTACTTTTGCCAAAGCAGGCATCAGTTCCGGAGTGGCAATTAAGATGTCAAAATCCGCGCGCTTGGTTGAGCTTACTTTTTCAATCAGCTCTTCGTTTGCAATAGCGATTCGTGGCGTTTTACCGGTTCCATGCGGCAAGTGTACAACCCCGCGCTGCGCTTCCTCACTCCCTTTTTTGCCTTTAGACTTGACGTGGATGTGAATTTCAACAGTTGAGTCAAAATTGGCGTAGCTTGTTTTTTTTACGAGTTCAAGTGCTTCCGGTACACTGTAGCGTTTCGCACGGTCCACAAGGGCAATGCGCTCAAGATAGCGCAAACTGCGGGAAACTTTTTTGGGAGGGAATTTTTTAACGACGCGCTCTGATTTTAGCTGCTTTTTTGCACTAACGTCACGCGCTTTACGCTCTTTTTCGCGCGCTTCAGCCTGTTTGAGTAATTCTCGTTCGTCAGTTTCCCCCGTTACTACTTGCTCACCCGCTGCTTTTGTTTCAACTATTTTTTTGTGAGGCGCAACGTACTCCTTTGCCGGTTCTTCAAAAATTTGAGCTACCTTTTCGGCTTCTTCGATATTCCCCTGCGCTTTGAGCTCCGCTGCTTTTTGGGCAGCAATTAATTGCTCGGCTTCTAGGGTGAGCTCTTCTTCGGTCTTCTTTTTCCCCTGTTCGTGAGGACGTCCGGATCCCATGTGTTACTCCTTTGTGGTACGAGCGGCCTGAACTTAGTCGAAGGCCTCCCACATGCTTACTTAGTATTCGTCGGGGTTGAGCGTTTTCGGCTCCACTCCATTCTTCAAGCATTCTAGCACAAGCTCGGCTGTTTGATCAACCATTTCCCTTACTTTTTTGAGCTCACTCTTTTTAAACTTCGACAACACATAATCTTTTGCGCCCTGGGGTACGTTACACCCAATCCCCACGCGAAAGCGGACAAAGGCATCGCTTTTAAGCGCGGCGATCACCGATTCCAGGCCGTGATGTCCCCCACTTGATCCCCCCTTTCGCACGCGAATTGTTCCCAGATCAAGGGTAAGATCGTCGCACACTACCCACACGTCTTCACTTACGATCCCTTCTTTTTTTGCGAGCTTGGCGATCTCCGGCCCAACCGTATTCATGTACCCTGTAGGGGTGTACAGGACTACTCCATCATTCTTAGTTACTCCCCTTTTTTCGAGTTCATCCAAAACCATATACCCGACATTGTGGCGGGTTTTTCCGTATTCCTTGCCCGGATTCCCCAAGCCAACAATTAATTTTTTATTGATTTCCACGAGTTGACAGTTACTAATTAACTTTTGTAACTCTCCCTACATGCCGGGAATATTCATCCCCATGTTGCCCATTAGTTCCTTGCTTTTTTGGGCCGCGATCGCTTGCGCGCGCGCCAGGGCTTGGGTAACGGTGTTTTTGACCGCTTCCTCAAGCTCTCGAGATTTTCCGTCGGCAGTGAGTGATGGATCGATTGCTATGCTCTTGAGATGCATTTCTCCGTTAAAGACGACGGTGACGCGCCCATCCGCCGAACTCGCCTCAACTTCTGTGTCGCGCAACTCCTTTTGAATCGCGCGCGCCTTTTTTTGCAGATCCCATAATTGTTTTGCTTTCTCAAATGCCATGTAACTCCTTTATTGCAGGGCAATAATAACAGATTTTACTCTCCTAGTCACTATTTCCCCGCTACTTGCCTCAAACGTGCTTCGATGAAACGATCCAGTCCGCCTTCCAGCACAGCTTCAGGGAGCTTTTCCTCGTGGCCGGTGCGGTGATCTTTGACGAGTTTGTACGGGTGCA
>CAYIGD010000032.1:0-4569 GCA_964362865.1 uncultured Candidatus Saccharibacteria bacterium | reverse complement strand
TTTAAATTTGCCGCCAAAGAAAAACTTGAAATTGTCATCGGCGCGTCTCCGCCGCGTTTTCAGGATTTCGCGGGGGACTTGCCTCACCTCCTGCGGCGGCGAAATACGTTCGAACTATTTTAAGAATACAGCACCATTTAGAGAGCACTCCAGCGCGCTTTTATGACCATAAAGCGTGCTATGCTCTGCTGTACGGTCATGAATAGTGCACAATAATTAATACGATGAATATTTGGCTTTATGCGCTGGTGAGTGTCTTTATTGTCAGCTTCGTTTCATTTTCCGGTTTAGTCGGACTCTCTTTAACGCGCAATTTTTTGCAAAAGATTACCCTTCTGCTTGTCGCCTTGGCAGTGGGCGCGCTCTTAGGGGATGTGTTTATCCATTTGCTGCCTGAGATTTTTGCCGAGCAATCCACAACGCTTTCTGCCTCGCTTTATATTATTGTTGGCATCCTGGGATTTTTCCTCATCGAAAAAATAATCCGCTGGCGACATTCGCCCTCGATCACGCAACACTCTCGAGGCACGCACTCTCACCACGTTGGGCCGATGAACTTATTCGCCGATGGAGTACATAATTTTATCGACGGAATATTAATCGGCGTGAGCTATATGGTCAGTCTGCCGATTGGGATCGCAACGACGATCGCCGTGATTTTGCACGAGATCCCCACTGAAATCGGCGATTTTGGCGTGCTCTTGCATGCCGGCTATTCTACACGCCGGGCCCTCAAATATAATTTCCTGTCCGCGCTGATGGCAGTGATGGGCACACTGCTCGCGCTTTCAATCGGGCCCTCGATCGGGTCGTTTACGAGTGCCGTGTTGCCGATGACGGCGGGCGGGTTCCTTTATATCGCCGGCTCGGATTTAATTCCGGAATTGCACCGCGAAATCAATCTCAAGCACACACTCCTGCAGTTTTTAGCGATTCTTGCCGGAATCAGCGTGATGGTCGGACTTTTATTCGTAGAATAACGCGATCATCCACATTATTCCCACGCTGATTGCTGTTTTCGTTTGTGATGCTGCTGGTAGTATCTGCGCGGTTCTTTTGCTCTTCATGTGCTATATTGTTTTTGACTGGGGTTTTTATGGATAAAACGAGCGTATTGATCGGAGCCGGGTCGGTTCTTCTGTTTGGCGGAATTGTATTCTCGGCAGTGCTTTCCGACCGCAATGCGGCGATTAAGGGTGCTGCTACAGCTCCCCGCGATCAGTGTATGGAACACGGGACGATTGCGATGCATATCCACGCCGATCTTGCGATCTATATTGATGGCCAGAAGGTAGCGATTCCCGCAAATACGGGAATCACGAGCGCGTGTATGAAGGCCCTGCACACCCACGATGATACGGGCAAAATCCATATTGAATCCCCCACACAAACAGAGTTTACCCTCGGTGACTTTTTCGCCGTGTGGGGTCAACCGTTCTCCGCCACACAAGTTCTTGACAAAGGTGTCGATGACACGCATGCACTCTTAATGACCGTAAACGGTGCGCCGTCTCAAGAGTTTGAGAAGCTGATTTTAGCAGACGGACAGCGCATCGAACTCAGATACACACAAAAATAGCAGTTTTTGGAAAGAAATTGCATCCATGAAAGCCTCAATCCACACGATTAAACCTGTAGTCCCGCAACGGAGTGAAACCGCGCTCACGCTCAAGCGCAACAAAGGGAAAACAGTGCGCCTTCAAGGCGCGATCCACCGCACGCGCGCTTTGGGGGGCGTAACGTTTGTCATTGTGCGCGACCGCGAAGATCTCATTCAAGCGGTGTTGAACCGCGCGCATACAAAAGTCAACGAAGGCGACTTGCACGAAGGCAATCAAGTGATAATCGAAGGCACGGTACACGAGGACAAACGCGCTCCCAACGGCGCAGAGGTGCGGATTAAAACCCTGACGGTTGTTGCCCGCGTCAAGGAAGAAGCGCCGGTTGTGCTCTCCCACCCCACGCTTGACGTGCATCTGGAAACAAACCTTTCCTATCGGCCGGTTACGTTACGCCACCCAACCGAACGGGCGATTTTTAGGATTCAGGCCGCAATCGCGCAGGAGTTTCGCTTGTTCCTGGCATCCCAAGGATTCACGGAAGTTTTTACGCCCAAAATTGTGTCCGCCGGCGCCGAAGGCGGAGCGAATATTTTTTCACTGCCGTATTTCAAACAAAAAGCGTATTTGACCCAAAGCCCGCAGCTCTACAAGCAGATGATGGTGGGGGTGTTCGAGCGCGTGTTCGAAGTGGGGCATGTCTACCGGGCCGAGCAGCACAATACTTCGCGCCACCTCAACGAATACGTCTCCCTCGATTTTGAGATGGGCTTTATCGAATCAATGGAAGATCCGATGGGCGTGGAAGTCGCGTTTTTGAAATCGCTTATGGGAACGCTGAAAAAAACACATTCCCGCGAGCTGGAATTATTGGGCGCCAAACTTCCTGCGGTCACCGCAATCCCAAGCGTGCCATTGCACGAGGGGATCGCTTTGGTTCGCTCACACTTCGGCTACAAAAGCCCGAGCGAACACGATCTGGACCCCAAGGGCGAGCAACTCTTGTGCGAGTACGCCGAGCGTGAGTTCGGGAGCGAATTCATTTTTGTGACTCATTATCCGCGAGCGAAGCGTCCGTTCTACGCCATGGACGACCCCGAAAATCCTGCGTTGACATTAAGCTTCGACCTGCTGCTGCGGGGTTTGGAAGTGACCACCGGCGGCCAACGCATCCATGATTACGCCCAGCAGGTTAAAAAGATGAAAGAATGGAAACTGAATCCCAAAAACTTCGAGCATTATTTAATGGCGCACCGCAACGGATTGCCGCCCCATGGCGGATTGGCAATCGGGCTTGAGCGTTTGGTCACGCGCTTCCTTGGCTTACCAAACGTCCGTCAAGGGAGTCTCTTCCCGCGCGACATCGATCGGTTGACGCCGTAATAGTCCGAGCGAAATTACTTCTCGGAAATATCCGCGAAGTACTAAGCAACATTGCTTTAAGGAAGCCCACATAGCGTAGTTGAGCCTGGCCCTGCCGACCCCTTTTTCTGGAAGGAAGCGATATAGTTGTGCTTCTACAAAAACCGCTGTTTGACCCAGCCCCTGCCGCAGGGCTGGGGAGTTCGGATTTTTGAAGAAAGCAGCGAAATCGCTGACGCTCCATGAAAAGCGTGCCGGGGGTTGGATTGTAAGGATAGGGGGCGGGCTTCAAGACTCTGAGCCCCCTGTCCTTACAAAAAGCTGGTTACATCCGCTCCGGAGCTTTGATTCCCAAAAGGTCCAACCCTTCTCGAAGAACCGTGCCGACTGCTTTAGTAAGTGCAATGCGCATTCCTTCAAATTCAGTGCCGATAATCTGATGTTTCTGATAGAAAAGATTAAAATGCTGTGCCAATTCGAATATGTATGCTGCGACGATGTTTGGACTGAGTGAATCGGCAGCTGCGGTGGCGACATTTTCAAACTGGTTTAAGGCTAAAATAAGCGCGCGTTCTGCCGGCTCAAGCTTTTTCTGCTGCACCGCCGTTTGTTTTTTGGCTTTTTCAATGACGCTGCACGTTCTTGCGTACGTATACTGAATGTACGGTCCGCTGTCGCCCGCGAGCGACACTGATTTTTCAATATTAAACGCCACATCCGTGCCGGTGGCGACTTTCAGTACGGAATATTTTATCGCCCCAATCGTTACGGCCTCAACCGTTTCTTCACTTTCAAATTTTCGCTCTTTTGCCAAAGCGTGAACCCGCTTTTTTACCTCGTCAATCAGCCAATCCACCGTGAGGATCTCGCCCGTGCGCGAGCTCATTTTACGCTCAGTTAAGTTCACCATCCCCATTGCAAGGTGTCGTTGCAAACCGCTGAATTTTTTCGGATCGATTAACTCCAACGCTTTGAAGACCACTTCGAAGTAGCCCGCTTGTTCGTGAGCGACAACGTGGATTTTATTGTTGAACTGAAATGCCGCATATTGCGCATACGCGTTGGCCATTTCTTTACCTTCGTAGGTTAGGTTGCCTCTTTTGGTGATAAAGACCCGCCGATGCAAATTGTATTTTTCGCCGGGGAAGATCAGCGCGCCTTGATCTTTTATAAAAATTTTCCCCAGATATTCCTGAATGATCTTTTTCCCGCCTTCGACCATTTCGCTTTCAAAAAAGAGCCGGTCGAATTTCGTATAAAACCGTTTGTAAAATTCATCGTAATACGCCAGGCTCCACTCCCGCGTTATCGCGTATAGTTTTTGGTCGGGGGATGTCCCGGCGTACAGTTCGGCGTTAAGTGCGTCGATTTCCCCTTCCGCTTTTTCGTACTCCGTGTTGCCGCGCACGTACCCTTCGCCCAAAAAATGTGCTTTATCGCGCGCGCTCCTTTTTGCAATCTCGTCCAGCGTAAGTTTTTTCTCCGCCATTATTTTTTTAATCCCGTAGAGCGCCTTTGCCACGTGCGGGCCGATGTCGCCTTGGTAATTGGCGCGAAAGACTTCCGCGCCGGATGCCTCTAAAAGGCGGGCGAGCGCCTCGCCGGTGATCAAGGTGCGCATGTGCCCAATATGCATTTCCTTGTGCGT
>CAYIGD010000031.1:0-4617 GCA_964362865.1 uncultured Candidatus Saccharibacteria bacterium | reverse complement strand
ATTTAAGCGACCTGTCCGAATCAGTCAAAAAGATGGCCGTCATTGTCGAGCGCGTGGAAAAGAAACGCTACTTTTCGATTATTGAGCATCCGTTCAAGTTTATTTTCTTTTCGTTTTTGCAGGGCATTGCGATCTCAATCGGCACGACCGTCGGGATTGCGGCGGTGGTCACGGGCATCATCTGGGTTTTCGATTACCTCGGCATCTTCCCCGGTTTTATCCAAACCGTCAAAGACCTCATTTATAACCGGTAAATAACAAAAGAGCCAGGAAAGGGCTCTTTTGTTAAATCGTTCGATTATGCTTTAGGATGAGTTTTTCGCGCTTACATCCCCATGCCGCCCATGCCGGACATGTCTGGCATGGGAGGTCCGCCAGCAGACGGATTCTTTTCCGGCAAATCGGTCACCAGCGCTTCGGTGGTTAAAACCAAGGCGGCAATCGAAACCGCATTCTGCAACGCTGAGCGGGTTACTTTAACTGGATCAATGATGCCGGCTTTGACCATGTCTTCGTATTTTCCGACAGCGGCGTTATAACCCGTACCGGAGGGGGATTTCTTAATCTTTTCAATTACAACCGAGCCGTCTATACCGGCGTTTTCGGCAATCTGGCGCATCGGCTGCTCTAAGGCGCGGCGCAGAATCCGTACACCCACCATTTCTTCTTCAGGGAGCTTAAGGGTATCAAGCGCATGGATCGCATCCACGAGGGCCACGCCCCCGCCGGAGACGATTCCTTCCTCCACGGCGGCTTTGGTCGCCTCAACCGCATCTTCGACGCGGTGCTGTTTTTCCTTTTGTTCCACTTCGGTGGCGGCCCCTACTTTAATCACGCCTACTCCTCCGGATAATTTCGCGCGGCGTTCCTGCAATTTTTCGCGGTCAAAATCCGAGGTGGTTTGCGCGATTTGGGTTTCGATTTGGGTCACGCGCTGCTTAATCGCGGTCGCAGAACCTTTACCCTGCACGATTGTAGTTTTATCTTTATCGGACATTACGCGGCGGGCCTGTCCGAGCATCTCAGGTTTCACGCCTTCAAGCTTGATTCCGAGATCTTCCGAGACAACCTGCCCGCCGGTCAAAACCGCAATATCGGCGAGCATTTCTTTACGGCGGTCCCCAAACCCGGGGGCTTTGAGGGCAAGGGTGTTGAATGTACCGCGCAGCTTGTTCACGACCAAGGTCGCCAAAGCCTCGCCTTCAACGTCTTCAGCAATAATCACGAGATTTTTTTGACCAGTTTGGGCCAACTGTTCCAAAAGCGGCACGATTTCCTGGATCGAAGAAATCTTTTTGTCGGTAATTAAAATGTTGGGGTTTTCAAAGTTGGCTTGCATCCGGGCCGTGTCGGTTATCATATAGGCGCTGATGTAGCCCTGGTCAAATTGCATTCCCTCGACGATTTCTTTATCCAAGCCCAGAGTTTGCGCTTCTTCCACGGTAATCACGCCGTCCCCGCCCACGCGCTCCATCACGTCCGCGATGAGGTTTCCGATTTCAGGGTCAGCGGATGAAATCGAAGCGACTTGCGCCTTTTCCTCACGGCTTTGGATTTTCTTCGCTTGCTTTTTGAGCGAATCTACGACCGCTTCGGCGGCGTTTTCGAGTCCGCGGCGGATCGCGATCGGATTGGCGCCCGCGGTCACGTTTTTAAGCCCTTCGTTAATCATCGCTTGGGCTAAAATTGTGGCGGTCGTTGTTCCGTCGCCCGCGATGTCATTTGTTTTGGTCGCCACTTCCTTGATGAGCTGGGCACCCATGTTTTCGAATTTGTCTTCGAGGTCGATTTCTTTGGCAATTGTCACTCCGTCGTTGGTGATTGTCGGAGCGCCGTAGCCCTTATCTAAAACAACATTGCGGCCGCGAGGCCCGAGCGTGACCTTGACCGTATTGGCTAAAGCATTCACGCCGTTTTTCACTTTGCGGCGCGCTTCTTCTTCAAAAATGATTTGTTTTGCCATGGATTCTCCTTTATGACTTATTTCGCGACGATCGCAAGGATGTCTTTTTCTTCCAAAATATAAAGTTCTTCGCCGTCAACCTTGACTTCGTTGGGCGCGTATTTGGTAAAAAGCACTTTGTCACCGATCACGACGTCAAGCGGCACGAGTTTGCCTTCGATCCATTTGCCCGTGCCGATGGCCAAGACTTCGCCCTCTTGAGGCTTTTCTTTAGCAGAGTCGGGCAAGACAATTCCGCCCTTGGACATTTGAACGTTTTCAAGCGGGCGGACCAAGACGTTGGAACCGAGCGGTGTAAGTTTTGATTTGGACATTTGGGAACCTCCTGCTAGCAACTAGTAAGTTTATATCTTGCAACGTTTCAGTGTAAAGCATTCTTTACATGGATGTCAAGCCCTGCGCTACACAGGGTACAGGGCGAAAACACGCATCGTCGAACGGATCAGCCTTCAACTCTACGCCTGCGCCAACTGGCGGATGGTGCATCGCTCAGGATAATTTCTTTCCTGATAAAATGCGGCCGGTTGGCCGCACAGGAAGCGAAATTAAGTGGCAGTAGCGTGGTCAAGGGGGAAGACCACATGCTACCGCCACATAGCATTATACAAAATGAAGGACATCTGTCAAGTTGCCTATTTCGGCGGGTTGAAGGTGAGTTCCCGGTCGGTGAATACCACTAACCCTTTGGAGTCGTGTGTACGCGGGTCCCGCGCGATCCGCGCGTACTGCGGACGTTTCACACATTCCTCCAGCCACTGACCGAAACGCAATGAGAATGCTTTTTCAATCGCAGTCTTTGTGGGTCGCACATCATTCATAATGCGTAATTTATCATTTGTAATTTTACTAAAACGGTAGCCGAACTCGCCAACCCATACGTTTTCCCGAGCAAATCGTGCGTGCCAGCCACCAGCGTCATAGAGTGGTACTTGTGCGCAAAACTCGCGCGCGTTGCCGAGCGTATGAGGCGAAATTTCGAGATGTTGGGTCGTAAAAAACCGATTCAGGCAGATCCGCCCCGCGATTTTGGTGTTCGTGCGCCTTAAGCCGTATGCGTGAATCAAAAGTGTGATCGCCACACGCGTCTTCCATAGATGCCCCTCTTTGCAAATGATAAAAAAATCAATATCGGAGTTTACAGTCGAAGCCCCTCGGGCAAGCGAACCGTTGACACCCACATATCGCACGAATGGCACTCGCGCGATCATGTTCGCAGCGTGCTGGGCCAACCGCCAGCGAGAGCGCAATGTTTGGTCGGTAATACTTGCCATATTCAATACTCACTCTAAACTAAAGCCGTGACGATCTCGACGATTATTGTGCATTACCGCACCGCGCGCCTACTTGAAGCGTGCCTTACTTCACTGACGGTTGCGACCCGCGGGATTAAAAGCGAAGTGATTCTGGTTGATAATTCGCCCGGCTTGATTGATCAGCACCTGATTGCCCAGACAACCTACATCGCGAATCCCTTGAACGCTGGTTACGCGCAAGCGGCGAATCAGGGGATAGAAGTTGCGCGTGGCGAATTTTTATTGTTCTTGAACCCCGATACGCTGGTGCACCCAGACGGGGTACGCGCGCTTTTGCATGCCGCCCGGATAATCCCTGCGCTCGGCTGTGCCGGAGGACGTCTCATAACCCCCCGCGGCACCGCGACTTCGGCTTTTCCGTTTCTGAGAGCCCGGGAGACGCGTTGGTGGCCGGTCATTCAACGCCTGCGGCCGCTAGCACCCTCACTGAGAATTAACCGCTATAAAAAAATCTGTGAGAAGGCTTCGGGATGGGTGGAGATCGACGGCAATCTTTCAGGAGCAGCGCTTTTAGTCCCGCGCTGGGTAGCGCAAAAGATCGGCCCGTTTGATCCGCGTTTTACCCATTTTGGGACAGAGCATGTTTGGCAAGGTCGGATGGCGCGGCTGGGATTGAAAAGAGTCTTTGTACCGCAGGCGCACTTCTTCCACTACGAAGCAGCCTCAGTCAGAGAGAATCCAAACGCAGTGAAATTAGAGGTCCGGGCAAGCCGACGGTTATTTTTAGAAGAGTTCAAAAAAAGTGCGCGGTTCTAAAAAGTGATTTCGCCGAATAATTACCGGTCAGCTACTGGATTTCCCGAACCGCACCGTGTTTCTCCAAAAATGCAATCAGCTCGTCGCGGATGTGTTGCATGTCCTTTTTTGTCCGCGCCTCCACATTCAGACGTAACAAGGGTTCGGTATTAGAGGTGCGCACATTGAAACGCCACTTCGGATGCTCAACCGAAAGCCCGTCAATTTCTTTTTGCCCCAATGCTTGATAAAGTTCTTTCAGCTCCGCGATGATCGCCGGAGGGTTCTCAAGCGTGAAATTGATCTCGCCTGAAATTACCGCGCGCTCAGTCAGCGGAGTATACAGTTCAGACATCTTTTTACCAGTGCGCGCGATTTCGGCCAGCACGAGTACCAACGGGATCATACCGTTATCGGCGTAGAAATTATCGCGGAAATAATAATGCCCGCTCATCTCGCCCGCAAATAAAGCGTTAATCTGGCGCATTTTATCTTTGATAAATCCATGCCCGGTTTTAAATTCAAGGGGTTTGCCGCCTCCCTCTTGGACAACTTCTTGCACCACCCATGTCAGGCGCGAGTCGTGGATGATCGTCTCGCCCGGAT
>CAYIGD010000030.1:0-4960 GCA_964362865.1 uncultured Candidatus Saccharibacteria bacterium | reverse complement strand
GTTTGCCGGTTTAACCTCTGAAAATGCACGCATTGGATTAGGAAAATACAAACTCGGCGCCGTAAACCGCTTTCTGGGACGAGCTGCCCCGTTGAAAGCGATGGGGGTTGGGTCAGAAAAAGGTGTCAGCGGAATCGGACTTTATAAAGGATGGCAACAAAATACCGACCGCCGGTGGAATCAACGCATCGGTGAGCTCTCGGGGCGCGGGGAAGATACCCGCGAAATGTTCACAAACCTGCACAAAATGCCTGGCTTCAAGCTAACCGGGGGTCCGGAAGCGCGTAGGGCCCTCATCGCAGGTGCGACTGAACGTACTGATCAAATTCGCCGCCAGCAGTTGATCACTGAAAGCCGCACAATGTCTAACGACCTCGGCACGAGCGATGAGTTGATTGAGAAAAGCGCGAAAGGTGCGATCGAACGCGGTGATCAGCACGAGGCCCAGCGCTCCCTCTTGGCCGCCCGTAGCCGTAATCTTCCCCAAAGCGAGGAGCTCTGGCAGCAATATCTGAATCGCTTCGAAAAAGGCGGTCCGAACCGAAAAACTGTTTCAGGTGAGTCATTCGCGTTGCAGGAAATGCTTGCATTTGAAGCGGAGAGAAATGGCGGATTCCACGAACGACGCTATGCCCTCAATGAACAAACAGGACAAATTGAGCAGCGTACTGACGACCAATTAAAAGATGTGATCGTGCAGAGCGCGCGCAAACAATTGAACCACTCCACTGGTAAGCAACGACAACAAATTGTAAAGAATATCTTAATTAACGCTGCTGAAGAAACAACGGGGCAGTTGTCAACTCCAGCAGATGAGAATGTTTCTGTAACGAAAAGAGCGTTACACGCTGTTCTTTTGCAGGATTTCCATACTGCTGAAGCAATTAAAAATGCCGTGGGTGAGGGCCCTATTCACACTGCCAATTTTGGACAGGTAATTGATATTAATCACATCCAAAATCAACTCTCTAACGAAATGCGCGCTAGAGACCAGGCAACTACGCCAGCAGCGCGTCAGGTTGGGGAAACTGCGCAAAACATTGAGAATAACGCACCGACGAACCCTGAAGATCTAGGGACCACTGCAGAAGGATTACGCGAAGAACCTCCTGGGACACCACCCCTACCAAATTAACAGCGATAGCCAACTGGACAAAAAATGCGCAAATACGAACAAGTGATTAGTGAATTGCAATCTGGTATGCAACACCTAGTGAGTGGGTTGCCATCGGAACTGGCAACAATCTTAAACGCCCGGCATGCACTTGGTACTGTCGAACAGATGGAGCGAACATTCGCAAGCCCGTTGTTACAAAAAGCATTCAGTATGCACCGAGGAGATATAAGAATTAGAGCAACCATTTATACAATTTCTGAATTAGTTCGCCAAATCCAGGCAATTAACACGTTGATTACCCGTGTCGGTGGAGTCCAAACTTACGATATTATGCGCCGCCAGATCGAGGCGCTCTACGACGCCCCACCCCACAAGGAGCCGGATGGCGCGCGCTGACGTGGAAGCATTACGAATGCGGTTCTCACGCATCCGCGAAGAGCTACTGCGTTACCGCGGTTTGCATGTGTATGAACTCCCCGACGACCTACGCAAACAATTGCTGGCGCTTCCGATAATTCCTGCATTAACCAGTGGCGGGTTGGAATCGGTCGAAACGGCAATCAGGATGATCGCTTTTGCCGAAGCAATTATGAATGACGTCCTCGCCCACCGCGGCGGGGAGCGGACTTGACATTTATGGTTTCGCTGTTATCTTTGATTGACGGAGAAAAACATGCCTGAACTTATGATCGAAAAAGAAGCCTCCCATTACGAGCGCAACGTTGAACAGATCATCAACGGACCTGGTTTTGATGCGTACGAATTTACAATGATGCGGCATCGGGGCCAGCGGGAAGCAGAAATTAATCAATTTCGGATTGATTTCGAGAATCTGCTGTCCGACGACCAGAAAAAAAACCTTGCAACACTTGACGAGCAAAGAACGAAAGCCGGCACCGGCGCTGAGCAAATTCAGGCATCCATAGACGCGGTAAATATTTTTCTTACAATCTCTGGGATTACACCCGAACAAACTGCAGATTTAAACCAGTTAGGACAGGATTTGGAAAATCTTGGTAAAGACTCGGCTTTTTTCTCAGTTAAAGAGAAACAGCTAGAGTGGGAACGCGCAATTGAAGCCTCACTGCACCGCAGCGTACCTACAGAAAACTTTGAGCAGGACTTCAATGGGAAGAAAGAATTATGGCGCTCAGCGTATGGCCAGGACATCGATAAAATCTCCGAACCGCCGGTCTCCATTGAGCAGGTCCGACTTTACCTTGCTTTGATTCTTCAGCCGCCGCTGCGCCGTTTTTTTCAAGAACAATGCGTCCTGCGCCACACCTCCGATCAGCAAGAACAGCCCGGTTTTCCACGAGTGGGCAGCCCGCGGGACGATCTGCAATCGCCTGAGCATACTGGCGGTATCAACGTCGTAAAAAACAGAAACCTTCAAGGGGAAGATTGTTTTGTAATTCAATGCGATACCGAAACGTTTATGAAACGTACTCCTGAAGGGGCCCGCTATCTAGATTTAACCCAATTCGGACTCACATTTGTAAAAACATTGTTGCAACTTCTACCAAAACAAGAAAAAAAGGAAGAGGAACTCCGAGAGGAACTCCTCAGCGGCAGGCAAAAATCGCATAAAAAAATCATCAGCGGCCAGCAAGAGAATGAAGCGGTCATCGATTTCTTAGCACTTGCGGCCGTAGACCGCGAACAAGCCGAAAAACTCTCCAAAGACGCGTATATAAAAGCAAGTGAATATTTCCGCGCCTTAGAGCGGTTCACACGTGAAGAATTGAGTGAAAACGCGCATGCTGTCCTCGACAGATTTGGGGGGACATTCTGGCAACAACGAATGATGGTAAACCAGGATCTTCAGGTGGAAGACCGCGATTCCCTGCGCACCGGAGATCGAGTAGTCAAGGCGTTCAACAAGCGCCTAGATCGCTCATTCAATACATGGCTCGGTTTTGCGTTAGGGCGAATTAACCCCAACTGGTCGGGACGAATTCAGTTTACCTGGACCGGTTTTTACGAAACAGACTGGTACGAGCGGGCCAAGGCCGAGCTCGACGACAAAGAAGCCGCCCGTATTCTAAAACGTGATATACATGTCACGCTGCGCGACAAGGAATTAAAACAAGCAATTGCCCGCAGCGACCGAGAAGCAGCGCGTTGGTTGCTTTTGGCGGATGCCTCAACTTCTGATTACATGACGTGGCGTATGAACCTTTACCTGTATCACTTTGATTATCGGTTTAAGCAAACGAACGGCAAAGAAATCACACCGGAAAGCTTTGACCTACTGATGCGTTTGCATCGCATTTCATATAAAACAAGAATGCTCGGGACAAAGCCGGGGGAGTACGAGCTTTCCCGAGATGGGACATACGCATCCCTTGTTCCTTACGAACAACAAGTTCACAATGCTTGGGAAGAAATTGACAAGTTCTCCGCCCGCAATATAATGAGCGTACCGGATGAGACGTGGGAGTGGTTAAAATATGCCACGGGAAAAGATTCACCCTATATCGGGTGGAAAGATAAGTTGGGCGAAGGCGATCGTTCCGATCCGAATTACTGGCTTGTTCCCACGGGTGATATCCGTGAAATGACCCCGGACGCAGAAGGCTACGTAGAATTCATCCGGCGTGCTCGAGGCGAAACCGGGGACGATGAGTTTGGAACAAAACTCGATGCCTTTCGTAAAGCGATCCTGGCTTATTGCCACCACATGGTGATGTCTGAAAAGGGATATCCTACTCACGAACACTCTCCACCTGCGGCAGGTAAAGCAACTGCATATTACGGTAATCATTACTGGGCAAATGCTACTAACCAAAAAAAATATACTGAACATAAACCGTTCATGAAGCAATTAAATACCGTCCATGAGAGCAGCCCGTATAAGAGTCAATTTTTGCTGAAAAAACTCTTTGGAGAGCTCAGTGGGCATAAAAGTGGGAATGGACGTGCCTTGGCCCGGAGTAGTTCGTATAACGAAAACTACAGCGGCGTTCCAACCTCCAGAATCCAACAGGATTATGAGCTTTCAAAGGGGGAGTTAGAAGGAGAAGGCAAACGACCAAGTCGGCAAGATATCCGGGGCGAATTTACGGATGCGCAGTCGGAGTTTGAAAATCAATATGCGACAAACCGTATTGAACAGTTTGTAACAGCAATTCTTCCGGAAAATCTGCCCTACCTTGAATATAACGCGTTAAATACGGAGTACTCCGGTCTACTGAAGGATTTAAGAACAAACAGTCCTGGATGGTATCAAAACGACCAGAACCAATTTAAAGTGCAGCGCTATGCCGGTGATCTCCTCGCCCGAGTTCCAGAACTTCGTCAAGCGGCACAAGCGCAAGCAAAACTAAAACCCTATGTTGAGGCAGTTGAGGCAAGTGCTGCCATCACCCCAAAAGAGATCCCGGGAATGCTCCAGAGGGTTTACCGGTTAACTGAAGAGGCTTGGAGAACAAAAGAGCAGAGGAGCGAACATCGTGCTCTTTCTATTTTGCGCGAGGATTTTCAAGCTAATTTAGCAGAAATCATTCCTCAAACCATAAAAGATGATCTCAACGGGCAATTACCTGATGAAGATCGCTTGCTAGAGGCATTAAAGCTGATTCAGTTTGCGCTCGAAAAACGGAGTTCGGATATTCAAAAAAAGGAGAAAGAAGCGAAGAAAGAAGGGGGTCAGCCGCTGGAAGAGGAAGAGGACGACAGCTCTGGGGAGTGACTAGGTTCCTGCCTGCCAGCTTGCGATATAGCGGGCTTGCTCGCGCGTGAGCGAGTCTTTTTTAATCCCCATTGCGACAAGCTGGCGTGCGGCAATGTCGTCGTCTACTTTTTCCGGCAGGACAACGACGCCCGGTTGCAACTCGTGTT
>CAYIGD010000029.1:0-5927 GCA_964362865.1 uncultured Candidatus Saccharibacteria bacterium | reverse complement strand
ATTCATAGTTTTAATTGGCGGAGTGATGATCAATTTTTCGAAATTTGGTATAAAAATTGTCTCAGAAGTAGAGGACTCTGAAAGATGAAACCAGCTCTTAACAAGAAAGACTTTTTCAAGACTTTCCTGGTTTCATTGCTGCTCGCGAGTTCATTTTACTGGTTCCAGTGGAGACCAACGAGAATTAGACACGATTGCGCCTGGATTCAAAAATCGAGAATTCAAAACGAGTTCGATTGGGATAAAAGCATATCGCCCGGAACAAAAGTAGATTTCTGGGGTCCTGCGAATGAGGATCAATACGAATTCTGCATTCGCGAGAAAGGGTTGTTTAAATAACCCCATTCATTATGGAGATAACAAAACTAAAGGCAGCGGAAAATCAACTCAACACAGGAATCGAATTGTTCTTTACGAGTCCAGACCCCGTATCTCCCTACACCCTTATTCATGCCGCACACGAGATCCTGATGAATATAGGGCGCACTAGGGGCGTTGAATCTCACATTAAGGAAAAGTTCCTGCGGATGATTGTTCCCGCAAGGAGAAAAGAGTTTTTACGGAAAATAAACGCAGCGCCTAATTTTTTTAAACATGCGGGCCGAGATCCTAGCACAACGCTTGAATTCAAACCCGAACAGATTGAATTTCTTGCTTGGGATGCCTGTATTATGTTTCGTGACCTGATTCGCAGGGAAAGCCACCAAACGATTATTTTTAAATCCTGGTTTTATATGAAGAATTCTGATTTGATAACTGATTCTGGTCTCGCCGCAAAATATTCTTCCGCAGCAAAGAACATTCGAATTGAAAATAAAAAAGATTTTTATGAAGATTTTCTAAGGACATTGATGGGGATATAGTATTCTGCAACTGTGTCCGAGCACTCAAGAAAAGAAAAAATCATTATCCTCGGGGCGGGGCCGGCTGGGTTGACGGCCGGCTACGAAGCATTGCGGCGCGGTTTCAAGAACGTCGCGATATTTGAACGCGACGCGCAAGTCGGGGGCTTGGCCAAAACCGTGCGCTTCAAAGGCCACCGCTTCGATATCGGCGGGCACCGTTTTTTCACAAAATCTCCATGGGTTGAAGCGTGGTGGCGCGCGATGCTTGGCAAGGATTTTCACCACGTTAACCGCTTATCCCGCATTTACTACAAAGGCCGCTTTTTTCACTATCCTTTAGAACCGCTCAATGCCCTAAAAATGCTGGGGGTATGGGAAGCGTTTTTAATTGTTCTTTCATACATTCGCGCCCGATTTGTCCCGATTAAGCCCGAAGATACATTTGAAGCGTGGATGGTGAACCGCTTCGGCTGGCGGCTCTATCAAACATTTTTCAAAAGTTATACTGAAAAAGTATGGGGTGTTTCCACTAAAGAACTCTCAGCGGATTGGGCCCGGCAGCGCATCCGCGAATTCACGCTTGGGATGGTGATCCGCCAAGCTCTGACGGGAAGCAAACAAAACGGAAACGGCGTGATTACAAAAACGCTCACGCGCTCGTTCTACTATCCGCGCTTGGGCCCGGGGATGATGTGGGAGAAGGCGGCGCGGGAAATTGAGCACCATGGCGCAAAAGTGACGACAAAGACCGCTGCCGTTGCCCTCTATCACGCAAAAGGGAAGTTGGGGGTTGTGCTCGCGCCCGAAACAAAGCCAGCCAAAGCCGACTGGGTGATTTCCACCTTGCCCCTTCCCCGTTTGCTCGAGTTGTTGGTTCCTGCTCCGCCCGAGCCGGTGCGCCATGCTCTGGAAGCGCTGCGCTACCGCGATTTTTTGACCGTGGTGTTGATAGTGAATCGGGCGCAGGTGTTTCCCGATCAGTGGTTGTATGTGCACGAACCGCACGTCAAAGTTGGCCGCATCCAAAACTATAAAAATTGGAGCAAAGCAATGGTGGCGGACGAAGGCATCACGTGCTTGGGACTGGAATACTTTGTGAATCAATCCGACGAATTATGGGGTGCGGCGGATAAAGAATTGATTGCCCGAGCAACGCGAGAGCTGGTGCAGATTGGGCTTGCGCAAGAGCGCGATGTACATGGCGGCACGGTGGTGAGGGTGCCTGATGCCTATCCAATTTACGACCATGGTTATAAAACGCACGTTGCCACCATTCGGCAGTACCTAAGTCGCACTATCCCCAACCTGCTTACGATCGGGCGGGGCGGTTTGCACCGCTATAACAATCAAGACCACTCCATGCTCACCGCCCGCGCGGCGATTGCCAAGATCGCTGGCGAAGCCGTCGAGCCGTGGGACGTGTACGATGAAGATAGTTATCTCGAAACGCAAACATAATTCTTCGAAAAACTCAGGATAAAAAATGCAACGCTTCAACTGGTTTACGATGTTTCTTCTGATTGTTCTTTTAGGTGTGGGCGCGCTTGGTGCGTTCTGGGGTCTGCACAAGCCGCTCCTCTGGGCGGATGAAGCCGAGACCGCGCTGATTGGCCGTAACACGCTGCGTTTTGGATACCCCACGCCGTGGGACGGCACGACTCTTGTCACTCAACAAGAGGGGGCGGACGCGCACCAAATCGCGGGCGCGCTCGTATGGACGTGGCATCCCCCCCTACAGTATTACCTTGTCGGGCTCTCGTTCCGTCTGTTCGGCGAAAGCCCCGCGAGCGCCCGCGGCCCGTTTGCCCTTTTCGGATTTTTGGGGATCGTCGCGTTAGCGCTCGCGGCATGGACCATGAGCAAAAACGCGCGCTTTGTTTTGATTGTGACGACGCTGACGGTATTTTCTGTGCCGCTCATGCTCTATCTGCGCCAAGCGCGCTACTATGGTTTACTCTTTTTCGCCGGCGCGCTGGTGGCATGGGGTTTGGCAAAGATTCGGCGCGGTGAATCCGGTGCGATTACTCTACTGGGAGTGGGGACGCTCGTGGCGGTTTTCTCCCATACGATCGCGGGAATCGTGCTGAGCCTCGTGGCGGCCTCTTTCGCGTTGTGGGAACCGCGGGAGCGCGTCCGGCGCGCCGTACACCTCCTCGCGGCGCTTACCCCCACGATTTTATTTGCGGTGGGTTGGCTGCTACTGTCTGATCCGTTTCAAACGTTGGAGCATCAAATAGCGGGCCAGCCGAACGTGCCGATCGTCTGGACGCTCATTGAAAATTATCACCGCGCGTTTTTCCCGCCGCTGGCATGGGCGGCAACCGCGTTTTTACTGGCGCGTCCCCGAGAGCAGGAAGACGAATACAAATGGATTGTGCTGCTCGCCCCGCTGATCGGCGGATTAACGATCTGGGCGATTGCGGCCGTGGGGTTGCCGCCGTTCACGCGTTATCTTTTAGCAGCCGCGCCCTTCACGTTGCTGATGTTAGGGTATGTTTTGTGGAGAATAGTTGAGTGGTCGGGGGCAGTCGGGATCTTAATCGTTGCGATTGTGGCCGGCACAACCCTTGCGACAAACCTTCCTGCTTGGACGCGCGAGTTTGCCACGCGAGGGCAAGAACCGTTGATCCCGCAGGAAAAATTATCCCACCTTCCCCAGTTTATCGAAGAGTTGCAGAGCCCCTTTCCGGGCACACTGGAAGCGATCAGCGCATTCTTGAACCACGCTGCGCCGCCAAGCGACCAAATCCTCACCAATTACGAGCGCGAGGCGCTGATGTTTGCCACTGGCCGGAATGTATTGGGCGCGAAAGAAGACCTTGCCCTGCGTCCGCAGTGGCTGATTCCCCGCCCCAATCCCTTTTTATGGGAATTTGAGACCATTCCCTCTAAATACGAACCTTTTGTGCTCGATGTTCCGAATACGCCTGTGGAAAATTCACCGGAACTGGAGGAACACTATTTCGACCCGCCTCCGGCGCAGCCCTCGCTTGTGATATACCATCTACGTCGTGCGCCGTTGAAAGAAGGTTTTGACCACGCTACACTTTTAAGGGAGGAATAGATGGTTAAACGCCTTTTTATTATGTCTGCGGTTGCCCTGCCACTGATCGGGGTGAGTCTGTGGTATTTTTCACCTGCCCAAAAAGCAGCGCGCTCCGCGCGGGCCTTAGAAACGTTCCACGTAAAGGGCGAGCAAACGTTCAAATGGGGGATCGGCATTAACGACTATCCCACGAACGACTTATCCCCCACAGTACCGGGTGAGGTGTTGGACCGTGTTGTGCAGTTGGGGGCGAACTGGGTGCGATTCGATATTCCGGGCTGGCAAGAGCAGCAGCTCGGTTATACCGAAGTTACCGTGAACGAAGCGTTGAAACGTAAAATTCACGTCGCGCTCGGGTTTAACCCCGTCGCGGAGGAAAAAATTATCGACGTCAAAAATCCGTACGAAGACGGCTACGAAAAGGGCAAGCAGCTCGCCACCCGTTTCAAGGATCGCGTGCGTTACTACCAAATCGCAAACGAAATCGGCTCCAACGCGATCAAGCCCAGCTGGCCCGGAGACACAATTGAGTCGTACGATCCGAAGCTTTACAAGCAGGTGTTGGCATGGGGTAAGGGCGCCGCAGACGGGGTACGCGTGGCCGACCCCCTCGCGCAGCGGATTTTTACCGGTAACTGGATTACGTATGGATTCTTTGATGAGGCCGTCAAAGACGGATTGACCTTTGAGGTCTTGGGCTGGGATTGGTACGGCGGGGCGAACAGCGCGTTTGATTTGTCCAAAGTGGAAGCCAACAGCGGCGTGATTGACCTGACCGCCAAGTTAAAAAGCTATGGCAAGCAGTTGTGGATTACCGAAGCCGGAGCCGAAGAAGGCAGCTTGCACGGCGAGGAACGCCAGGCGCGCTCGATCAGCGAGTTTGCCACCTACGTCGTGGGCTCCGGTGATTTTCAAGGATTCTTCCCATTTCGCTTGCACGACGAATCGCACAAGTTTGGCACAAACGAAGCGAATTTAGGACTCATTCACTTGAAACGCGCCGAAAACGGCAACTTTTTGCCGGGCGAACCAAAGCAGGCGTTTGAGGCCTATCAAACGATCATTGCTCAATATAAAAATCTCAGCATCCCGCGCTAGGGGGACGCTATGAACCTTACCCGCCGGATCGCCTACAACATGGGGGTACAGCTTTTTGGTAAAGCGCTCATCACCGTGCTATCGCTCGTTCTGATTGGGGTGATTACGCGCACGTTGGGCGTGGCCGGGTATGGGCAATACACGACCGCGTTTTCATTTGTTTTATTTTTTGGTGTCTTAGCTGATCTTGGATTTTTTTCGATTTTAACGCGTGAGGTGAGCCGCGACCCAAGCTCTCAGTACGCAACCGCAGCCACCAACGCGATTTTGACCGTGCGCATGTTAATTGCCGTGTGCGTCTATGCCGTGGCAGTCGCAATCGCCTTTCTGATTCCGGTCTATCCGCTCGTGGTCAAAGTCAGCATTGCGCTTTTGTCCGGGGCGATGTTGTTGCAAACGCTTAATTCGACGTTCGTGGCCGTGTTCCAAGCGCACCTTAAAATGGATCGAGCCGTCCTTTCGGACCTGATCGGCAGGGTCGTAATCGTAGCAGGGGTCTTGGCAGTCGCGCAAACCGGAAGCCTGCTTTTAATTATTACTTCCTACATCGTGGGCAATTTCGTCAATTTGGCGCTTTCGGTATACTTCGCGCGCCGGATCGTAAAGTTGCGCGTGTCCACGGATTGGGCACTCATCAGAAAGCTGGCGCGCGAGGCGATTCCGCTAGGCATCATCATCATTTTAGTTTCAGTGTATTTCAAAGTGGACGCCGTCATTCTTTCGTTGATGCGCTCGTCGGAGGACGTCGGGATCTACGGGGCGGGATTCAAAATTTTAGAAGTGCTTAATTTGATTCCCTATATTTTTGTCGGTTCGATTTTTCCGGTGATTGTCCAAGCACTGGAGCGTGAGCGTGAGCATCTGAACGGCCTGATCCAACAGGCAATTGACGTGCTCGCGGTGATGGTTTTTCCGGTTGCATTGGGCGCGTTCGTGCT
>CAYIGD010000028.1:0-5950 GCA_964362865.1 uncultured Candidatus Saccharibacteria bacterium | reverse complement strand
AACTTTCCGACTCGGAACCTCGTCGGAACCGTCGCAGTAGAAAGTTCGCGCCTCCTTGCAGTATACTGACAACCAACCATGCAAAAGCGATTAAAGGTATTGGCAATCGAAACGAGCTGCGACGAAACCGCTGCCGCGGTTGTTTCCGGTATTCGAAGCGGCACGGGAATTTCGGATGTACGCATTCATTCTAACGTCGTTGCCTCGCAGGCCGCTGTGCATGCACGTTTCGGGGGCGTTTTCCCAGAGGTTGCGGCGCGGGAACACGTCAAAACGATTATGCCCACAATCCGATTGGCGCTGCGCGAGGGGCTTGGTTCAGACGAACCAGCCATCCTGCGCACGCTCAATGCGCTGGCCGTTACGGTTGGTCCCGGGCTCATCGGATCGCTGTTGGTCGGGGTCGAGACGGCGAATGCCCTGGCACTGGGCGTAAAATTGCCACTCGTTGGTGTGAATCACATGGCAGGCCATTTTTATTCTACGTTCGTTTCCGCGCCGCGGCGCTTTCCGGTACTTGCCTTGCTTGTTTCCGGCGGACACACTCAACTTGTCTGGTCTGAGCAGCAAAATCAATTCAAAATTCTCGGTTCAACGCGGGATGATGCGGTCGGGGAAGCGTTCGACAAGGCCGCGGCGCTTTTAGGGCTGCCCTACCCGGGCGGCTCGCACATCGAACGGTTGGCGCGCGACGCACAGCAACCGACGCCATTCCCCGTTACCCGGCTTGCAACGTTTGCCTTCTCATACTCCGGGCTCAAAACCGCATTAAGGCGCGAGCTCGAAAAAAATCCAGATCCAACCCCCGAGGAGAGGGCGAATCTTGCGGCAGGGTTTCAGCGGGCCGCTTTGGAACAACTCGTTTGGCAAACGAGCTCAGCCAGATTCCGCTACCGGCCCGCTACAGTGGTGGTTGGGGGCGGGGTTTCAATCAACCACGTACTACAGGAAAAGCTCACGCAGGCGCTTTCACCCTTGAGCGTATACTTCCCCGACCCCGCGCTTACGGGCGACAACGCCGCGATGATCGGTGTCGCCGCCCTGTGGCAAACCTTGAAGGAACCATCACTCCCACGCTACGATCTAGAAGCTGAAGCAAGCCTTCAACTAGCATAAAACTATGAACGAACAATCATTTCCAAAATCTTACGATCCGAACAAATACGAGCCTGAGATCGCCCGTCAGTGGGAAAGGCGCGGATTTTTCAAACCTGAAAATGGGCGCAATACAACCGGCAAAAAGTTCTCGATCAGCATGCCGCCCCCGAATGTGACGGGTAAATTGCACATGGGCCATGCCCTCACGGCAACAATTGAGGACATTTTAGTGCGTTTTCATCGCCTGCGCGGTGATGAAACCGTATGGGTTCCCGGCACGGATCACGCCGGGATCGCGACCCAAGCGGTCGTAGAGCGGATGCTTTTAAAAAAGGGTAAGCGCCGCCACGAAATGGGCAGGGAGGCGTTCCTGAAGGAGGTTTGGAAATGGAAAGAAGAAAACGGCTCGGCAATTAGCGCCCAACATCGCCGTTTAGGGGCCTCCTGCGATTGGTCGCGCGAGCGCTTTACGCTTGATGAACCCTATCAAAAGGCCGTGCAAGTCGCGTTTCGATTTCTGAAACGGACAAAGCGGATTTACCGAGGCGAATACATGGTGAATTGGTGTCCGAAGGATCGCACCGCGCTTTCCGATGACGAAGTGGAATATAAAAAAACAAAATCAAAATTCTACTACCTCAAATATGGTCCGGTTGTGATCGCCACCGCCCGCCCGGAAACGAAATTCCTCGACAAAACGATCCTCGTGCATCCTAAAGACCCGCGTTATAAAAAACTGGTCGGCAAAACGCTCACAGTGCCTTGGATTAACGCAACGGTAACGGCACGCGTGATTGCTGACCGGGCCGCAGAGATGAAAACCGGCACCGGAGCGATGACGCTTACTCCCGCGCACAGCTTTGTTGATTTCGAGCTGGCGCAAAAATACGGCTTGCCGGTAGTACAAATCATTGATGAAAAGGGGCGTCTGACCAAACATGCCGGGGAGTTCGCCGGCCAAAAAGTCCAGGGTGCACGGGAAGCGATCGTTGCAAAATTACAAGCAAAAGGACTGGTCGAAAAAATTGACGAATCTTATGAGCATAACCTTTCCGTTTGTTACCGCTGCGGCACCCCGATCGAACCGCTCGTTTCCAAGCAGTGGTTCGTGGATTTGCCCGCCTTGGTAAAAGACACCAACATTATCGAAGCGATCGAAAAAGACGAAATCCGTTTTATCCCCGAGCGCTTCAGAAAAGTAGCGCTACACTGGCTGAAAAACATCCGCCCCTGGTGTATTTCCCGCCAATTATGGTGGGGGCATCCGATCCCGGGCGATCGCTCGGGGGACGTGCTGGATACCTGGTTTTCTTCCTCTTTATGGCCTTTTGCCGTTGTGGGCTGGCCCCAATCAACAACGGATAACCAACAACGGATAACTAATACGTCGCGAAAAGACTTTGAGAAATTCTACCCAATGAGTGTGCTGGAAACAGGATACGACATCCTTTTCTTTTGGGTATTGCGAATGCTCGTGATGGGGAAGGTTCTCACTGGAAAATATCCATTTGCGACCGTTTACCTGCACGGCATTGTCCGTGACAAAGAAGGCCGCAAGATGAGTAAATCACTCGGTAATGGAGTGGATCCTTTGGAAGTCATCGAGCGTTTCGGCACCGACGCGTTGCGCTTGAGTTTGGTGGCTGGTACCGCAGCGGGAGCTGATATGCGCTACAGCGAAACCAAGCTTGTCGGCTATCGTAATTTTGCCAATAAAATCTGGAATATCTCCCGCTTTTTGCAGCAGTCAATCACGCCCCGCGATCTTATCCATGCTCCGCACTCCAGCCATCACCTGCCTGAGGAATTCATGGAGCATATCAAGGAATATAACAAGGTACTGACACGAGTAACGCGGGACTTGGAAGAATACCGACTTTCTCATGCGGCCGAGCGCTTATACGCGTTCACATGGCATACGTTCGCGGACAAGATCCTTGAAATGTCAAAGCCGTACTTAAAAGACGACGGGCATTCGCAGGCGGCGCAAGCAGCCGTGGGTAAGTTTCTTGTGACAACTTGGAGGGAACTGCTTACGCTTTTACATCCGTTTATGCCGTTTGTCACCGAAGCCGCCTATGGTCGCCTGCGAGCGCTTTTGGGCAGCAAGCCGGATGAGTTCCTCATCGCCGCCCCCTGGCCCCAAAAGCAAGAGCTTCATCACCATCACCTGCGATGAGCAGGCGCGCTGTGGCCGCGTTGCTGGTAGTGATCATTTTTGTTCTTGGCTGGTTTGAAGCGGCACTGGCCGGAGCACAGATGCGCTCGCGCACGGATCAACAAAACGCGCGCAAAGAGCGGATTGTATTCGAACAACTGTTTATCAAAGTAAAAAAATCCGATGAGCTCGTTGCCCTCATGCGCAGCGGTGCCACGTTTCTTACGAGCGGCTACCCCGAGCTGGCGCTACCGATTTTTATGCGCGCCGCTACAATTGAACCGATTCCCCCAGATGCGTATGTAGGCGCGGCGCGCTCGCTTGAAGCGCACAGCAACC
The DNA here is from genome assembly GCA_964362865.1 of uncultured Candidatus Saccharibacteria bacterium. Classification (GTDB taxonomy): domain Bacteria; phylum Patescibacteriota; class UBA1384; order JAGVHQ01; family JAGVHQ01; genus JAGVHQ01. Next base: position 2,355 of record CAYIGD010000028.1, on the reverse strand, counting down.
CGACTGGCGCGCTGGTCATCATTCAAAAAGGGTTGGGGTACAATCCGATTTGGGAACCATTGCTGGAACGCTGCATTACGTTGTCCCAAACGCTGCAGGATTCAGCCCAGCACCAGATTTGCTCTGACCGACTTAATTTGTTACGCGCCATCCCAACCTGGAAGTAACTGCAGCTTTCAAATCTGCTACGATAATGAGTAGGTACCGCGAGATATACGGAGTATAGACGCGAGTTATTGTGCCAAATTATTGGGCTTTGTTAGCAGTGTAAGGAGGGATTTGGTTCGCTATTTTTCCCGATTTTTACTCTTCTTAAGCATAGGCAGCTTATTGCTGTTTACCGCAGCGCCAATCTTCCAATCTGAAATTTCAGTCAGTGCCGTCGAGCAAGTAAAAGTCTGGATATTTTCTAAACCCGGTGAAGCAGAGGTTTCCGTTGATGGAGCAGCAAAAGGTAAAACGAACTTAGATGGAGCCAAGTCGATTACGATCCCTTACTTCCGCAACAAGTCCCAAGATACACATTCGATCACCGTGGAAAAAAACGGTTACAAAGCCGATACCCAACGATTTATTTTCCCCTCGGGGATCGGGGAAAGTTTTTGGAATTTACCAGGGACTACACACAATATTAATGTTTTTTTTGAAGCTTCACAGAATGCCGCAAACCCTAATATCAATCGTTTCGATTTAGCCCCGTCAGCAGCAGTTGGTGATGTCCTTGGCACAAAAAGTGCAACATTCGATTTCAAGTTAAACTGGACTGTAGGCGGTAACCAAAACACTGTGCTAAACATGCCGAGCATAGCGGTCAGTGTTACAGCGTACAGCAGTAATGTCGCAGATGTAACTCTGAAGTGGGTGGAACCCAATGGTCAGAATTTTTTTAAGGATTATCATATTAAAAATGATCAAAAAACCCACACTGACAGGGTAAATATTCCTGGAACTTACTCATATCGCGTTGAAACTACATACAGCACCTCTACAATGTCCCACTTAGTTGCTGGTAACGTAGTTGTTAATCTCCAAAATCCGCGCCAGCCGCAATTAAGTTTGAATCAAACTGCCGGCGATGGTACTACTACGGATGGTCAACCAGTTGATGCTGATGATGCAAAATGTCCGAGCGGAATTATTGGTAGCGACAACAAGGAAATCCAGCTCGATACAGGCATACATGGTTTCTTTACAGAACTTGGCCCGGTAGACGACATTGTCTGCTGGATGATGGTGACCCTCACGAATCTTTCAAGCTCTCTCATCAATTGGGGAATCAATATTTTTCTTTTTCCGGCAATTGGCCTTTCAGGAGTCGAGGGAGGAAAGCCAATTTCTGAAAACCTTAAAACGGCGCCGCTTGTTCAAGATATCTGGAAAATCAACATTATTTTAGTTGACACAATCCTTATTCTGGCGCTTGTGTTTGTGGCAATCGTTAATATCGCGCGCGTCTCGATTGATACGTATGCGATCAAAAAAATCCTACCGACCCTGATTCTTGCGACAATTCTGGCGCACTTCTCGATCCTCATTACCCAATTGATCATTGAAAGCTCAGAGGTACTCGTCGTTAATTTTGTTGATGGCAATATAAAGAGTATGAGTGACGACTTGGCGTTAGCTGTGGGATGGGTGGGGCTTTATAATGCGTTTAAAGGTTTAATCCTCTTTGCCCCGTTCGGTGGCTGGATATTGTCGATTCTCTTTACGCTTGCTCCCATCATTCTCATTTTTGTTTTGGCATTTATGATGTGGTTGCGGCACCTCGCGCTTTTTATACTGGTGGCGTTCGCCCCGCTGGCGATCATTATGATGGCGATTCCCATAACAAAAAAAATATTCGACCAGTGGCTCAGTATTTTTATAAAAGTAACGTATCTTTCTACGATTGCGGTTATTTTACTTTTCTATTCCACCCAATTCGGTCTCTCAAACATCGAGAAGGTGCCGAAGTCATTCTTAGAATCATTATCCGGTTTCTTCTTCGCAATCGTCTTTCTTGGCCTCGCGGTGTTTGTCCCCCTCTCCATCGGCAAAGGCGTACCGGGACTCGGCAGCGTTTTCGGCGGTATCGGCAGTCTGCTTAAAAAAGGCGGAGGGTTGGTTGGAAAAGGCGCCGGTAAAAAAGCCGACACTACGTTTGCCGGTTTAACCTCAGGAAAAACATTTATTCCGGGCCTTCGACAAATGAACCAGAAATTAGGCAGATTCGCACCACTCAAGGCAATCGGTGTGGGATCGTATAAAGGCGTCAGTGGGGTCGGGCTCTATAAAGGGTGGCAGGGCAATGCAGACCGCAGATGGAATCAACGTATCGGAGAAGAAATGGGACGGGGAGAAGACATACGGGAG
>CAYIGD010000027.1:0-6537 GCA_964362865.1 uncultured Candidatus Saccharibacteria bacterium | reverse complement strand
CTGCTCGTTTAGAGCAGAACGCCGAAAGCAAAATTTTCTTTTCCTTTTAGAAGAAAAAATCGGTCGCACGCAAAATTAGAAAATGTAAAGAAAATTGTGCTTGAGGCGTCGTCGCCGCTTTGCGGCGGCGCGGAGGCATTCGTCAAAGTCAGATATTTTTGCTAAAATACGTTCGAGCTTGGTTGTATAAATACACCAAACAGAACACTGATTAGCGACTGGTTACTGTATTATATGTAGAAATACAGGAATCGAACAGGGAAAGGGGTCGGGAAAACGGGAGTTTTCCCGTTGCGGAAAGAGTCTCGATCAGATCGTGACGATGAAAACCGGGGGGTTTTCATAAAGCGAAGCGCGTGAGATCCCAGTAACGCCCACCACTACAAAATAAAAAATCATCTAGTGTGATTGTCAAGGCACACCATCCTCAAATTGTTCGGTAGTACTCGTTAGGGCAAGAATTGTTGCACCAGGTGGGTGGCGTCTTCTTTGCCTGCCCAACTGTTCAGAAACGCGATTACAATCCCTTTACCGTCTTTTTCGGCGATTGCCGCCCAGCAATATCCGGCCGTGTCAGTGTAACCGGTTTTGACGGCTTTAATCGTGCCGTTTTCTTTCATAAACTCGGATATGTGCGTCAGCCAAAATTCGCGGTGCCCCTCATTCTGCCCAAAATGATAATCGCGCGTTCCCATAATTTCTTTCAACTCGGGGTGAGCTCGGTAGGCATAGCGCATGATTGTGGCAATGTCCCACGCGCTCGAGTAATGCTGATCCTGGTCAAGCCCGGACGGGTTTTGCAGCCGGGTGTCTTTTAGCTGCAGCCATTCGGCTTTGCGGTTCATCGCCTCGATAAAACGTGTTCGAGCGCCGGGCGAGCCTTCCGCAATCACTTCCGTGGCATCATTGCCGCTCGCCAAAAAAAGTCCATACATCAATTCGCGCAAGGCATAGGTTTCTCCCTCCTTAACGCCCATGCGGTGCGGTTCTTGATTAGCGGCAAAATTTGAAACCCGAAAAGAAGCATCCATCACCACGTTTTCGTATGCCGTGACCGCTGTGAAAAGCTTGGTAAGCGAGGCCTCGGGGAGTTTGTCGTGGCCTGCTTTTTGGTACAGCACCTTTCCGGTTGCCAGATCGGCCACTACCACAGATTGCGCGCTCGTTTTCAAAAGCAATGTGGCTGATTCCGGATTGTCAATTAGCTGGAATTGTTGTGGGTCTAGCGCTTCGCGCGTGAAGGGATAGAGCGTGCTGAGATCTTGCGGATCGGTTTGGTCGCCAGCAACCTTTGGGCCAGCAGTGATGATTTCAAACGTAGAGAGTTTGCGGTTCAAGATCGAGGGGATGATTACAAAAATTATCAGCGCGCCTACTACCGCGCCAACGAGCAATTTCCACGGCAGGCGCGGTTTCGGCTCGGGCGCAAGCGGGCGATATGAAATAAAAGACCCCACACCCCTACTTTAACAAATCCGCAGCTTAAACCAAATTCCTCTCCTCTGGATGACTCCGACAAGTATTCTTCTTTGTTGAATTAAAAGAAGGGTATCGTACGCTCGTCAGGGGCGAAAACTTTAAATTTCTAATGGGATGAAATCCGGATCGTTCGGATTTTCGAGGGCACTGTGGTTTGGCGGGGGAAAGTGACGCTGAGGATTCCCGAGCTCAAATACGCGTGCGCACCATCAGGGTCAATCCGGTGCGGTAAATCAATCGCACGGTAAAACTGCGAAAGTATGAATTCTTGCTGGAGAGGATTATTTTCAGGTTGCGTACCCTGCCGGTTCCCGCTAATCGTGAGCAGCGAGTCATTCACACTGATTTCAAGCTCTTTTTCGCTGAAACCGGGAACAGAGGCCTCAACTGTGATTTCATCTTTACCCTCGATCACATTTATTCGCGGCTGGGAGTCGGTTGGCGCGTATGTAAGAGTGGTTGCTGCATCTTCATCCGGTGCATTGCCGGGAAGCTGGAAAAGTTGAGTGAATCCCACGTCGAAATAGTGCATCAGTTGCAGAGCAAGACCCAAAGAGGGCGTGCACTGCCCGCTTTCGAGCGCGATAATTGATTGGCGCGAGATTCCCAAAGACTGGGCAAGGTCTTCTTGCGTGAGACTTTCCTGAGTCCTATATTTCCTCACCCGGCATATGATCACAGTCTGTTTCATTGCCCCTAGTGTACACACCGCCTCGAGCTGTGTAAAGAATACTTTACACTATCAGCAATATTTCTTAACAGGATTTAATTCTCAGTTTTCTGCTAGTATCAATTTCCAATTATCACGTAACGCGTGAAGCCGTTCGGGTTGTTTGTTTCCGTAGATGTGCCGTTGTCGTTACAGGCGCGGGTGTTGACCTTTGAGAGCTGAATCAGATGCGTGTCAGGATCGTTGGGGGTCTCGAGGGTGTATTCGATTGTATACGTGGGCACCGTGGCGTTTGGATCAGCGCAGAACACTTTACGCGCGGAAGGGTTGGTAATCGAAAAGTTTCGAAGCCATGTATAGCGAAAATCACCTTTTCCTTGAGTTCGTTGGTCAATGTTCATCGGGTCATGCGGCAGTGCGATCAGCAGGCCTGTTTCCTTGAGCGGGCGTACGAATTGCGCTTCATCGCTTATCCAACCATTTCCGATCGGCCCGCCCGAATCAGCGACGGTTGCGGTTGCAGCCGGATAGATTGAGAATTTTTGAAAGTACAGCTCTGTTGCGCCTTGGATAATTTGGGTATCAGATTTGCGCCGTGCGTCCCGTGCCGAAGCGCGCACCGCGTTCGTTACCACTGTCACAATCGAGGCTAAGAGCCCGATAATCACGATTACAATCAACACCTCCAAAAGCGTAAAACCTCCGGCTGTGCGAACGGTGCGAGTTATGAGTGACGAATTATCCATCCCCGCATCTGGATTTTTCTGAATATTACTCACTCGTGATGTATCATTCATCGTCCCCTCCTTTGACTTGATACATATATACACTATCACGCTGGGAAACGGGCTTCCACGCGCTCAGCTGGAAGCCAACGCTGAGGATGCGGGCGCCGGGCTGAGCGTTTTCGCGTAAAAAGCGGGTTACGCGCGGCATCAGTGGCGGGAAAAGGTAGAGATAGATCACTGTTGCCCCTTTGAGATCTGCGTGAAATAGGGAACGGTTGAGAATGTGTGCATTGGGGTGGCGGCGTAAGCGCCATCGACTCCAGATAGCAAGCAAAGGATTGATCTCGTACCCAATCACTTGTTTGCACTGCCCCGCGGCAGCGCGCACAAACGTAGCTGTACCAGCGCCCAAATCAACCACCGTGTCGTGTTTGGTGAGGTGCAGGTCGGCGATAATTCGCTTCAGGCGCGCTCGGTCAATTGCCACGTGCGGCGCGCCAGCAATTAGCGTCCATAGAAAGCTGCCTAACAAGAGCGCGGTCATGCCCAAGACCCCGATCATAATCCCGCCGACAATCAAGACATACCAATTTGTCATCACCTTCTGCTATGTTAGGCTTAACATAGAAACTTGGAAGAGGGGAGGTGAGTACGATTGGTTTCTCCAGAAATTAATTTTTGGGCGATTGCAGTGGCAGTCGTAATTTCGATGGTGCTGGGAGCATTGTGGTATTCAAATTTGATGTTTGCGAAAGCGTGGATGAAGGCGATCGGTAAAACCGAAGCCGACCTGAAAGCGGGCGCAACCACTAGTTACATCGTTGCGATCATTTCCGCGGCCGTGACCGCCTATGTTTTGGCGCATTTCATATTTTACGTGGGCGCAATCAGCATCGGTAACGGTTTACAGGCCGGTTTTTGGGTCTGGCTCGGATTTTTCGCAACAACCCAGGCAATGCACAACGCGTTTGAAGGCCGAGGGTGGAATCTCTTTTTCATTCAAGCCGGCTACCACTTGGTTCAGCTTTTAATCATCGGCGCGATGCTGGCCGTCTGGCAATAGCGAGTGTGATTACTTCACTCGTCGCAGTTTGTAGCGGAAGTTTTCGATCATAATCAGCAATAAGACAAAATCAAAAATCAGCAGCACCAGCTCCCACGGGTCTAACGAAATCCGCATCACTAAGAGCGCGACTGGTATAATGTTCGGGAAAATGAGCGGTAAGACCTTAAAGAACGCTTCGAATCTGTAGTATGCTTTGTGGTTTGCAAAATAACGTTCCCACTCCCACACCACGTCTTCTTTTGCTGCGGTTTTTGCCCGTTCGTTGAGCGATTCGTGGATATACTTGGCGATCGCTTCCAACGACATCTGGTTGGATTGGTAGTTAAACGTTAGGAAATTAAGGAAAATCGGTACGAACAGGACAAATAAAATAATGTCGTAGCCCCGAAGGTACAAAAAATATCCAACCGTCAATAAAATTGTCTGTAAAAATATACTAAAATTGATCGTTTGGTGCATAAATTGCACACGCGCCACGATTTCTTTGCGCAGCGCTTTGTACTCTTCAATGTGGGTGGTCTCATACATCGTGTACTCCGGAGGTTGTTTTTCTTTTCATGCTAAATAGAAGTTTACAATGATTTCGGCACTCAAGATAGAACTTGATGACTGCGTGCATCGCTCGGTGATCGGTGATCGCTAAGGCCTGCATCCCCAACTTTTTCGCTCGACATGCAAAACGTTTCTTTGGGCGGTTCAGTACTTGAAATAATCGCTCGGTTATGTTACGATAGGTGCGTCAAATTGCTCATAAGCTCTTTAATAAAATAATCCTTCGAGCCCAAGGCTTGAGGGTTCCGATAGACGCAAGCAAGGCGCGAACCCGGGCCACGATGCTCGGGGTCTCTGTATTCGCCGCGCGGTTAGCGCGGCTTGAGATAACAACGCTGCATGCTCGGACGGAGGACAGAGGAATGACTGAAGAGCAGAAGGTGATTGATGCCCGCAAGGCGGGTGAGATCACCGAGGAGGAGGCCAGGCGCCGGTTGGCAAGCATCGATCATGCGAGGAATGTAGCGGACATCATTCGCATGAATCGTAGCGGGCCCTACGGTGGGTTTTATTCGGGGAAACGCCGCAGTGGCCTGCACCGCAGGGGTCAGCACCGTTAGTAAACTCGGTAAGCCGGTTGAGAGATCCTCCTGGCTGGAGGGTCTCTCAACCGTAAGAGAGGTACAATGTTTACCAGCGTTCAGCCAAAGGGTTTCGACCGACCATTGTATAACGTATCGGAAGGAACCCTCCAGCGTTTTCAAAAAGACCTGGAAGGTTTCGCTCTCTGGAGAATCGATCAGAGAATCTCCATGGGCTCGGTAGTTTCTTCCGACCCCATTCTGCCTCTTCAGGGGGAGGAACTAACTAGAGCGATAGACAGGCTGTCTGGGCGACTTGACCCTTACTTTGAGGGTCAGGCATGTTTACAATTGGGACGCGCGGTCACCTGTCGGGAAATTCTTCGACCGACATGGATGAATAACCCCCGATACGCCTTCTCGGCGATCGTGCACCTAGCGGCGCACTTGCACCTTCGCTGGGTAGCTGAAGCCGACCAAGAGATAATCGGGGATGATGTAGTAGCGGAGGACCGGGTTCGAAGCTTCCCGGAGAACGAGCTTGAGCCGTTCGAGGCCAAGTTCTTTCTCTCGCCTGATCTGGGTTGGGAATTGCCGTTCTTCTTAATCCGGCTCGCTCTTACCTGCGGCCTAATAACCGCCGCCGTCGAGGGCAACCCGGTCCTGGAGTATTTTACCGACGTCTATTGGGCACAGCTTCTTGAGGGCGGCTCAGTCGATCTGAAGGCCGAGCCTTGGAGCGCCCTGACAGCCAGACAGGCATACCTCAGTGTAGTACGGTAACAAACGCCCCGTTGGTCATCACGCGGGGCGTTTTCTTTTTTGAATTTTGAAATTGAGCTTGCATATTATTTTGCAATTTCCTTTAGCCGATTCAAAAGTTTTCTGGTAACCGCGTAAGATTGTTTTTCCTTAAAAGTCATTTCAGCGAAAGTTCTCGTTTCGCCTTCGGGGATAAAAATTGTATCCCAATGGTAACCGTTTATGCCTCGCGGCATTTCAGGCAATTTTCCTTTTACAGTTTCTGTTAGGAAATGTGTATCTTGTCCGTCAAAATATCCGAGGACCGTTGTCCAAGTACACCCATACTGATTAAATAATTTTGCAATCTGACACGTTTTTTCTTCACCAACAGTTTTTTCAAACCACCATTTGATGAATGGTCCGGGGAAATTATTGAGGCAGTCTAAAAATAAGGAAGTGTCCATGACGAAGCAGGGTTTTTGGATTTTGCTATAAGCGTACTCTAGTTTATGCTCAATAATTTTTTTTGGGTCAAGCGATTGAATTTCTGGCACTTCAAAATCTATATGTTCAATTTCGAATTCCGGCAAGAGTTTTTGAGCGTCAACCAGCTTATTTTTATTTCCAGTTATAAAAGACAAGGTAATATTTTTCATTTGAGTTATTCATATTTTATCTTTTTGCCAAGAATCCTGAAAGTAAAGGTGGACCTCTCTTCCAGCTGGCGGATATGGCGGTGAGCTCGAGAGGGCGGAACAATTAAGGGTAGAGTTAATT
>CAYIGD010000026.1:0-6554 GCA_964362865.1 uncultured Candidatus Saccharibacteria bacterium | reverse complement strand
CGCGATTCCCGGCAAGAGAAACAACAGACTTAAGCGGCCGAAATAATGCCCGGGTCGGCGGCCGTAGCTCGTTAAAAAAATCACGGTCAATAAATCAAACGGCCCGCGCAACAAGCGCCCCAAACCGTATTTGGAAACGCCATGCGCTCGGGCATAATGGGAAACCGGCACTTCCGTGACGCGGAAGCCGAGCTTAGCGGCAAACACAGGAATAAAGCGGTACAGTTCACCGTAAAGGTTTAATTCTTGCACGACTTCACGGCGGTAGAGCTTGAAACCACAGTTAAAATCGTGCAGTTTGACGCCGGTGAAACGCGCGGTAAGTGTGTTGAAGATTTTGGTGACGATTAGTTTCTCGGGGTTGTCGCGCCGCACTTTTTTCCAGCCCGAAACCAAGTCAAAGCCCTCATCTAACCTTTTTTTCAGCTTTACGATTTCGGCCGGATCATCCTGCAGGTCAGCATCAATCGTACACACCAGTTCCCCATGCGCGTGATCAAATCCGGTCATCAAGGCCGCGGATTTGCCGAAATTAGCGCGATGCCGAATTACCGTGACGCGGGCATCTTTTTTGCTGATGGATTTCGCGCGTTCAAAAGAGCGGTCGGTTGAGCCGTCGTCAACGAAGATTCCTTCAACCGAAATTTTTAGCGGCTTGGCGCCCGCCACAATTTTATCCCACAACGGCATCAGCGTTTCCTGTTCATTTTTAAAAGGAACAATAAAAGAAATGAGTGGGGTTTTCATCTGCGGGCAGTATAGCTTTTTTCAGGTCTTGCGTCTACCTAAAGCGCGAGTACGCCGCCACAGGTCGAACAGCTCACGCAGAGCCCGCACGATCACGCGGGCCGTTGCGCCGGTCGGGCTGCCGGAGCGGCGTGGGAGATGCGTCACCGGGATCTCTTTAATGGAGCGGTTAAGGCGGCGCAGCTTAACTAAGAGCTCCGGCGAGAAAACCGCCCCTTGGCTGCGCACCGAAATCCCCACAAGCGCGCTGCGCCGAAAAAGCTTAAACGCGCAGTCCGGGTCTTTAACCTTAATCCCCAACGCCAGATGCGCTAGCTTGGCCCAGCCCCACGTGTTCACCCGGCGCATGAAATGATCTTGGCGGTGGCGGCGATATCCGATCACCACATCATACTGATGAATGTACTCAAATAGATTTTTTATTTCCCGAAGTTCAAACTGCCGGTCGGCGTCGGAGTAAAATAAGTACTCCGCGCGCGCCGCGCGCAACCCCGACCACACTGCCGCGCCATAACCGCGGTTGCGGGAATGATTGACAAGCCGAATGCGTGGGTCTTGATGCTGAAGGGCGGATACTATCGCCCTGGTTTCGTCGGTCGAGCCGTCGTTGACGATAATAATCTCAAACGAGCGCGCGACGCTTTCGCCGGCGCGCAGCGCATCAGAAACCAGACCAGGGATATTGGCAGCTTCGTTATATGCCGGAAAACATAGAGAAAGGTATATGCGCGACACAGGGATTGAGTATAGCCAGTATTCCCTTGATCGTCGAGTCAAGGATCTGAAAAAATTATCGACAATCGCAGCGCAAACCTGTAAAGTAACCTATGTGAAGCGGGACGAGAAATCGAAGGGCCGCCGCACCCGCCTTGTTTGGGGTGTCGTTGATTCTTTTTTAATTGCGATCGCCACATTCGCCGCTTTTGCAATGACACTCAGGTTATGGTGGTGGCAAGACGATTTCGCGCTCTTGTTTAAAATGCAGCACATTACCGAAGGGGCAGGTTACTTTGGTCCAGGAGTGTGGGGCGGGGGGCCGTACCGCGGATTGGTCGCCCCGATTTATCCGTTTTTCAAATCGTTCGGTTTAGAGCCGCTGGGCTACTTTGCCGTCGCGATTGGAATCCGAGCGCTTGCCGCTGTCGTGATGTACCTCGTTTCGCGCCTCTTATTTAAGCAACGGTTTTTGGCGCTCGTCGGCGCACTGGTGGTAGCCACCACGACCACCTCCGCTGATACAATGCTCAGGATTCAAAACTCGTACCAATCGTTTTTGGGCTTGACCGCGGTGCTTGCCACAACCGCGACAGCGATTCTGTCGTTTCGCGCTCAGGGGTGGAAACGAGTCGCGTGGTATCTGATTTCATTCGGCCTCTTGTGGGCGAGCTTGGAAGGATTTTACGTGCGCTCGCACGCTGCGGCACTGGCGCTTGCGGCATTAACGATTATTTTTGTGGCACAGCGCAGCTGGAAAGCTTGGTTGGAAATTGCACTACGCCTGATTCCGATCATTGTGCTCTTTCGCACGTATTATCTTTCCGATACCGAAAGCGGGAACCGGATCGGGCTCTTGATGAGCTTTATCAAAGAAAATCCACTGGAGGCGCTCACGACCCCGCTGATTACGTTTAGCAATATGCTTGTGCCAAGTGGAATCGCGGATTGGATTGCGCATACTTTTGCAGCGGGCGGGCCGTTGATCGCACCGCTCGCTCTAGGTGCGCTGGCGCTTGTATGGCTTTGGTTCATTCCGCTTCAAATGCCTACCCGTGCTTTGATCGTGGGCGGTGTCGCACTGCTTAGCGCGCTCGGATACACGGCACTCTCCCGCATCCAAACTGCCCAGGATGCGCAGTTGCTGTTGCCGACACTTGTATTTGCAATGGGGGCGCTCACCGCAATCATCACGGCCGGAGTGCGATTTTGGAAAAACGAACAGGGATTGGGAAAAATTATTCTCGCTTCCTTGGCGTGGATCGGAGCTAGTTTTCTGATTTACTACGCTCAATATCCTTCCACGTTCATGGATCATCGCCATCGTTATTTAATCTACGCTCTACCCGCACTCGGGTGGCTTTTGGCAAGTATGATTGGGGTTGGGGCAGCACGCAAAAAACCACAGTGGCTCTTGGGGGGGATCATCCTCGTCGTCGTAGGGGGATTTATCATCGGAAATACGCGCTACTTTTCACAGATTGCACTCTCGCGCAGCGCCCCTACACAGCAATTTTACGCCGCGCTGAAACGCTCTGTTCCCGCCATCCCCAAAGGCTCGATTGTCTATCTCGCAAGCGCGCCTGATCCGCTCACCCAAGAGCACGTGAAGCAATTTTTCAGCGTGGGTTCGATGCCGAACGCGACCGCGATCGCGATTTGGTACGGGATTGACCGCTACGATTTCACGTTTGTGGAAGGGGTAGATGAGTTCTTGGCGGAAACAGTCAAGCAGAATGTCCCGCTTGAACAGTTATTTGTGCTGGGGTATAGCGCCGAGGGGGGGCTGAAGGATTATTCCCCTGCCTTGCGCGAAATCTTGCGCAGCGGTAAAACTGTGGCGCTTGAGCAGAGTTGGCAAGGTAAAACCGAGATTAATTTCGAACACGGGCGGGGAGTGCAACCGCTCTTGGAAAAATCCGATCTTGACCTTGTGGGCATCCTTCCCGCGCTCATAACGGGCACGGTTCGGATTGAACCTTTACCAGCCGCCCAATTGCCTGACCCATACGCTGACGTCAGCGTTTCAACTGAGACCGCGCCTACCCAAACATTGCTTTCGCGCGAGCCGACGACCCTTACCGCGCCCATCGAAAAAATATTTCGCTATCTTACAGGGCGCGCCGAATTTATCCGCACCGGGCGTGTTGCAACTGAATCGGAATGGCGCGGACAAGAACGCGCCTACCTCATGGATGGCGACCGGAACACAACCTGGCTTGGACATCGGATTGAGTGGCATGAAAAAAGTTCGGAAACGATTACCCTAACTCTAGAGAGCACGCAATCAATCGAAGGGCTCTATTGGGTCAACGGGCACAAGACCCGCACTCCGACGCGCTATGTGATTGAGGGTGAGGGCGAGAACGGGCAGTGGAACGAGCTGACGCGAATCGAAAAAGTCCAGGAGTTGCCGGCGCTCGCGGAGCAGATTGACCGTTTCAGCGCGCGGCGCGTTCGACAAATTCGACTCACGGTCCTCGATACTCTTGAACATGACGCGCCCTCATTTGGGGAAATTATTCCCATCCCGGAAGGGTTGGCGGATGTTGACTTAACCGCAGCGAACATTTTAGAAAATCACCCATTCGGGGCATCACTCAAACGCGCAGAGTTTGAGCAAGCGAGGGCATACGTAGAAAAACAAGGAGCCCAGATTGTAGGGCTTTACAATCTTGATCGGCGGGGTTGGCGGCCAGAACATATCACCCGCATGAGGGTACCTCTTGGAGAGAGCGTGGCGTTTGAGCTCTTGGTGCCAGGCGGGGCGCAGGTGCTGGAAGGCGTACGCTTGACCGGTTTCTCCGTACCTGCGCACGTGGAGATTACTAACCTTGCCCTGCGCTGGCCAACGCTTACCCAACTCAAAGAAAAGAAGCTGATTAAAACATTTTCAGAGAATTAAACAATGCAAAAAGGAAACAAAAAAAATACGGGAAAACCGCGCATCGTGGTTGTCATGCCGGCCTACAATGCCGCTTCGACACTCCAAAAAACCTATCGCGACATTCCCACTCGTGTGGTAGATGAGGTGATTGTCGTGGACGATTCCAGCCATGATGATACGGTGAAGGTCGCGCAGCGGCTCGGCCTGAAGACTTTCGTGCATCCCAATAATTTGGGCTATGGCGGAAATCAAAAAACATGTTACTGGGAAGCACTCAAGACCGGCGCGCACGTGATCGTGATGATTCACCCGGACTACCAATATGACGCGACCCTTACCGATGAGCTGGTACGCCCGATTTTGAGCGGGCGGTTTGACATTATGCTCGGCTCTCGAATCCGTACGCGCGCAGAAGTGCTGGCAGGCGGCATGCCGATTTGGAAATATTTTGGCAACCGCTTATTAACTGCCTTTGAAAATATGATTTTAGGCTTGAATCTTTCTGAATATCATACCGGCTTCCGCGCGTTTCATCGCGATGTGCTGCATGCGGTACCGTTCCAGCGATTTTCCAACGACTTTGTGTTCGATCAAGAAATATTGGTTTCGGCCGCCTCCCATAATTTTCGGATCGGTGAAATTCCGGTGCCGGTACGCTATTTTCCGGAGGCCTCTTCAATCAATTTCAGCCGCTCCGTGCGCTATGGGATTGCGACCCTGAAAACGCTCGCAAGCTACATCCTTCATCAAAGCGGCGTGCGTCAATCCAAAAAATTTAAACCGCGCGCACGAGGCAAAAAAGGTCATGACCGCTAAACCAATCATCTCTGTCATTATTCCCACCCTGAATGGCAAGCAGTTGCTTGACGCGTGTCTGAAAAGCTTATTCGAGCATATCAAAATCAAGTTTGAAGTGATTGTAGCTGATAACGGCTCCTTGGACGGAACGAGCGATTTAATACGCCGGAGTTTTCCCCGCGTACGTTTGATCCGTTTTGAGCATAATCTGGGTTTTTGCCGGCCCAATAACGTCGGGGCGGGGTACGCCCGCGGAAAATACCTGCTCTTTTTGAACAATGACACAGTGACGCGCTCTGATTTTCTGTCCCCTCTTGTTGATTACCTCGAAACGCATGCTGATGTCGGACTTGTCCAACCGAAGCTATACCTGAATTTCAAACATAAAGTTCTCGACGCAACCGGCTCCTTTTTCACCCGAACCGGATTCTTGCGCCATCGGGGATATCGCGAAAAAGATCGCGGACAGTACGATGTTATCGAACAGATCTTTAGTCCTAAAGGCGCGGCGATGCTGATTCCCAAAGCATTGTTTTCCAGAATCGGCGGATTTGATGAAGAATTCTTTGCCTACAACGAAGAAACGGACCTGGCGTGGAGGGTGTGGCTCAGCGGGAAAAAAGTAATGTTCTTCCCGGACGTAAACTTGGAGCACGTCGGAGGGTCAACCGAAAAAGCGATTCATTTTAATTACATTCAATTTCAATCCTTTAAGAATCGGATTCGGATGCTTATCAAAAATCTTGAGTGGCAAACTCTCGTGACAGTATTGCCGCTGCACCTTACGCTGATGGTGGGGCTTGTGGGCATGTTGTTAATCAGCGGGCGGGTGAAAAAGGCAATCACGGTTGCGCGAACAATGCAGTGGAACCTTTTTCACTTGCGCAATACTTTGGCAGCGCGCGCAGCGGTTAAGCGCCTGCGGGTGCGCCGCGACCGGGAGTTCTTACCCGCTCTCATTCGTTCTCCCGAGCTGCGGCGCAGTTTAATCAGCATGGCGTGGTTCGTCGATCGCCGAAAATGGGATCAACGATGAAACAGCGTTTCTTTTTTATCGCGATGATTCTGGTGGCGCTCTTGCTTCCGCTCTTCTGGCTTAAATCAGCTGAGATGCTATTGGATTCCGACATCCTTGCTCCGCTTGATCCGGCCCAAAATTACGGGAGGGTTTTTTCGTTATGGGACCCCACCACCAATGCCGGTACGCCCTGGGGCGCGGGGCTGTATCTGCCGCGCTGGTTTCTGTGGCTGATTCCTTTGACGGCGGATAAAATTGGCCTTTCCCCGACAACCGGTGAAGCGCTGATGTTCGGGGCACTCTTAGCCGGATGGGTGGGAGCCGCTGGTTTTCTGCTGAAAAGTTTGAAGATCAATAAAATCGGTTTTGGACCTACTTTTGGGTTTAAGC
>CAYIGD010000025.1:0-8050 GCA_964362865.1 uncultured Candidatus Saccharibacteria bacterium | reverse complement strand
TGGGGGAGCTGGGACGCATTCGTAACCCAGTTTTCGGCCTGCGGCATGGTGGCGCGTGGGTGGGCAATTGTGGCCTATGACCCTTCTGACAACAAGCTCCATATCTACTGCGCGGATGCTCAAAACCAGGGCGGGGTTTGGGGCACGGTGCCGCTTGTGACACTCGATGTCTACGAGCACGCCTATATGATTGATTTTGGCGCGGACCGCCCGGGCTACATTAAGGCCTTTCTTGAAAATGTAGATTGGAAAAAAGTAGATGGACGTTACCAGAAAGCTATGAGCAACTAGGCATTGGTAATTGCAAAAAAGAAAGAGCCGGACGGCTCTTTCTTTTTGATTCGAAAAATTCCAAACTTACTTTTTCTTTCGAGGTGTTTTCTTTGTAGTCGGAACCGACTTTTTGGGAGTCGCTTTTTTCGCAGTACTTTTTACCGCTGTTTCAGCCGGTTTTTTCGTCGGTTTCACAGCTGTCTGTCGGATTACCGTTTTGGTTTCTTTCTTGACGGGTTTCTGGATAATTTTCTCGGCTGTTTCGAGGGTCTTTTCCACTACTTTTGCTCCCTGCGCGATGGCTTTCTCGAGTCCTTTTTTGGCTTTTTCCACCAACTCTTTGAACTTCTCTGTGTCTTCTCTGGCAAGCGTAGATAGAACCTTGCGGTTAAGGTCAATCTCCATCCGGCGTAAACCATTCATAAACTGAGCGTACGTCAAGCCATTTTCGCGCGCCGCGGCGTTAATTACGATAATCCACTGTCCCCGCAGCGAACGCTTTTTATTGCGGCGGTCGCGGTAGCTGTATTGGCCGGCGCGAATCCAGGCCTGTTTCGCAAGGCGAAAGATATTTTTGCGACCATGCCGATACCCCTTTGTATAACTGAGGATCTTTTTGTGTTTTTTGCGGGCGGTAACGCCCCGTTTTACGCGTGCCATAAAACTCCTTTATCAACGTTATAAATACGGTACAAGCGATCTAATCCGCTTCGCGTCAGCAGTGTGGATGTGCTGATCGCGCCCATTCAGGGCGCGGGAGCGTTTAGACTTGCGGCGCGCCAGATGCTGGTTGGACATCCTGCGGCGCAGCATGATCCCGTTTGAGGTGATCTTTTTGATCCGTTTCGCTGTGGTTTTGTGGGTCTTTATTTTGGGCATGTTGGTCCTTAGTTGCCTGTAGCCGGTTTCCAGTTGCCGGTTCTGCATGATTCTTGTCTGTTTCACCAGTTACTGGTGTCTGGTTACTGGCTACTTCTTCTTTTGGCCCTTTGCGAGGAATGAGAATCCCGATCAAGCGGTTATCAAACTGGGCAATCGGGCCTTCGTATTCGACTTCCCCAATCGATTTCCGGAATTCTTCCATATTTTGGCGGGCGATATTGGCAAACATCCGTTGGCGGCCGTACAGAATGAGGGTAATTTTGACTTTATCACCGTCTTTAATAAACCGGCGAATGGCCTTGATGCGTACGTGTCGGTCATGCGCCTCAATTTTGTACGAAAGCCGAATTTCTTTAATCCCACCGGATTTAGCGGTGGAGCGTTGCTTGCGAAGTTGTTTTTCGGCCTGGTACTTATACTTGCCGTAATCAAGTAACCGACACACAGGTGGATTGCCGCCGGGGCCGACTTCCGCCAAGTCGTATCCCCGTTCCTGGGCAATCCGTAAGGCCTCCGAGAGGGCGTATTTACCCAGTGGCTTCCCCTCTTCATCAATTAAGAAGACTAGCGGAGCGCGGATCTCAAGATTAATCTTCAGATCTTTCAATGGGGAAACGTGGCTTTCATGTGTCTTTGATAAGAATACACGACTTTCATTGGGTGAGCAAGAGTACCAGCGGTTACGCAGATGGCTTATGCTTGGCCACAATCAACTGGAGTGCATCGCGTTTGACGCGTATCACAATGGGAGTTTTGGCAATAATTTCGTTTTCGGCAATCACAGGCGCATTCGCGGGATTTACGAATCGCACTCTCGGGGTGTTGAAAATGCTTTCGGTAATCGTCAGTGTTGTTCGACCCGTCAGCCAATTATAGGTACGCTTGATTACATTCGGGCCGGCAAAGCGGTTGATGACCCGTGTTTGTACCCCATTGGTAAAGTAGATGTCGGTCGTCGGGCCGCTGATGCTGTACTCCCCCATTTCTAGTTCAATCGAGTATGCTTTTGTGAAATGCACCGAAGCGCCGGTTAAGAGATATTTATTCGGTTCGATTACGAGTAGGTTGTGGGATTGCAACCGCCGAAACTTAAGCGCTTCGCAGGCGCTGCCGATGTCGGATGTTGCTGTAATTGCGTGCAGATGCGAATCAGGGGAGAGTGGGATAATTCCGAATGCGACTGCGTGGCCCTGAATAGCGGAAGCCACCTTATTGGCGGTTCGGCCCGCGCCAATCGCGACAATCGTGGTGAAGCCCTTCTCAAGACCCATTGTGGCAAGTTCCTCGACAGAACGGGCCGGGGAGGCAAGCGCGAACTCTCCCAAGATTCCGAGTTCTTGGAGCAGGAGCTTCACACGTTGGATTTCTCTATTCTTAACTCCGGCTGATACTGCCTCGACTACGTAATAGTACACGAACCCTCTGACTACGCTTCACGCTCGTACTCGAGCTCTTTCGGTACTGCTTCGTTTTTTTTCGAATCTTCACTTGCGTCCTTAGATTTTGAATCTTTTTCCTCCTCGGTTTTTTCCTCAGCGGTCATTGCGGATTTGCCATTGAAAAGCGCCCCGGAGCGGATAACAAGCTCCTTAGTGATGATGCCGCCGTAGAGGCGCGCGGTAGGCAGCAATTCGAGTTTGATGTGGGCTTCGACCGAACCGCGTACCGTTCCCGACAGCGTAACGATCTGACCGGTGACAGGGCCTTTCACAACCGCGGTCTCCCCGATCAAAACATTTTTGTCAGAAATCACCTCCCCTTCGACATGCCCGTGTACGGCAATGTCGTTGACGTCTTTGATGACGCCATTCAGCCGTACATTAGCGCCCACGACCGTACCTGGTCCTGGGATAGGTTTCTGCATTGAGTCCTCCTCTCCAGCCCCTCTAAGCTGAGTATAAGCAGATTATACAAAAAAACAAAATAGGATGGTCACGAGGAAGAAGATCATCCGCATCCCTCTTTACAATACGCTGTAAATCTTGCTAAACTGAGCGCCGAGGCCAATTTACTTTTTCATGGCCCATGCAGGCTGGGCAAACTGGCATGGGGAACGTATCTATTTATGAAAAACAGCAGTCATATCGTCGTTACCGGTGCGCGCCAACACAACTTAAAGAATGTTTCGGTCAAAATTCCCCGCGACACCTTAACGGTTTTTACCGGACTATCTGGTTCAGGCAAGTCATCGCTTGCTTTTGATACGATTTACGCCGAAGGGCAGCGCCAGTACGTCGAGTCGCTTTCCAACTACGCTAAGCAGTTTTTGGGAGTGATGGAAAAGCCGGACGTAGATCAAATCGAAAACTTATCGCCCGCGATCTCCATTGATCAAAAATCCGCTACTCGTAATCCGCGTTCGACTGTCGGGACCGTAACGGAAATTTACGATCTCTTACGGCTTTTATTCGCGCGGGTTGGAATCCCGCACTGCGTGAAGTGTACGCGGGCGCTGCATAAAGCTTCGGCGGGCGAGATTCTGGACCAAGTTTTTGGGTGGTTGAATGCACAGAAGGTGCAGCTCGGAAAGAACGGCACAACTGTTTCGCATTCGATTGATGTGTTTATGCCGGTTACGCCCGATGCGCATGGTCAATATGGGGCGGCACTGGCTCTTTTGAAACGGCGTCGGATTACCAAGCTGCGCGTAAACGACGAACTTGTCAGTGCAACGGACGCGGTTTTTGGCGCGGCCGAACAGGTCGTGGAGGCGTTCGTCGGGACTGCTTTTTACAACCCCGCTCTTTCAAAGAAAAAAGAAGACGCGCCGTTCCTTTTAGATCAGCGGGTTCAGGTAACGAGCTTAGTTCAAAAGGCGCTTGATCTGGGAGCAGTCGCAATCGTTGAAGATTCAACAACTAAGCAAATGCGTACGTTTTACCGTGGATTCTATTGCGAGCACGATGCCACGGTCCTTTCAGAGTTGCAACCAAGCTTTTTCTCGTTTAACAGCCCTCGAGGCGCGTGTGAGGTCTGCCAAGGGCTTGGCAAGCGGCTCGAGGTTGAACCAGATTTAGTACTGCCTAACGGCAATCTCACGCTTGAAGAGGGGGCAATCCGGCCTTGGTCGCGCACAACCTCGCAATCGACGTGGTATCAAAAAGTTCTTAATCAGCTGCGCGATGCGTATAAGGTACCTCTCAATATACCGGTTTCTCAATTTACACCTGAACAGCGCCAGATTTTGCTCTTTGGTAAGCAGAGTCCGTCAGCAGGGAATCAGCCAGCCAGCGAGTTTGAGGGCGTAATCCCCAATCTTGAACGTCGGCATCATGAAACCGACTCGGATTATATCCGGCAAGAAATCGAGAAATATATGGTGCAACGCGTCTGTCCTTCATGCGAGGGTCAGCGTTTACGCAAGGAGGTTTTGGCCGTCAGTGTGGCCCACAAAAACATCGTGGATGTCGTAACCATGCCGTTATCTGAACTCAAGCAGTTCTTCGACTCGGTTAAACTCAGTGAAAAAGATGGAAAAATCGCCTCTGGAATCCTGATCGAGATGCGCTCCCGAACCCAATTTTTACTCGAGGTGGGGCTCGTATATTTAACGCTTGACCGGAACGCATCCACATTGGCGGGCGGAGAAGCGCAGCGCATTCGGCTTGCTACGCAACTCGGCTCCTCGCTCGTGGGAGTTTTGTACATCTTAGACGAACCTTCGATCGGGCTACATCAGAGGGATCAAGAACGCCTGATCGCGACTCTTAAAACTCTTACCCAACATGGTAACAGCGTGATTGTGGTCGAGCATGATCAAGCCACGATCGAGGCCGCGGATTACATTGTTGATTTCGGGCCTCGCGCAGGGGATTTCGGCGGGGAAATTGTTGCCGCCGGAACGCCTGCTGAAATCCGCGCGACACCCGGCTCGCTCACGGGCGCGTATCTTTCGGGCCGTAAATCAATTGAGATTCCGTTGCATCGCCGCCCCTACCCCGACAATCTACTCACGATTCGAGGAGCGCGAGAGTTCAACCTAAAAAACATCACTGTCTCAATCCCACTCGGGCGGTTTGTGGTTGTCTCAGGGGTATCCGGCTCGGGTAAATCCACCCTGATTTCTGAAATTCTCGCGCGCGCTTTAGTGCAGCATTTTTATCGTTCCCGAGTGGAGCCGGGCGCGCATGACGCGATCGAAGGGATCGAAAATCTTGAAAAGGTGATCGAAGTTGACCAGTCGCCCATCGGGCGTACGCCCCGCTCCAACGCTGCCACGTATACGGGCGTGTTTACCCCGATCCGAATGATTTACGCCGAGCAAAAAGAAGCGCAGGAGCGCGGATTTGACGCCGGGCGGTTCAGCTTTAACGTGCGCGGCGGGCGTTGCGAAAACTGCCGCGGTGACGGGGTTTTGAAGATTGAGATGCACTTTTTACCGGATGTCTACATTACATGCGACGTGTGTCACGGACGCCGCTACAATCACGAAGCACTCGAGATCTTTTGGCGTGCCAAAAACATTGCCGATATTTTGGACATGACCGTGGACGAGGCCTGTACGTTTTTTCACGACCAACCTTTAATTATGCAAAAACTGAAAACGCTCTCCGCCGTCGGGCTCGGGTATCTGCACCTTGGCCAACCCGCCACAACCCTTTCGGGAGGAGAAGCCCAACGCGTGAAGCTCGCGACTGAGTTGGCGCGCCAATCATCGGGGAATACCCTCTACATACTGGACGAGCCGACCACAGGCCTGCATTTTGAGGACATCAAACAGCTCTTGCACGTCTTGCAGCAGCTTGTGGACAAGGGGAACACCGTGTTGGTGATTGAACACAATCTGGACGTGATCAAATCCGCGGACTGGGTCATTGATCTTGGCCCCGACGGCGGTGATGCGGGTGGGAAGGTTGTGGGGGAGGGTACGCCCGAGCAGATTGCCAATCCGAAAGCGAGCGCAGCGAAAGCGCTTTCGCATACCGGGCGGTTTTTAAAGCCACTGCTGGTTAAAAAATAAAAGCCCCGCGTCTTTAGCAATGGTATGTCTGCTTGAGGAACCGTTGGACAGTGGGCTCCTACGCAATCACCTTTTATGCAGCACGGATTGCGTTGACTTACTCAAGGTAGAGTGCGACGATTTTTAGGTAAGGAGAACAGATGATCTTTTTCAAAGTGATTTCTGCTCTGGCGGTTGCGTTGTTTCTCTTGGTGTTACTGAATAACTTTACGGATTACTTTTTTCCCAATCGGGCGGCACGTACAGCGTTTAACGATTTTCCGGCGCACTGTTACGAAAAGTACCCGAATCCCGACGTGCCCATTAGGCTTGATACACAATCTCCGAGCGCGAGCTCTGAATCCTCCGCGCCGAGAGTGGCAGACATCACACCGGACGACGCGAATATGAAAGTACGCGAAGAATGCATCAGTCAAGCGCTCGCCAGTGTCGAGGATCAGGCGCTTGTCGCCCAACAAAACGCTCTGATCCGCGCCAGCGTGGTCTTCGCGTTACTCTTGGTAGCCAGTGTTTTGCTTTTTAAAACAACTCCATTTTTGGCTGGCGGGCTACTCTTAGGTGGGATAGCGTATACAATTTGCCAGTATTTTTCCGGCTCAATGTTCCCGTTCGGGATGATGGGAATGGGTGGATATGGAGGCACTGGGCCGAGCCCGGATGTTTTGGCGCGGGCGGAACTGGTGAAAGGCGGATTATCGAGTGCGGCGTTTGCGCTGCTAGTTCTAGGGCATCTGTTCTTTTTTGAACGCGCTTTGAATTTGAAGACGCTATCGTTCAACCCGAGCGCGAAAAATCCTCCCTCCTCGCCCGCTTAACGCAAGGCCGTTGAGCCCGATGAGGATAAAAAACGTACCGATGACGTAGCTTACAATTTCTGGTTTGATGAGCACGACGATGCCGAACGCTAACGCGAGCCATGACCAAAAACGAATAATGCCCATGTGGCTCCTTTCGGCTTGATTATTACATATCTATCCTTTATACTAGGAGCGGAAACTTCACAACGGAGTCACCCCGATGTAAAAGTCGGGGAGGAAAGTCCGAGCACCAAGAGTAGCGCTGTTGCGAAATGCAACCCGGGGTAACCCGCGGGATAGTGCAACAGAAACATACCGCCCAGCCTCTCTTTTAGCTACGTGAGATTATGTGGATTGTCTACGTACTTGAGCATTCCCAAAAAGGTGAGATCTATATTGGTAGCTGCAAGAGGGGCTGGGTAAGGGTGAAATCGTGAGGTAAGAGCTCACGCGCCATCGCGGTGACGCAATGGCGGTGAAAACCCAGCGTGGTGCAAGACCGGTGGATCCTCTCATCACAGAGCCCTACTCGGGTGGTGTCCAAGGATCCGGTCGCTTAGATAAATGACTTCTCGTCCTGATTCATCAGGATCAGACAGAACTCGGCTTACTGTGGAGTTTCCGCTCCAAAAACCATCCTTCGATGTAACCCAGGATGGTTTTTGATTTGTAGTGCTACTTTTCGACCGCGTCGCCTTCGCGTACTTTATCTTTAACTTTGATCCCCACTTCTTGGCCCTTTTTCCCTGCTTCAATTTCCTTGTGGTCGAACTGCAGTGAATCTGCTTTTTGTTTAAAATCAGTGGTGTGGCCTTTAAAATGCAGCTCGTCGCCGACCGTAATCGGAGACGTCAACTTGACGATCGCGACCGACAAATGGTCGTAGAAATGAGTTACTTTGCCTATCTTTGGCATACGTCACCTCCAGTCTGGTGCCATTGCACGCCTAGATTGTGCGCTCTATTTCGGATAAAATCAACATAGTTTTTAAGCTGTGTGCGATTAGATATTTTTCCGGGGTCGTCTAGCGGTAGGACGCCTGCCTTTGGAGCAGGAAATCGAAGGTTCGAATCCTTCCCCCGGAGCCAATTCTTAGTTTTGTTACATTCACTGATAACGCCGAAAGGCGTTTTCAGGT
>CAYIGD010000024.1:0-8662 GCA_964362865.1 uncultured Candidatus Saccharibacteria bacterium | reverse complement strand
CTGCAACAATAGTGTGCGCTAACGCGCTATAAGAGGTACCTTTGCTGCTGCCGCCAGCCAAGAGTACAATCGGCTCAGCAAACGATTGCACGGCCGCGATTGTCGCGGCAGGGGTGGTGGCGTATGAATCGTTAATAAAGCGAATCCCACGCGCGTTGCCGACTTCTTCGAGACGATGTTCCAACCCACGAAACGCATTCAGAGCCGCGCGGATTTCATTGGGGGGAACGTGATAAATCGTCCCAACTGCGGCGGCAGCGCACACGTTTTCAAGATTATGTGCGCCCAGAAGTTTAAGCTCTGAGCGGGATATAATCGCGCGCTTTACCCCATCTTCAAGAACGGCGATTTGGCGCTCATCCGCAAAGACGCCCGGTTCGACTGCTTTACGCCGTGAAAACCACCACGTCTTCCCCTTGCCGTACAATGCAAACGCCAGTGAGTGTAAATAATCCGCATTGATCACGGCGTAATCTCTATCGGTCTGGAACTCAACAATCGCGCGTTTGGCAGCATGATACTGCCGAATGTCCTTGTGCCAATCCAAATGATCCGCGCTCACTTCCAGCACAACCGCCACGTGCGGACTGCGTTTCAAATCAATCAACTGAAAACTGGAAAGCTCGTACACAACAAGGTCATTCGGTTTAATGTGGGCAAGCCCCCACAAGGAGGCATTCCCAATGTTGCCGAGTAAATGGATCTGTTTGTTTTTGAAATGATTTGCAAGAATGTGGGTAATCAAAAGCGCGGTCGTCCCCTTTCCTTTCGTCCCCGTAATGCCGATGATCGGCGCCGGACAGAGCGTAAAGAAAATACCGGTGGGCGTCAGGATTTCAGCAGACGAGGGAGCGGATTCGAGTTCCCCGAGCGGAACGCCCGCGGAGCGAATAATTGTACGCATTTTTGAAAGATCGTTCAAATACAGCGCGCCGGAATGGACAACGGCAGTGGGATTGACCGCATGCACGCGTTGCGAGACATCGATTTTATCAAAAACGTGCAGTGCCGTTTGCTTCTGATTGGTCAAATACGCAAGGGTTGCTTCGCCCTCTGCGCCAAACCCAACAATGCCGATGGGTGAGCTAAAATCGGCTCGCTTCATTACCCTCCCTGCTTATTCTACCAAACCATTCTTCGGAATGCGGATGAGACCACTTTTCGGAACCCCCCTACCCCCCTGTTATAAATACGTTTTAGCGGCCGAAATTGCGGTTACGGGTGTTAAACTCGGCCAAAATTTTCTTGAGATCGGCTTTCGTAAACGCCGGCCACTGCTTTTTCAAAAAGAACCATTCCGAATAAATCGTCTGCCACGGTAAAAAGTTGGAGGTGCGCATGTCCCCACCCGTACGAATCACGATGTCTGGTTCGCTCGTCACGCTTAAATGCTGCTCGATCAGCTGCTCGGTGATCTGTTCCGGTTTGAGCTTACCAGTTTGAACATCATGGGCAAGCGCTCGCGTGGCATCCACAAGCTCTTCCCGCCCCCCATACCCAAGCGCGAAATTAATCTTATACTTGTTGTAATGATTCGTCTTTTGCGTCAACTGCATTAAAATCTTACGCAAAGAGGGTGGGAATTTATCGAGTTTGCCGGCAATGCGGACCCGAATTTGATACTTATGCAAGCGGTAATCGGTGAGCATTTGCGTAAAGTACTCCCGAAAAATCGCGAATAAATGTTTAAGTTCAGAGAACGAACGACGAAAGTTCTGCTGCGAAAATGTATAGAGCGTTAACTCCTGTATCCCCAATTCATGGCACCAGTCAATCAGAGCCTTCGCGTTTTCAATTCCTCGGCGATGACCTTCGGCAATCGACAATCCATGTTTTTTGGCCCAACGACGGTTTCCATCGAGGATTACCCCGACGTGTAAACCTGTCTCCTGTTGCATTGCTAACCTCCTCGCGCAAATAACGCAAGGATCAATCCTATCACAGAGCTAACCATACTGACTACCCAGAAACGCATTGTTACCTTTGTTTCCGGCCAGCCAAGCGCCTCAAAATGATGGTGTAAAGGCGCGATCAAAAATACCTTACGCTTAAAGAATTTTTTGGAGATGATTTGAATCACAACTGAAAGAGCTTCCAGCAAAAACGGCAGTCCGATGACGGCTAAAATCAACACGCTGTTGGTTAAAAACGCGATCACCGCAAGCGTCATCCCCAAACTCATCGAGCCCGTATCCCCCATAAAAAAGCGGGCGGGATAAATATTAAACCACAAAAATGCTAAAAGCGCTCCGACAACCGCGCCGCAAAAAAGCGCCAGCGAAATTTTGCCTTGGGCCAGCGCGATCATGGTGTACGCGCCGTAAGATGTGGCAAGCATCCCGGCCGAAAGCCCGTCCAAGCCATCCGCCGAATTGACCGCGAACGCGACCCCCACAAGAATGAAAATAAACAGTGGGATGTAGAACCAACCGATTTCAAGGTTGCCGAAAAAAGGCACGTGCAGAATGCTCCAGCCTAATTTGGAATAGAACCACCACGCTCCGACAGCCGCCACCCCCGCATACAAAGGCAGCTTGTGGCGGAAACGCAACCCCCCGCGGTTATCACCGATGCCTTTGATGTTCAAGAGGTCGTCGGCCGCGCCGATTACGCCCGTGGCGACCAAAGCGAAAAGGGGTAAGTACGTACCTGCCCGGTCAAGGTTGAAAACAAGCGTCAGCGCTCCGACAACGACCCAAATCAGCACACCGCCCATGGTGGGCGTGTTTTCTTTCTTATGGTGCAGACTTTTAAAAATCGGTGCGGCCGCTCCGGAAAAATCCGTGTAGCGGATGCGCTTTCCGATGCGGTTACGGTAGAGAAAATTCGTAAAAAAAGGTGTAACCGCCATCGCAAGCACGAAACTGATCGCGGTGAGCATCAGTACGCGCTCTAAAGCCAGAATGTCGATTGAAATCGTGGTCATATTATTGTTTCAGCGCCTCAATCACTGGGGTCAAAAATGGCACTCTCCCGCCTCCCCGCGATGCTTTCACTAATACGATACTATCCTTCGGGATCGTTCTCAATAAATATGGGAGCGCTTCTTGGGGTGTGGGGAACCAAACCGGTGCACCGTATGCTTTTGCTTGTTCCCCAATCGCAATAAAATTCCTGGAACGTTTTTTAGCAATTGCTCCAACTGTAGCATGCAAGGGGGCGGAGTGCCCACCGAGATCACGCATATCACCTAAAATTGCGACTGATTCGAGCTGAGCGCCGCGTGCGAGCTCACGCAGCGCGGTCAGCGCTGCTCGAGCAGATTGCGGATTGGCATTGTACGCGTCATCAATCAGCAGGCGTCCCCCTTTTCCTTGTATAAGTTCCAGTCGGCCGTGCGGGAATGTAATCTTAGCTAAGGCGGCAAGCGCGCGCTTGGGCGCGATCCCGTAGCGCAACCCAACCAGCGCTGCGCCGGCGACAATCGATTGGTAATGGACTCCCGCCGAGCGGATTCGAAAGCGATATGAGCGCGATTGAAGGACAAGTGTACCGCTGAGGTAGGCCTTCGCTGATTTTCGATCTAATTCTAAACGCGCATTGCCCACCCACGAAAGCGCCCCCCGATGCTTCCCGAAAAACTCCACTTCAAAATGGCGCCGCGATGGAACAGCCGAAGCGAGAATATCGGTCGTTAGAAAACATCTCCCTCCCTCCCGCACATGCCGACACAGACTTAATTTTTCGCGCTCAATCGCCCCCAAGCTGCCGAATCGGCCAATGTGCGCCTCCCCAATCGAAGTGATAATCGCATCATCCGGTTTAATTTTTTCGGCAAGGTAGCCGATATCCCCGACCTTGTCGGTCGCGCATTCCAGAATCAAAATGTCTTCGGTGCGCGTGAGCGTAAACGCGCGAAGACCAGCGCGGATTACAACTACAATCCAACCAAGCGCCCACGAAGGCGCATTCTGAAACCCAAGGATTGCAAGCGGCACCCCGATTTCGGTATTGAGATTGCCGGCGGCTGAAGCGAGCGAATACTTTGTTTGGAGTACTCCCGCCACAGCGACTTTCATCGAAGTTTTACCGGAACTGCCCGTAATCGCAATAATGCGCGGCCGGCGGCGATCCAATACTTTCCTCGCCGCCCACCAAAGATAGGCCGTCAACACAGAACGCAAGACGCCAATTTGATTTTTTTTCATATAGTCGTCTCTATTCTATTCTATACTGCGTATATCTTGGGGTATTGTGTTGCCTTTTCAGTAAAAGAAGATGCGCAGCGAGAACAATGCGTTGAGAAAACTCGCGCAGATGCGCCAAGCTTGGTTCCCGATTTATCGGGATTAGCGCATCGAGCGCGTAGCGAGGAAGGCTCGCTGGAAGCCTGACAGAGCGGTTTCGAAACGAATTGTTCTCGCGGGGCTATTGTTTTCTATCTTTCCGGTGTGAGGCCAGCGTAATTAACCAACCAAGCTGCGATTTCGCCAAAAAGCGGCGCGGCCGAGGACTCCGCAAACCGAACCCCTTGGGGTTCATCTAATTTAACAATCATCGCAAACTGCGCGTCATTGGCCGGAAAGTAGCCGGCAAAACCACCGATATGGCGATCTTCGTAATATCCGCCTGCGGGATTGGGGATCTGGGCCGTACCGGTTTTCCCGGCAACATAAAACCCCGGTATTCCCGCCCGCTTACCATGGCCGTTATCAACTACCGAAATCAGCATTTTCGTAACATCTGAAGCGGCCTGCTCGCTCACGGCCTGGCGCACCTCTTTGGACGCGATCGCAACTTCGCGACCGTCAGGATAGATAATTTTTTCCACCAAATGCGGCTGCATCAATTTCCCCTTATTGCCTAATGCCCCGATTGCGCTCAGCATTTGCACGGGCGTCACGGCAATTCCTTGTCCGAACGCGGTAGTGGCGCGGTGGATTGGACGCCAATTCTTCAGCGCCGGAAGCGTCCCGTTAATTTCGCTCTTGAGATCAATTCCGGTAATTTTCCCAAATCCGAATTGCGTAAAGTTTTTATGCATTAAATCATTTCCGAGCTGGTCCGCGACCCACACCATCGCGACGTTATCAGAGTTCTCCAACACTTGCGTCATATTCTCTTTACCGAAGGCCTTGTCTTCTGAGGTGTGAATTTCGTACCCGTCCACAACCGTCATATTTGAAAACGTTCCTTCGGTTTCGGGCGTAACCTTCCCTTCGGAGAGCGCGCCGGCCATCACGACCGCTTTCATCACTGAACCAGGTTCGTAGATCGAAGAAACCGCCGGATTGAGGAATACCTTTTGCGCATCGGTAGGTACTTCATTGTATTTGTTCGGGTCAAACGTGGGCATGGATGCCATGGCAAGGATGCCGCCGGTTTTAGGGTTCATCACGACAACTGAGCCACCCTTGGCCTTGAACTTTTCTTCTACGGCCTCTTTCAGCTTTTGCTCCACCATAAATTGGACCGCATGGTCAATCGAAAGTACAACCGATGCCCCATCACGCGAGTCCTCGGAAGAAAGCGTGGCGATAAAACGTCCGCGTGTGTCTTTTTCGCCTGTAATTTTACCGGCCTTTCCCACAAGCAGATTCTGATAATGTTCTTCAAGGCCATATTGCCCAGCTCCTTGCCGGTCTACGAATCCCAACAATTGAGCAGCAAGCGCTCCTTCCGGATAAAGGCGCACGTGTTCAGGGACAACCAGCACTCCGCGTAATTCCAGCTTGGTTACCCGTTGGGCCACGGTCTTATCAGCCCGACGCACAATCGGCGGCAGATAGAGTTTACCGGTTTTAAAATCACCCGCCAGGACGGCCTCATCGAGTTCTGGAAAAATTTCTTTAATTTTTTGGGCGGCCTCATCCGGATTTTCGATATTCTTAGGAACAACCCACACCGAATATTTCAGCGTATCCAGCGCAAGCGGAAAGTAAGCCGAAATTTTGTCGGCAAATGTTTCCCCTTCTTTATCCTGGGCATAAATCGTACCGCGCCGAGCGGGAATATCGCGTTCCTCTAGATATTGCTTGGTTGCCAGAGCCCGGTACGTCTCATGCTCAAAAACCGCTTTTTGCAGATAACGGCCGACAAGGATTACTCCGGCAACGGTGATGAGGACCGAGAGGATGCGGATGCGATCCACCGCGTCTTCCTCTTATTGTTTCGGCTGCGAAGGGACCTGATTCGGTTGAAGATTGAGGGACTCGGAGGTCGTTTTCAGTTCTTGCAAAGACTTGAGGCGTAACGATTCGGTTTTCAACCATTCGTTTTCCTCATTCACTTTTGACTGTTCTTGCTCAAGTTCAAACAGCTTGTAGCGTTTCGTGGCCGACTCCGAAGACTGGGCAAGATAAAACAGAGCAGCCAATGCCAGCAACACCACGGTCATAAACCGCATCGTAATCGGGCCGACACGAATCGTGCGGCCGCTTGCCATGCGACGCATTCCTAGTGGTGTTGAGCGATGAGTTACAAGCATGTGTAAACTCCTATGTAATGCTTTTTTTTTGAATAATACGTAAGCGGGCACTACGTGCGCGTGGGTTGCGCGCGATTTCGGCAACAGTCGGGACAATCGGTTTTTTCGTGAGCGCTTTCCAACCAGGAGCGCGCGATGTAATCTTGACAATCCGGTCTTCGAGGGAATGAAAACTAATGACCGCCAAGATCCCGTTAAGCGCTAAAATCTTGCGCGCTTCTTCCAATCCGGTCTCAAGATTCGTTTGCTCATTGTTGGTAAGCATTCGTAAGGCTAAAAACAGCTTGGTGGCCGGATGCAACTTGCCCCGCTGCGCTACGACGCGCGCAACCTCGCTGGCAAGCGCGTGCGCGCTCACCGGGCCACGCACGAAATTGGTAACCGCCGCACTGATACGCGGAGCGTAGCGTTCTCCAACACGCTCAAGCGCGCGCCGCAGATTCTTTTCCCCGAGCGTTTTTGCGTACCACCAGGCCGGATGGGGCAGATGGGGGTCCACTCGCATATCGAGCGCCTCGGGGTCATTGAAACTAAATCCCCTGCCCGAGTGTTCCAGCTGCCAGCTTGAGATCCCCAGGTCCATCAGAATTCGGTCAACGGTTTTGATGCCATGCGCCGGAAGAATCTGTGCCAAATCATGAAAGTTGCCGTTGAGGATCATTACATTTTCCGGGAATTCATACTGTGCTCTTGCGTGCGCAATTGATTCCGGATCAGCTTCAAGCGCAATCACGCGCCCACTGGGCCCCACACTCTGCGCGAGTGCACGGGTATGTCCTCCAAGCCCGAATGTGGCGTCTAATACAACCTTTCCGGCAAGATCCCCGAAATGCTCCATGATTTCCGAAACCAAAACTGGTTCGTGCCCTAAATTGGAAGGTGCAGTCATGATGTACTACCAGCAACCGCTCTGGGCGGAATTTTCTGGCAGACGCTCCGTAAGGATGTTAATTCCTTCATTACTTCGACCTGTTCGACCCACTCAGGGTAAACGATGTTCAGTATTGAAGGCCCCTCCTCAGATACGCTGAGTCTCCTTACGGAGCGCATGCCAAAAACTTTGATTGTAAAAATCACACCCCGAACTCGCCCAGCTCTTCAGCCAAAGCCGCTGAGTCGGTTTCGGATTGAGTGCGGTACTGCTGCCAAGTGGCCTCGTCCCAGATTTCGACGCGGTTGTAGAGGCCAGTCACGACCGCTTGCGTTTTAATCTCAGCGTATTTACGTAAATAGCCGGGTAAAATCACCCGGCCTTGTTTATCGGGTATCACTTCCATTGCCCCGGCAAGCGTCAAACGCGCATATGCCCGGGCGCTCAGCGGCAATGCGGATAAGCGGGTGGCAAGCTCTTTCCAATCTGATAAAGGATAGAGGACGAGCGCTTTATCAAGACCCTTGGTCACTACTGCTCCCTCGGAAAGCTGCGCGCGAAACCGAACCGGAATCGCGATTCGTCCCTTTTCGTCCACTGAATGCTGATATTCACCGATAAACATAGTCGTAGGTTTCCTTGATAAGCGCAGATTACGGCTTCCCTGCATATTTTATCCACAGGATTCACCATTTATCCCCACCTTTTTCCACAATTCCACACTACTATGATCATAGACACCACTTCGACGCCCGTCAAGAGAGGGGCTGTGGATAGATTTCCCACACGAAAAAGAGCGCTCTGGGCTCTCGGGTATATCACAAAACTCGGTACTTATTGTTGAAGTTTCTTGGAGATCCAGTCTTGGACTTTGTTGAGTTTCACCCGCTCCTGTTGCATGGTGTCGCGGTCGCGGATCGTAACCGCGTCGTCTTTTTGAGTATCAAAATCAACCGTAATGCACCAAGGAGTACCGATTTCATCGGCGCGGCGATACCGCCGGCCGATTGAGCCGGATTCGTCGTAAAGCACAAACCACTGCTTTCTAAGGTCTTGTACGAGTTTCTGAGCAATCTCAGGCAGCTTCTCTTTTTTGACCAGCGGGAATACTGCTACCTTGTAGGGCGCTAAGCGCGGATCAAGGTGCAGCACAATTTCAATAGTATCTTTTGCGCTCTGACGATCTTGAGTCGGAGCTCCAGCCGGAGCGTCGGAGCCACCTCTACCATTCGGGTATGCTTTGTATGCCTCGCATAAAAACGCAAACAAGGCCCGTTCAATGCCCATGGTCGGTTCAATCACAAAGGGACGATATGCTTTTTTACTGGCCTCATCGAAAAACTTTAATTCTTTATTCGATGCTT
>CAYIGD010000023.1:0-9881 GCA_964362865.1 uncultured Candidatus Saccharibacteria bacterium | reverse complement strand
AATCCCGTCGCGCAGCGGGGCTCGGGCTTTGTGAGGGTCAACCGCGACCGGCAAGATGTATGAGCGTGAGATCGCGCCCCAGTAACACTCCTGGGAAAAATAGTGTTCGTTGGCGATCTCTTCCTCATGCGTGCGCTCGCCTTTGACGGTTAAAACTTCGTCCGTAATCGAAATGTCGAGGTGGTCGGCTTTGACGCCCGCGATCGGGGCTTTGACCACCACTTCGTCATTGGTTTGATAGACATCAATGGCCAGTTGGCCTTCGGCGTCATCCGCCCACTCGGGCGCGCCCGATGCTTCCGGCACGGTCATTTCCTCAGATTGTTTTGCCATCACCCTCCTAGATGCCTTGTTCGTTGTGATCGGTTATCTGGATGGAACGATCCGCGTTTCACACGCATACTAATAATGGACAACGAATAGCACATAACTATCTCTAGCATAAGGATGAGGACCTCACATAGTCAAGCGATGGACCCCCTTTCAGCAATAGTATTTGGACAGGAGTGCGTACGGTGCGGGGATCAAGACGGTCCTCTGTGTCAGGGGTGTTGCGCTTTGCTCAAATCGAATCCGCCGACATGCCCCTTTTGTTCGCGCTTGAGCACGTTAGGCATTGTGTGCCAGTTTCATCGTGGACAGGCCGTAACCGCTGGGCTAAGTTTGGCCCCGTATACAGATAATTTCCATCCGGTGTTGTGGGCTGCGAAGTTCAAACGCAATCGCGCTTTAGCGGAGCTGTTGGCGCACTCTCTTGCTCAAGCGGTCGAGCGAACAGGATGGGAAGTAGAGCTTGTCACGTTCGTGCCCTCACACTGGCTCAACCGAATACGGCGCGGATACATACTTTCCGAGCTGTGCGCGCGCACAGTCGCCTCGCGCCTTCAATTGCCGCTTGTGAACACGCTTGTAAGCCGCACGATAGCTTCGCAAGTCGGGCTGGGCCGACGCTCCCGCTTGGAAAATCCAATCCACCGGTTTGGCCGACGCTCGCACGTGCCAAGCCGCGTTGTATTAGTGGATGATATCCGCACGACCGGCGCGACGTTGACCCGCTGCGCCGCGTTGTTGCGGGAAGGCGGCGCGCGGCGCGTCTACACCGCCACGATTTTTGCCGAAAACATGCGCTGAAGATGGATGCAGTTACTTTTTGGCATAACGCACGATATGTCGCCCTTACTGTGCTCTGCGGGTTGATTCCCAATGACAGGTATGGTATAGTAATAAAGATGGTAAGGAGGAGGATGAGCTTGCGGTATCTTCGAGGAGGAAGTTTTCTTTTTTCGATCGCACTGATCGCTGGAATGGCATTTGGCGCACTCACAAATCAACCCTTAGTCCGCGGCGCGCTCGCGGCTTCTTTTAATCCGAATAATTTGATTGACGATGCCACTTTTCAGGCGCGCGACGCGATGTCGAGCGCTGATATTCAGGCGTTTTTGGCGCGTAAAGGCAGCGGACTCGCGAATTATTCCGAAAACGGCCGCAGCGCCGCCCAAATTATCTACGATGCCGCCCACGGAGCAGGGGAAGCATCGGGCACGTTTGCCGGACGCAACATCGTCTCCCGCATTAACCCTCAAGTTCTTTTGGTGACATTGCAAAAAGAACAAGGCCTCATTACCGAAGCTAACCCATCGAATGCAAAACTCGAGTGTGCGATGGGCTACGGGGTGAACGACTCAACCGGGTGCGTGAAAGCGCTCAATGCCCACCCGAGCTGGCGTGGGTTTACGAAACAGGTTGAGTTTGCCGCCTGGCAACTGCAGTGGAACTATGAGCGTTCAGTGTTATCGCAGTTTAACGACTTCAAAGCGGGCGGGCAGCAAACATTTAACGACTACAACGGGGCGCACAGTGTCACCTTTAACAATCAAGCAACCGCGGCCCTCTATCGCTACACTCCGCACGTCTACAACGGGAACTACAACTTCTTTACCTTTATGCAGCAATACTTTAATTCTCTGGCCGCGGCCTGGGCCGGCCAAAGCAACTACCCTACCCTTGATCCGGGTCAACCGGGCCGGTTCTGGGTGCGATTTAAGAACGTCGGCACCGAAACATGGACGCGCGACAGCGTTCGTTTAGGCACCTCTAACCCTAAGGACCGCGTACCCGGATTCATTCGTGAGGATACTCTGGAGGGGAACACTTCGGGCTGGATTTCGTCCAATCGCGTTGCGATGCAAGAAAGCTCTGTGCCCCCGGGCGAAGCGGCAACCTTCGTATTTTATCTGACGCCTCCTTCAGACGCGAAATCCGGTTTATATCGCGAATATTTCCAACCGCTGGGCGAAGGAGTGGGCTGGATGCAGGATTACGGCGTGTATTGGGATGTCAGAGTGCGCGAAGGCAACAATGGCCTTACGGCGCATTGGGCCAGCCAGAATGCCTACCCTACCGCGCGCCGGGGAGAATCGTTTAACCTGCAAGTAACGTTTAAGAATACCGGCACCGTGACTTGGAAGCAAAACGAAGTCTTTCTTGCCACGCGCAACGAAGTCGTGCCCCCTTACATTCGGGAAGACCGTCAAAGCGGCAACACGTCCGGTTGGGTTTCAGCAACGCGCGTCCAAATGAACGAGAGCTCTGTTGCACCCGGGCAAACCGCGACCTTCTCGTTCTGGATGACGGTGACGGCCGACAAAGAGTTCCGAGCGCACCGTGAATCCTTCCGCATGATTACCGCAAGCGGCACATGGTTCCCTGACCTAGGCGTCTACTGGGACGTCAACGTTATCCAGTAAAAATTGCTCGGCGATTTTAAAGAAGGGTGCGATTAGCACCCTTCTTTACTGAATCTCAAAAATCCGAATCGTGCCGTTCGAGTATTGAGTGAGCTCCTTAAGTTCAGGGGGAATGGGATTAGTTGGGAAAGGGTAACCAAGCGGGAAATTCGGAAATATCGGGTCATAGTAGCGTAAAATTTCAGGCGGAACAGCGCCTTCCTGATAAGCCGTAAGGTCGAGCGCTAGGTATTGGACACGTTGACTTTTCAGGCGCGCAAGCACACGAGAGTCAAACGGATTAACGTAATCTTCGCTCGTGAGTGCATGCGTGTTCCAGTCGGATTCAAGATTCCAGAGTTTGATCGGCACGAACATCGTCCAAGTACGATATAAAGAATCCCGAATTTCCCCGGAAGGGGCAAGCGGATAGACTGCCACCCAAGCATCCGGACGATCCTGGGCCAAACGCCCTAAACCACCCGGCACGCTTTGGGCCGATACTTCGAATGAGCGCGCGGGAAGCATAAAAATTTCAATCAGAATGAAACCGGCGGCAAGCAGGGCAAAAACGCGTGTTGTGCGATAGTGGGACATGCGCGTCAAACCGATTGTCGCTAAGATGCTGACGCCGATTACGACCAGAATTCCAAACCGCGCCCAGACCCGGAAAACCGGGGCAACGGCATGAATCACCGCGGCTAAAGCCGAGGGCTCCAAGTGCGTTCCGTTGTAAGAACTAACCCCAAATAGTAATCCGAGCACGATAAGGATTATGGCGACGACTTTTGCATGCCGCAGGGCGCGCGGGGCTTTCAGCACCAGCATTGCTCCTGCGATTCCCAGCGCGACAATGCCCAGCCAAAAGGTCTGCTCAAACAGGTTGCTTCCTAAAAGCTGCACTCTTGCGGCGACCTGTGTCACTTCTCCTATAAGAGGGTGGTCAAGGGGCGGGATGACAAAATTAGCTGCCCGAATGCTGTAGACAGCCGATTCAGTTGCCTCTCGCACCGGCAAGCCAAGGTTCACGGGAATCGTGCCGCTCACCAGCACCGAGCGCACAATTTCCCACAAAAACGGCACGGTGAGTGTTCCGGCCACAAGCGCGTTTATTCCAGTGTGAATCGCGCCTTGAAGGCGGTGGCGGGCAATGAACAGGATGCTGAATGTAATCAGCACGACCCCGGCGATCAAGGCCAGATAGTAGTCGTGTAAAACAACCAATGCTCCGGCCACGCCCGCCATGATCGCGCTTGCAAGTGTGGGTGTGCGCCACGAGCGCGCCAGCAGCCACAGCAAAAGCATGAGGTATTGAATGGAGGCGATCCCCAGATGTTGCATACTTTGCAGTACGTGGTACGGAGACCACGCGACCACGAGCGCGGCGAATAACGCCCACCCCCGCGGCAGCAGCGTTGAAAAAAATCGGTAGCCCCACCAGGCGGTTAAAAAGAACGCCCCGATCGAGAGGAGATTGTACGCGGCAATCGGGCCGAAAAGGTGCGTGAGAACCCATCCTTCAAACGCAAGCAAAACCGGTTGAGTAAGGCCAAATGTCAGCGGATGCAGGGTGGAATCGTAAAACGACCAAATCGCGCCGGACGGGTCTCCGGGCAGGCCATAGGCCCGGTGGGTGAAACCGATCAGGATCGGCGCAAACCATGCAAGCGTGAGAATGCTGATGATAGATAAGGGGTGGGTAAAGATTTTCTTCATTTTTTACCCCATCTGCGCCGTATCGTCATTCCGCCGCAAACCAACACCCCGCCCGCCGCCAATAAGATTCCAATCAGGAAAAGTCGTTGTGGACCATAGGTGAGCGTCACGCGATACGCACCCGATTCTGCTAATTGCCATCCATTGGCATAACCGGCGTACACAAAGTGACTATTCTTCGAGGCGCGCCGATTGCCGCGCTCGGTCGCAACCGTTGCCTGCCAGCCCGGTGCAAAACCGGTCAAAAGCGCGACGACTGTTGTTTTTGTAGCGCCGGTTACGTCAAAAACAACTTGGGTCGGATTTTGGGAAATCAGCTTCACGCGCGGCCCTTCGGGGGTGGTGGTGCTCGGTTGGGAGGTCAGCGCAATACTGGTAAAAGAATCGGCAATGCGAGTTAAACGGACATTAGCATAGGAATTCGAACTGCGCCCTAAACGCCCATCGGCATAGAAGAACAATTCTAGCGACTCCGTTGAAACCTCCGGAATAAAAATGGTTTCAAAATGCGTCCATTCTTTTGAAGCAGAAAAGGTTTCTTGCGGGCGAGGCGATTGAGGACCTTCTTGCCAGATCGTGTATTGGGGCGGGGCGCCTTCCATGGCGAGGTAATCAAAGGATAATTTATAAATTGCGTCGGGATAAAAATCCCGTGTGATTTTTTGCGTAAGACACTGCACATGGCCCTGGGCACGCACGCTGGCGGCGGAAGAGCCGTCTGGTCCGCTGCGTGGCTGTAAATCAAAGATCGCCGCGCCGCGTGCGTCCACATCGCAATCTTTGGCTTCCCAGTTCGGGAATGTCCCATGCGCGAAATTATCAAATCCTCCGTTTTGAACAAAATTTTGGGAGGGGACCAGATTTTTGATTGTAGCCGTGTGTGTTCCGGCCGGAAGCGTCACTGTTCCCAGGTCACTCCAGCCTGCCTCCTGCTTGGTAGAAAACGTTTGGCCGTTGATCGTCATCGTAAACGGCGTGCGGAACGAGCCCTGGGCCAGCAGGTTATAGGTGGCATCTTTCGGTGCCGTGAGCGTTAGTTGCAAAGCGCCCTCATTCTCTCTGAGGTCGGTTGGATTGGTAAAGCTAAGAATTGTGTTTGCGAGTGCCAGTGTTTCAGATGGAACAGCGGCTAACGAGGCGTAGAAACGCGGTGCCGCTTGGGCGCGTTTGCTTAAAACTAGACCGGAAGCAAAATCGCTTGTCCCTCCGATAATAACGGCCGTGTTTGCATCTGCAACAACTTCTCCTGCAACTTCTTCATTCGCTACCTCATAGATATCCCATTCCCCGAACGTTTGCACACGCTGGATCTCCGGAAAGGCGGCGAGCCGTTCGCGCACAAAATTAGGGCTATCCGTGTTTTGATAAAAATCGTAGCGCGAGTCGTTTTTATGCAGCAGATACGAAACATTGAGGGCGTTGAGAATCGCCATGGTCTCCTCCCGGCGGCCTTGATAGAGATACTCGTATGCCAGCTCAATCAAGCGCCCAGCGGAAAACGAGTCGTCTTGCGATGCAAATGTGAGGGGAGTTACGATCGGGCGCCGAATGAGATCAAACGTAACGTCCCCGGCCGATCCGTAGCCCCAGGTGTAGTTATACGCAGCATCTTTGGGCAGGAACATTACTTTCCCTTCTCGCGCTTGTTGGTTCAGCCAGCGGCTCGCTTCAAAGACGTAGGAGGGAACTTGAACGTGGAAGTTGTTGAGCTCCTGCCGCTCGGTTTTGGTAGGAAAAAGCGAGCCCGTCAGCAGTGGAAAGCCGAACGCAATAAACAGTCCGGCAAGCGCCAACACGCTGATGTGATATACGGGAGTGGAACGGATGAAACGTTTCAGTGCCACGAGCGCGAACGCGATTGCGATCCCGTAGCCCAGCGTTGTTAAGAGCGTGAATTTGTACCATGGGGAGCGGAACATCCAAAATCCGGGGATGTGCTCGGAGGCCCACCCAAAAATCCCCAGCGCGCCTTCGTGCACGCCCATCCCAAAAACAACTCCGATTGTAATCAGAATCAGGGCGAATCCGATCCACCAACGCTGGCGCGTATAGATCAATCCGAAAACGCTCAACGCAAAGGGCAGGATGCTGATTGTGATCAGAGCAAGGTTTTCGCGGTAGATTTTGGCATACGGAATGTATGGTTCGGATTTGTAGTTCTGATACCAATCCCATGCGCCTTGCAGGCGCAAAACGTTCCAAAGCGAGGTGTCCCGTGATAAACCCCCAACCCAATTTAAGAGTTGAAATCCCTCTAAGCCCGAGGAAGCCTGGGCGCTTGCCACGAGCGCGACCGTAAACGGTAAAATCCAAAAAAGATTTAACACGCCCGACCAAACAAATATGAAAAGACCAAATAAAAGCCAGCGCGCTCGCGCGGATTTTTTCCGCCACGTCCGTACTAATCCCCCGAGGTAAAATAGTAAAGCAGTGCCGAGCGTGAGGACCATGATCGGCGGATTCAGGCCCATGCCGGAGCCCAGTAAGAGAATCATGCCGATCAACACCCCTCCAGAGTGCGGGTTAAGTTTGGCACGGAAGACTTTTAGTGCGGTCACCAGAAAAAGCGGCAGGGCGATGCTGCCAGCCACAGTCGCGACATTTGTTTCGGTCCACATTACGATTCGGTATGGATTAAATAGCCAAAAACACGTGACCGCGAGCGCCGCAACGCTCCAACGCTTGCCAATTAGTTCTCGGATGAAAATAAAGAAGGATGCTCCCAGCAGAGCGTTCCAAAAAATCAGCTCCAGCCGCTCTACCCAGACGAGCGCGAACCCTGGCGCGGCAAATAAAGCCTGGACACCGTGGAATATAAGCGATGAGAAGAGTGAGCTTTGGTCTACCCCGCCGTTGGCTGAAACTCCCCACGCAAACAGCCGGTTCCCAAAGCGCGCTAAAGGGTCAAGCGGAAAGTTGATGTCCGCTCCGGTAATGAGCGTGCCTTCGCGAAACCACAGCAAGGGTACCAAGGAAACTAGACCCAAAATACCAAATGCCAACAGGCCGCTCCAGCGGGGAGCGGAATACGCTACTTCCCGCGCGACACTCTTTGACGACCGTGCTCGTAGGTAAACGAAAAGAGCAAGAATAAAAATAAGTACAGCGCTGACATATATATTCGTTACAAGTGTTCGTTGCGGGACGTAGCGAATTGTAATTTCAAACGGTCCGTCGTGCGGGATCCTCCAGCCGTTTGCAAAACCGTTAGCGCGGAAGTGGAACAGTTCAGTCGCGCCTTCGTACGCCTTCCAGAGCGCGGAATACGCTTCGTTAAACGCAACCACCCCACCCCGTGATGCTGCCCCACGGACGATGTAGCGCGTGCTGGATTGCCGCTCAACACTTAACGCTTTGGCTGCGAGCGAAACCTCCGGCGTGATGGTCAGGGCGGTCGTGTTTTCAACTTCGTTCAGCGTGAGGTCGTCCAGAATGAGTGCGCCGGACCCGTCTCCCGTCAACTCAAGCTGGGCTTGTGCGAATGCTCGGTCAGCAGGTACCCAAAAAGTTTTAGTTTGATACTCCTGCTCGTTGGGGAGTGCAACAGAGCGCGGCGCGGGCCCAGGTTGGCGAATGCCAATCTTCCAGAGCGCATCCCCTTGGGTTTTATAGCGCACTGTTGCGAGATAGTATTTTGTGGCGTCGAATTTGGGAAGCGTTTGAAAAAGCGTCATTCGCCCGCCCGCAACAGTGAGCGCGCCCTCGGAACCTCGATTCTCAAATGAGCCCGGCCCGGTTTCGTTAATGACGGTCCAGTCTGCCCTAGAAGAAAAATCCGCGTTTTTGAGCGGATACGGTTTGGTCGCGAGCGTTCCTTCAAGCACTGCCCCCGCTCCGAGCGCGACCATGCCTGCTCCGGCAATGGGTTGCCCGTTTAGCGTGAGGCCCCCGAGGCTTCCTTGAGCTTGCACACTATAACTTGCCGCGGGAAGGTTAGGCGCTCGCGCTCGCGCGGTTGTGCCGGTCAGCTCCATTTCAGAAAGATCCCAACGGCCAAAAAGCAGGGCGCTCTCCGCAACGGCGGAGTCGGTTTCATCCGTGAAAATCACGTTGTGCGCCTGCGTCAAAGCCATTTCATCTGAGCCTTCGGTTACAAGCTGCGCTGCGTAGGGTGCGAAAAACGCTTTTGATTGAGTAGAGGCTACGCGGAAAATTTCCCATTCCCCAAATTCCGCAGCCTTGGTGATATTTTCTTGCCCTCTGAGCGCATCTC
Source organism: uncultured Candidatus Saccharibacteria bacterium (assembly GCA_964362865.1). GTDB lineage: Bacteria > Patescibacteriota > UBA1384 > JAGVHQ01 > JAGVHQ01 > JAGVHQ01. Next base: position 1,226 of record CAYIGD010000023.1, on the reverse strand, counting down.
GGTAGAAGGCGGTTTGATCGGCAAGGTTGAAATTGCGGTAGGCAAAATCCTTTTGGAGCAGAATAAATTCAATCCTCAAGTTTGCAACAACCCGGCTTGCCCCGCGATCCCCGCTCGCAAGGCGCTGCTCAAAAAGATCGAGCAATCGGGATTCTCCTGCGCCACTGATAAAGCTTTTATAGACCGTTGGAACGGGGTCAAACAGCAGGTTTTGTATGGGTGCGATGCTCCCGTACCCCCAGCTCATCTGAGAAGAATCAAAGCGGTGTTGCGGCATGAGCAGTACGCGCCCGCCTTGGGTATGAGCGCGAATCCAGGTTGCGGCCTCGCGGGCATACCCTGGGATGATCACGCGCGGTGCGGATAAAACATCCCGTTCTTGTGGCCGAGGGTAACGCGCCCCGGTTAAAAGAGGCCAACCTGAAACGATCAAGAGCGCCCCGAAAAGCAGTGCGAGAGTTGGCACAAGCCCTGTTCGTTTGAAGCGCAATGTTTCAGTTCCTTGAGCGATGAGGACTAGTAATCCCAAAAGGATCCAGATGCTGAATTTGTACCACGCTGAGCGAAAGATTGAAAATCCGGGAAGATGATCAAACGCCCACTGGAATCCCACTCCGAACGGGGGATGGGTACCCATCGCAAGGATAACCCCGACCGCAACAAGCGTGTGCCAAATTGTCCAGCGCCGCCGGGTAAAAGTAAGCACGGTCACGAGCGCGATGGGAGCGGTACTCGCAAGTATTCCGAGCGGGGTTTGGTAAAACTGAGCGATCGGCACGTATGCTTCGCCGGAGAAGGTTTGGAACCAATCCCACGCGCCGATTAAGCGCACAACGTTCCAGAACGAAGTCGACTCGCTGACCCCACTCAGCCAACTTGCCGCACCCGCATTCGCACTCGCAACATGTTCGCCCGTGAAAAATGAAGCTTGGGCTATCAGAAAACCGAGATTTGTCACAAGCCCCAACAGGGCGGTGAAGAGCCCTAAGCGCAACAGTCGCGTCCGAGCGGTATCTTCAGAGCGATACAGCGCGGCGCACCACACGACAAACGGTAGTAATAATCCGGCAATGCGAGTGGATGGATTAAAGATCGGCAGCAAAAGGAACAGGAGCGCGAATCCGATTGCAAAACGCGCAGGGGAGCCCCCTGCTTGAACGCGCCCGACTGCCCCGAGCGCGTACGCGCTCACGATCAGCGTCGCGATCGTTTCCGTGTCATGCGCG
>CAYIGD010000022.1:0-10203 GCA_964362865.1 uncultured Candidatus Saccharibacteria bacterium | reverse complement strand
GCGTTCGTGCTTGCCCCGCACATCATTCGATTTATCGCGGGGCAAGATTTTGCGGCAGCCAGTACACTCAGGGTGGGAGGTGTCGAGCTTGGTGCCCCCCATGTCTTGATGGTGCTCATGACTTCGCTGATCTTCGGTACGTTTTCGGTGCTGTTTGCGCATGTGGCACTGGGCTTGAATATTCAGCGTCGTCTGATTATCCCCAACATTATTTTTGTCCTTTTCAACGTGGGGACGAATATTCTTTTGATTCCGTACTTCAGCTATATGGCCGCGGCCCTCATCACGGTTTTGACCGAACTCTTGGTTTTAACGCTGTATGCGGGTATGATCGGGCGTATGCTTAAATTCAAGTTTAACGCGCACCTCGTGATCAAAGCGTTGTTCTGCGCGCTCGTGATGGCGGGGGCGGTCTTTATGGTGTCCGAACAGGGGCTTGTGTTATCGGTTGCGGTTGGCTCACTCGTCTACACTGGTCTCATTTTTGCTCTGCGGGCTGTGCCACCATCGCTGATGCGCTTAGTAACACGTGGTGAACAATGAAAATCGGGATTGACGCGCAGACCACGGTCGGCCAGCCGACTGGGTTTGGATTCTACGTTCAAAACTTGACGGACACTCTGCTAAAAATTGATCAAAAAAACAAATATCTTTTGTTTTATCCGAAAGGTAAGCGCGATCTCTCAACCCCCGCGCGCCTGTGGCGTGACCAAGCGACAATTCCGTTTCAGGCATTGCGACAGGGTGTCAATGTGTTGCATCACCCGTGCTTTTCAGTACCAATCGTCACCCCGATGCCGGTGGTTGTGACCGTGCATGACCTGATCGCAAACTTTTTTGGTGAAGATATTCCATTTTATTCACGGCTGTTCTTTGCGCGCTGGATGCCGTTTTCCTACCGCTGGGCAACGCGCATTATCGCGATTTCAGATCACACCCGCGCGGATGTCATGCGAGTTTTAAACATTCCCGCCCAGAAAATTCGGGTGATTCCTTTGGCGGCTGGCGCCCACTACCGCCCGATTAAAGATCACGCCGAGATTACGCGGGTGAGAGCGCGTTATAAAATTGCTCCCGACTATGTGCTGCATGTCGGCACCCTTTCGCCGCGCAAAAATCTGGAGTTTCTCGTGCGCGTGTTTCGCACGCTTGCTCCCCGATATCCCACATTACAGTTGGTTCTGACGGGTAAAAAGGGATGGTACTACCAAGGCCTGTTTCATTTGGTGCGTAAGGAAGGTCTGACTAGAAGGGTTGTTTTTACCCAGTACGTACACGAAGCCGACAAACCCGCCCTGTATTCGGGCGCTCGCGTTTTCGCCTTCCCTTCACTGTACGAAGGGTTTGGCTTGCCGCCTTTGGAAGCGATGGCCTGCGGTACACCCGTGGTCGCCTCCAACACCTCCTCCGTGCCGGAAGTAGTCGGGGATGCCGGAATCTTACTTTCCCCACATTCTGAAAAAGAATGGATTACGACTCTCGGCCGTTTGCTGGAGAGTAATCAAGAGCGCAAGATACTGCGCGGGCGCGGGCTCAAACGTGCCCAATATTTTTCTTGGGAAAAAACCGCGCGAAAAACAATTGAGGTTTATGAAGAAGTCGCACAGCTCAAACGCTGAGCTTACGGTTCTAATTCCTTCGTTTAACGGCGAACAGCTGATTAAGAAGAATCTGCCGGTTGTGATCGGCTTTCTTAAAAAGACGATTCCCCACACAAGCGTGATTATGTATGATGACGGTTCCAAGGACGCCACGCGCGATCTTATGCACCAATTTCCGGAGGTCGAATATATTGGCAGTGTTGAAAATCGCGGGTTTGCACGCGCAGTGAATGCGGGGATGCGCGCCGTACACACGCCGTATGTTTTGCTTTTGAATACGGATGTTATCCCGATCACTGGGTTGCGCTCCGCGCTCGGTGCCTTGCGAGCACATCAGGAGTGGTTTGCGGTGAGCGCCCGCCAGAAAATATCCAATGAACAGGTGGGTGGCGCGGCTTTGCCTGAATTTCGGCACGGGCTCTTGCGCCACGTGGACGCGTTTGGTACCAAGCGCGACATCCATCCGTTCCCGATTATGTATCCATCCGGTGGGGCAGCACTTATTCGAGTCGAGTATTTTCGAGCACTCGGAGGGTTTTCAGCCCTGTTCTCCCCGTTTTATTGGGAAGATGCGGATTTAGGCTGGCGGGCCTGGCACAAAGGGTGGGCGAGCATGTGCGCTCCAGGATTTACGGTGAGGCATGATCACAGCCCTACGATTAAAAGCAATTTTTCCAAATATCGCGTGCGCATGATTACCGCGCGCAATCTTTTTACGTTTAATTGGCGCGCCATAGCAGGAGTACGGGCGTGGATAGAGCATTGCGCGTATCTGCCTTTCTATGTACTGCGGGCAATTCTTTTCTTGGATGTCGCTTTTCTGCACGGATTTTTTGCGGCGCTTATACGCATCAATAAAATTCAGCGCCCGCGGGTATATTCGTTTTGGGACGTGTACCGGCAGGCAGGGGGAAAAACGTGAATACAGCTCCTTTTCGGAATCCGCCCACTGTATTGCGCGAAATGAAAGCATTCCGCGCAAAGAGGAGGCACAAACTTTCTACTGCGAATCCCCGATCCGCCGATTGGCGGAATCGGGACAAGCCGAAAAGTTTGATGCCGACGAAACCGCGAGTAGCGTTTTTATCGGAAGCAATTCGGCGCGATATCCAAACCTCATTTCGATTTTTCAAAAAATTGGACGTGCGCCATTTCTACCTTCGCGCGCCGTATGGTGATTTTGACCCACGCAAATTTGCGACATGCGAACATGTCCCAACGATTAAAGGCCTGTGGGCGGCTTTGGATCGATTCCAGCCCGACGCAATTCAAGGGCCGGAACCGTATGCCTCGCGAACGGCGCTTCGAATGGCTTTCTTTACCCATGCGTATGCCCGCAGAAATAATATCCCCTACTTTTTCCCCTCGATTGAAAACCGACCCGTCCAAAAAAGGTTTGGCCCGCTCATCGGGGGGCTCATGGCCCGTATTATGCACTGGTATGCGCGGGACGCGCGCGTGGTTTTATGGGGTAACAGCGGAGCGCGTCGTAATTTTTTGGAAGCGGGGGTGCCCGAGGGAAAATTGCAGGAGTTCCTGCGCAGTGTCTGGGGGGTTGATCCGGTTATATTTTTTCCAGACGAAAAAGAGCGCGCCAAAGAACCAACGATTGTATTTATCGGCAGATTGGATGAAGAAAAAGGGATCCAGGATTTTCTTGATGCAATTCCGCTCGTTGCGGGAAGCGTTGCGAATGTTCGGTTTGAAATGATTGGACGCGGTGTACTGGAGGAAGACGTTAAGCGCTTCGTCGTAGAGCACGGATATCAAAATATCATCCGGCTGCGCGGCGTGCTGAAAGACGCCGCGTTGACGAGAGCGTTCCAACGTGCTTGGGTTGTTGCGACACCTTCCCGTACAACGAAGCGCTGGGAAGAGCAAATCGGGATGGTGAACCTCCAGGCAATGGCAACCAAGACTCCCGTTGTTTCGACAAAAAGCGGCGCTATCCCGGAATATGTCATCCATAAGAAATCAGGCCTACTGGTAACTGAGCGTGACAGCGGGGCGCTTGCGCTCTCTCTCGTCTCGCTTACGACGAACCGAAGACTTTGGCATACTATAAGTGAAGGAGGATACGCCCGGGTACGCGCTCTCTATTTGGCGCCGGGGGTGATCCGCGAGCTCGAACAGCTTATTATTTCAAAGGTTTTATAATGTTAAAAGTTCCTTTTCCGCTTATGGTTGGATTTATCGGGATTTTAATTGCGCTTGCAGTTGTGGTAAGTTTTCTTTTTCCGGAAAGCATTTTCACGGTATTAATTGGCGCGGGATTTGTATTAGGGCTTTCAGCGGCGGTACTGAAAAAACCGGAAATCGGAGTGCTCGCCCTGCTGTTTTTCCTACCTTTTGAACGGATGCCAACCGCCGCACTTTTCAACTACACCGTAAAAATTAACCACGCCGTCGGGCTTTTGACGCTTTTGGCGTGGGGGTTGCACCTCGTACTTGGGAAAAAGCACCTTGCCCGCCCGCGCACATTCCCGTGGGGTTTGGTGCTTGCAGTGGCCCTCGGGATTTCTGCGTACTTTGCTCAGAATCGGGAACGCGCAGTTGCGGTATTCTTTTTTATTGTATTTGCCCAGCTTTTGGGGCAAGCGGTATTCCACCTTATGCAAAATAAAACGATTGTGCGCGCAGCACTTCGCATCTTAGTCGTGGGCAGCGCCGTCGTAGCTGCGTATGCTTTATACCAATTCGCAGGCGATATAGTGGGGCTACCGTCTGAAATCACCGGGCTTGACCCAGGTTATACCCATGCCGTATTCGGCTTCCCGAGGGTGCATGCGTTTTCCAAAGAACCGCTCTATTTTGCAAATTATTTGTTTATTCCGCTTGGAATCTTCACGGGGCTGATTCTTAACCGCGTTGACTTCCAAGCGCCCAAGGGATTCGGACTCCTCTACATTGCGATGATCCTAGTTTTCTTTTTATCGCTCTCGCGCGGGGCGTTCGTGGGAGCGGCGATGTTTTTGATTGTCTTAGGCGTTTTGGCCGCGCGGCGCATCTTCACGATGAAGATTCTGCTTACCTCTTTTTGGGGGATTGCGATTACCGTTGGCTTACTTGCGGGGATTCTTTCCCAGGTGGGGGAAAATTCACTCGAGCGGTTTGTGAGTCATGCCACGATTTCCGACTTCCGAGTCACGCGCTCTGGTGAATCAGCGTTCGGACGTTTGAAAGCGTACGGTCAAGCAATTGAAGCGTGGCAGACAAGTCCTTTGATCGGAATCGGGCCGGGTAACTTTGGGCCCTATGTCGAAGGATATCCTGATGAGCCCCCCGTAACGGGCTGGGATATTGTGAATAATCAATATTTAGAGTTGCTGGCCGAAGGCGGACTTTTTGCGCTGGGGGCGTTCTTACTGCTGATCGCCGTTATGTTGATGCGCGCGCTGCGGGCGTATTACCACGAGACCGATTCACTGCGTCGGGGATTGCTGATTGGGCTGATCTCTGCCAGCTCGGCTGTTTTGGTTCAGCTGAACTTTTTCTCGACTTTGTACATTATCCATTTGTGGGTCTTGTTTGGATTATTGGGCGCAATCACAACGTGGAGTTTACGTGAAGCGCGCCAATAATCTTTTTTGGTGGGCCCTGGCGCTTGTCGTCGCGGCCCTGCCGGCCTACATGCTGCGGTTTACGATCGGGGTGCTTCCCACAAACGTATTTGAGGTTGCGGTGGGGATTGTTTTCGTGTGGTGGTGTGCGCTCCGAGCTCCCATGAAAGCGGAATTTGTCCGTTTCCGGCCGCTGACAATCCCTTTGATTTTAATTGCAATCGGCCTTGTCGTGGGCGTCGCGCGCGCTCCCAATACGTTGGACGCGCTCGGGTTTGTAAAAAGCTTTTTTGTGGTTCCTATTGTGCTGGCTACTATGCTGGGGTCAGTGATTGCAACGCATAAAGGGCGCGATCGGATCGCGCGCGCCTTTATATTCGGCGGATTCCTGGTGGTCTTCGAAGCAGCAGCGGGCTGGATCTTTCGCTCCGGAGTATCCGCGGACGAGCGTTTGATCGGCCTCTTTACCCACCCGAATTATTTAGGGATGTTTGTCGCGCCGTTTATTCCACTGTTTGTGTGGGGGAAATTTTCCCGACCGTTTCGTATGATTGCCAGCGCGCTGGCAATCCTCATCCTGGTCGCAACACTTTCCCGCGCGGCGCTGATCGCCTCCGCGATCGGCACCCTTGCCGTACCGCTGATTCAAAACACTGCCAAACGGCGCGCTCTGGGCTGGGTAGTAGGCCTTGCTGGTCTTGGAATAGTCGCAGCGGTTGTTTTGATCGCGATCGGCTCAAGGGTAGATACGTCGGACTCAATCCGGATCGAGATCTGGCGCACCACAGCCCAGATTTTACGCGCGAATCCCATTTGGGGGATCGGGCTCTCAGGATTCCAAACGGTCTTCACCGAGCTGACACACGAGCGCGTCAATTTTTTGGCTTATATCTCACCCGTGGCGCTGACCCCGCATAATCTTTTTCTTGCCGCATGGGTTCAAATGGGAATTTTCGGTTTTGCGGGATTCATCACCCTGGCCTGGTATACGCTTCGGCAGTTGTACCTTCAGCGCGCACAGATATGGACGGGTGCATTTTTGGGCGCGTTTATTGTAATTCTTTCGTACGGGATGCTCGACACCCCATACTTTAAAAACGACTTGGCGGCGCTCTGGTGGATTGTGACTGCCTTTGCGCTCACAAAGGCGCGCGCATGAAACAGCACCATATTGTATTGGATGCCCGACTGCAGGCCACGGGCATTGAGCGCTATGCTAACGAACTCATCCGGCATATTGGCGCGCTTGATCACGTGAACCGTTACACGGTGCTGTGTCGCGACCCAAAACGTTTTCCAGATCAACCTTCAGGTTGGAAGTTTCTTAAAACTGATATCGGACACTATTCGCTTGCCGAACAGCGCCGCTTGCCGAAATTACTGCGAACGCTTAAGCCCGATTTAGTACACTTTACGCATTTTAACAGCCCGATTTTTTACACCGGAGCGCGCGTTACCACGATCCACGATCTCACCCTGCATTTTTTCCCCGGCAACCGCATGAAAACCAACCCTTTACGTAATTTCGCGTATAAACTTGTGATGCGCTCGGCCGCGCACAGCTCTAAAAAAATCTTCGCTCCGTCGCTCAATACGAAACGCGATATTGAACGCGTGCTGGGCGTGGCGGGGGAAAAGGTTATTGTCACACCTGAGGGCGTCGACGAAGTGTTTGAGCGCGCTCAAACAATCACAAAGTCACGTGCTCAAACACTGATTGAAAAAAAATTCAACATTCCCTCCCCGTTCATTTTGTATGTGGGAGTCTGGAGCGAGCATAAAAATCTGGAGCGGCTCGTGGAAGCGTACGAGGAGTTGTGCAGTACTAGTAGAACGCCAGGCAGTTCTGGTACTCTTAATCATCGTCTCGTGATTGCCGGTACGCCGAACCCACAGTATCCGCACATTATGAGGCGCATTGAACGCTCAGCGTACCGCGCGGAGATTCTGACCCCGGGATTCATTCCCGAGGGGGATCTTCCGACACTGTACCGGGCAGCAGCAGTCTTTACGTTTGTGAGCTTGTACGAGGGGTTCGGATTGCCGGTGTTGGAAGCCCAGGCTGCCGGTACGCCCGTGGTAGCATCCAATACTACGAGCATCCCGGAAGTGGGCGGGAAGGCCCTTGTCGCGGTTGATCCGATGGACACCCACGCAATTGCGCGCGGGATCCAACAACTGCTGGGCGATCAGGATCTGTATCAAGCTACAATTCAAGCAGGCATTAAAAACGCGCAGCGCTTCAAATGGGAAGCAACGGCGCGCGCGACATATATGATATATCAAGCATTACTCGGGGAGGTCTGATGAGCATTGGCTATTGGGGGATTGTGGCAGGCATTGCGGCACTCGCGTGGGGAGGATGGCTGATTCGATGGGTGCTCTCGCACCCGACAGGCACGCCGAAAATGGTAGAGATTTCCGCCGCTATCCAAGAAGGCGCGCGCGCTTTTTTGATACGCCAGAATATCACCGTGGCCGTAGTGGCGGGGGTACTCGCGGTGCTGTTGGGAATGACAGTGGGTACCCCGACTGTAATCGGTTTTATCGTCGGGGCAGTATGCTCGGCACTCGCGGGTTTTATCGGCATGACGGTTTCGGTCGCCTCTAATTCCCGCGTGGCTGCGGCCGCGCGTGAGGGGATGGCGCACGCTCTCACCGTGGCGTTCCGCGGGGGAGCCGTGACAGGCATGATGGTAGTTGGCTTAGGCCTGCTTTCAATCTCGACTCTTTTTCTTACGATGGGCGATGTGAGCGCCCTGATCGGCCTGGGTTTTGGCGGATCGCTCATCTCTGTCTTCGCGCGGTTGGGTGGAGGAATCTACACCAAAGGTGCGGACGTGGGCGCGGACCTCGTTGGTAAGGTGGAAGCCGGGATTCCCGAAGACGACCCGCGCAACCCGGCCGTGATTGCCGACAACGTCGGGGACAACGTCGGGGACTGCGCTGGCATGGCGGCCGACTTATTTGAAACGTATGTCGTCACGACCGTGGCGGCAATGGTGTTGGCAGAGCTGGTATTTCCGGCCGAGGCGGCGCTTCTCACGTACCCGATTCTTTTGGGCGCGCTTTCGATCGGAGCCTCGATGATCGGCTCGCTTTTTTCCGGCCTCCGAGGCACCAACATTATGGGCGCTTTATACCGGGCTTTGATCGTCACGGGCATCATGGCCGCTGGATCATTTTGGTTTTTTACGAATATGTTTGTTGTCAGCACCGTGAGCACGACTGCGCTGATTGGGGCCGCTCTCGTCGGCTTGGTGGTCACAGCGGGCATAGTTGGGTTCACCGCATACTATACCGGCACGGCTTACGGCCCGGTGCGCTCAATCGCCAACAGTGCCCTCTCAGGGCACGGCACGAACATCATTACGGGTTTGGCGGTTGGGATGAAGTCCACTGTCGCACCTGTTCTGCTGATTCTGGCTGGCGTGCTGGTGGCCTATAATCTGCTCGGATTGTTTGGCGTAGCGATTGCCGCCACAGCGATGCTTTCTTTAACCGGCATTATGGTGGCGATTGACGCCTACGGCCCGATCACCGACAACGCGGGCGGGATTGCCGAAATGGCGCATTTACCTGAACGTGTGCGCCGCGTGACTGATCCTTTGGATGCGGTTGGGAACACAACCAAAGCGGTTACTAAGGGTTACGCGATCGGCTCGGCCGCCTTGGCCGCACTTGTTTTGTTTGCCGCCTATACCGAAGAACTGACACGCTCGCTCGGTGGGGTGCAGCTTAGTTTTGAACTAAACAACGTCACGGTTTTGATCGGACTCTTCCTCGGCGCGATGCTGCCGTTTATTTTTTCGGCACTTGCGCTGCAAGCAGTGGGGCGTGCCGGTGGGGCAGTGGTTATGGAAGTGCGCGCGCAGTTCAAAGCAAAGCCCGGAATCCTGAAGGGCACGGATCGACCAGATTACGCGAAGGCCGTGGATATCGTGACACGCGCGGCGCTTCGAGAAATGGTCGTACCGGCCTTGTTGCCGATTATCGTCCCGATTGTGGTAGGGATCGTCTTAGGGCCACTCGCGCTCGGAGGGCTCTTGGTCGGTTCGATTATCGCGGGTGTGTACGTGGCAATTTCAATGACAACTGGTGGCGCGGCTTGGGATAACGCTAAAAAATATATTGAAGAAGGCCACTTCGGCGGTAAGGGCAGCGAAGCTCATAAAGCGGCCGTTACGGGAGATACCGTCGGTGATCCTTACAAAGACACGGCCGGCCCGGCAATTAACCCCCTGATTAAAGTTGCTAATTTAGTCGGGATTTTGGCCGTTCCGATTGTGGTAGTGGAATATTCGCTCGAGGTTAAAATCGCAACTGTTGTGGGTGCGGGGGCGCTCTTCGCCCTCGCAACCTACCTCACCCGTCCAAAAGAGCTGTAATGATTAATCGTCGGGTTTACACGGTCATGTGGACCCGTACAGAAGGGGCGTTTGCAATTGTTGAGGGTCCTGAAGGAGAAGTGTGGCGTGTCCCCAAGGAAGCCTTACCTCGAGGACTCAAAGCACCCGCGAAAGTGTGCGTCAGTTTTTGCACCCCGCAGGAGCAGGTCGCGGATTACACGCAATTGACTCGCCATCTCTTAGAAGAAATATTAAACGGCGATGAAAACGTTGCTAAAAAAACATCGTAAAATCTTTGGGCGTAGCACGATGATCATTGGGATAATTATCGTCGTGCTGACACTTGCCTCGGTTGCGCATGCGCTTGTGTATCGCGACCAAATATATCCGGGAGTGTTTGTGGCGAATGTCGCGGTAGAGAATCTCACTAAAACCGAGGCGCAAAAAAAGCTGACGGATTACCTTGCTGGTCAAGAGGAAACAACTTTCTATTTTTCGATCGAAGGTCGTCGGTTTGATGTAGCAAACCACGTGGTTGGGGCACGCTACGACAGCGCGGCCTCCGCCGAGCAGGCGTTTTCGGTCGGGCGCCAGTCGAATCCATTCCGCCGGCTCGCGGGTCAGCTACGTTCCTTATTTACTAAACAGGTAATTCCGTTTGCCATCAATTTTGATGCCAAAAAAGACGCCTTT
>CAYIGD010000021.1:0-11082 GCA_964362865.1 uncultured Candidatus Saccharibacteria bacterium | reverse complement strand
TACCAGAAAGGTCTGGGCTAAACGGGCCCCACAGTCGATGGAACCAGTAGCCCTCTCCAAAGAATCCCTGGACGCCTGATGCGCCAAGGGCATTGCCGAAGTCAATACCGCGGAGTTTCATCGCTTGTTCCCCCCCTGCATTCAGATGTTCAAGGCCGATTTCTGTGGTGAAACTAACATATTCATTCAATAATTACTACTCTTTGATAGCGCCGTAAAAAATCAGAAAGCGCGTCTGCCCGCCACTAAAAAATTTTGTCAAAGAAAACGTGATTACCAAATGGCTATCACGTTTTTTTGGTGGCCGGGGAGAGAGTCGAACTCTCATGATCTTGCGATCGCAGGATTTTGAGTCCTGTGCGTCTGCCAGTTCCGCCACCCGGCCCTCGTCGGAGCTGAACTTCTAGCTCATCCCGACCGCTAGTTGCGGATCGGGACTTCGCACTGGAAGTTCGCTCCTCCTCTTCCAACAAATGCAAGCATTTTTTGAAAGAGAAAAACTAGACTGAAAAGTTGCTCTTTCTCTCTCGCAACAAATCCGAGCACTTGTTGCGAATCGAGAACATTCTACCTGATTAAGGTACTGTTGTCACTCCTTACTCGGTAAAAATGCCGACGCCTTTGCGCAATATGGTCGGTCGATCGGTAGTGAGGTCCACGACGGTTGAAGGGAGGTCGAGGAGCGTGCCGGCGTCAATCATGCAGTCACCGAGCCCCAAACCCTTGCTGAACGTTTCTAAAATCTCCGAAATTTTAGTGAGCGGTGGGGTATGGGAAATATTGGCGCTTGTGGTAATGTACGGACGTTCGAAAACGGCGCTGATTCGGCTCACCAGCTCGTGTTGCGGGATTCGGATCCCCGCTTTACCGGTATTGGAGATTTTCAAGCGAGTATCCTTCAGCTTCAAAATAAAGGTGAACGCGCCCGGGAGATGTTTTTCCAAAAGGGCTTGAATGACGGGCGTCACTTCACAATAGTGGGCAACCATCGTGAAGTCGCGCATCACGACCGATAGCGGAATGCTCGGATCCCGGCCTTTTAAGGAGCGCACGCGGTTGACCGCAGCTTCGTTTTCGGCGTCTGCTCCGATCCCGTACACCGTGTCTGTTGGATAGATCAGCAGCTTCTCACCTCGCAGCGTCGCGACAGCTTGGGTCGCGGCTTGCTCCACGCCCACCGTTGACAGATTAATTATTTCCATAGCTTTATCCTTGCATATTTGTGCTTTTCACGGGAGTCAGATTCGTCTACAATACACTGAGAAGTTTACTGCATATGTTTGCAGTTGTATTGGATTGCACCAAATGAAAAATTTGGTGCAAAGAGAAAGCGCAAACTTTCAATGCGATTGTTGCCTAGCAACAGAGCCGTAAAGTTTAGCGCTGACGTGGGCCAGTAGTTCATCGGTAGAACGCCTCATTCGCATTGAGGAGGTAGCGGGTCCAATTCCCGTCTGGTCCACCACGTCGGCAAAGAAGTTTTTTGTTCAGGTGCTGTGTGTCTTTCACATGAAAACTGTGTGCCTCCTTTTCGTGCCAAATCTAAGTATGCGGCGCGAGTGGTGCGAGGCAGTTTCCGTTTGCGTGAAGCTGATTTGACTTCCCACACCGATGCTTTAACCTTAAATACGATGATAAACACCAAAAAACAATGCGTGTTAACAAGTTCATTCCAAGAAATAGCGAAGAAGACGGGTGTTACAGACGACACGCAAGAGTTCGAAAAGCACTAACGCGTAGAAGGAGGGTCTTTGAGCGCATCAGATCTTAGGAAAACGTACTTAAAATACAAAATCGGGGTATCCGGTTCGGCGTTGGATAATAATTGCGGACCGGACGCGTTTAAAAAAGCCTATCAAATCGGTAAAGCAATCGCTCAGGAAAAAGCCGTGATCGTGACCGGCGATACAACCGGCATTCCCTACGAAGCAGCTAAGGGGGCGAAAGCGGCCGGCGGGATTTCGATCGGGCTCTCCCCTGCCTCCTCAAAGCTCGAGCACAAGAAAAAGTATAAACTTCCGATTGATTATATGGATTTGGTGATTTATACGGGTTTTGAATACTCGGGCCGCAACTTATTTTTTATGCGCTCCTGCGACGCGGTGATTTTTGTCTGTGGGCGGATCGGAACGCTGAATGAGTTTACCATCGCGTTTGAAGATAAAAAACCAATCGGGATTCTCACGAATACGGGCGGAATTACGGATGAAATCGAACACATTCTCGAAGTAGCTCGGCGCGGAGGCGGTAGGGTTATCTATAACGAAAACCCAACGTTACTTGTACGCAAAATTTTGCAGATGGTGCGCAAAGAAGATCGCGATCTCAAATAAATCCGAGTACGATCCGCCTCCGCTCCGGGGAGGCACGTTTCGTAAGATCTGTATTCTCTGTTGGTAATCTAGTATTGTTATGCTGTACCGTATCTTTCTACACCGAATTTTTGTATTTGGTGTGGAAAAGGAGCAACGAACTTTTACTGTGCGCCCGCCGATAAGGCGGGAAACCTAAAAGTTCAGTTGCGACGCGGAGAAAGGATCGCGTGACTACACTCGACGACGAGCGACTCATTCGGAGTTTGGACAGCAATAATATTCTGCAGAACTTTCGGGATTTCCCCGACCAGATCGAAGGAGCATGGAAAGATTGCGCGCGAATTCCGATCCCCACCACGTTTCTGAAGGCACGCGAAGTGGTGTTGACCGGGATGGGCGGTTCAGCGATTGGCTCGGCGCTGATTGAAAAACTGATCGAGCAAACCTGTCCGATTCCTGTAAGAGTGCACCGCGACACGACCTCGCTCAAGTTAATCGGCCCTAACACGCTTTTGATCGCTTCAAGTTATTCCGGGCGGACCGAAGAGACCTTGACTGTTTTTGAGCATGCCGCCCGGCACGGGGCGAAGTTGGTTAATATCGGTACTGATGCAACGCTGGCGTCATTAGGCAGAAAATACCGTTCAACCGCATTTTTGATTGATTACGGCGCCGAACCCCGTGCCGCGTTCGGGTATATGTTTACCCCGCTGGTCTACATCTTTTCCAAGTTGGGCTGGTTGGCACTCGGCAAAGAGGAGCTGAAAGAGGCAATCGTTCTCTTGCGCGGATTGGACGCTAAGCTGCACCCGGGTATTCAAACGTATCAGAATCAGGCCAAGCAGCTCGCTGTGCGCCTGAAAGATAAATACGTCGTGATCATCGGCTCAGGCGCGATGGGGGCCGTGGCGCGCCGTTTTAGTCAGGATATTGCCGAAAACGCAAAACAATTCGCGGCTTTTTTCGAAATTCCCGAAATGCAGCACAACGCGATTTCAGGATTCGATTTTCCTAAAGAAATTAAAACGCAAGTGCGTGTGTTGATGCTGGAATCAAAATACACCGAGGGGCGCAACCGTGTGCGCGAAACGATTTTGGGACAAATCCTGCAGCGTAAACGCATCGGGTATGAAACGCTTTTCATGCACCCATCAGCTGGTCAGATTGCGGAGGCGTTGCAGATGATCTATATGAGCGCAATGAGTTCATATTACCTGGCTCTCTTAAACGGTGTGGATCCTTCGCGCGTGCCGGTGCAGGCAAAAATTAAAGAGCAACTGATTGAAGAGTAATAATTAATGGCCGTTATCACGAACATTGAGGCAAGTCAGATTTTAGATAATCGCGGCATTCCCACGGTGCATGTGGATGTTACCCTTGAAGGCGGCATCAAGGGTGGTGCGTCTGTCCCGAGTGGTACTTCAACCGGATCGCACGAAGCCCTTGAGTTGCGCGATGGCGACTTCGCGAGCTTTAAAGGCAAGGGAGTCTCCAAGGCGATTGCGAACGTTAATCAGCAGATCGCGGAGCAAGTTGTGGGTCTTGATTCAACTGAACAAAAAAAGATCGACGAGGCAATGATCGGCTTGGATGCGACGCCCAACAAATCGCATTTAGGTGCCAACGCAACCCTCGGCGTTTCGCTCGCCGTGGCGGTTGCGAGCGCGAATGATCAGCAGCTTTCGCTCTACCAATATCTCAATCGAATTTCAGCTCTTGACGTGCCCCCCACCCTGCCCACACCGATGTTCAACATCATCAACGGCGGAGCGCACGCCCAAAATAACCTTTCTTTTCAGGAATTCATGATTATTCCTGATCATCTCGAACGCTTCAATGACAAACTGGCGTATGGAGTGAAATTCTTCGGTCAATTGCGTGAGCTGCTTGAGAAAAAGGGAATGAATACAATGACGGGTGATGAAGGAGGCTATGCGCCGGATTGCAAAGATAACGAAGAGGCAATCGAAATCATTACTAAGATCGGAGACAAGGTTCATTTGGGCCTTGATGTCGCCGGGCAGGGGCCGACCAATCCTGTGTATTGGCAAAAATTGGTGCGCAAGTTTGCAATTTCATATATCGAAGACCCCCTCGGGGAAGATAATTGGGAGGGTTGGAAGAAGCTGACCCAGGCACTTAAAAAAGAACGGGTGCTCGTGGCTGGCGATGATTTATTTGTTACTAATCCGGAACGATTCCAAATGGGGATTGACCAAAAAATCGCGAACGCGTTAATCATTAAGCCTAACCAAATCGGTACACTCACTGAAACATTCCACGTTGTAAAAATGGCGATCGCGGCCGGGTATGCGTATATTATTTCCCACCGGTCAGGAGAAACAGTTGATTCATTTATCGCGGACCTCGCCGTGGCAATCGCGGCGCCTTTGATTAAGGCGGGTGCGCCGAACTCGAAAAATCCGGAACGGATGGCAAAATACAACCGGCTGGTCGAGATCGAACAAGAGCTTCAAGAGTAGACCATGACCGCACAGGAGGGATTGATCCCGGGCAATGCGGGGGAATCGGATGCGCCCGAGGAGGCGCCTGCCTCAAGTGCCCCCGTAAGGCCTGTCAAGGGCGAAGTTAAAAGGCGGCCGAAACCATTAGTGCTGATTATCATTGACGGTTGGGGGATTGGTACACCGTGGGGTGGAAACGCGATCGCAATCGCACGCACGCCCATGATGGATAAATACTGGCGTGGCTACCCGCATAGCACGCTTATATCATTTGGGCAGGAAGTGGGGCTCCCCAAGGGTGAGCGCGGCAATTCCGAGGTTGGGCACCTTTCGCTGGGCGCGGGTCGGGTCGTGCACCAGGATTTACCCGCGATCTCAAATACGATTACCGATGGGTCTTTTTTTAAAAACAGCGCGCTCATTGACGTTCTTTCCTACGCCAAAGGCGAGCAAAAAAATGTGCATCTTATGGGCCTTGTTTCGGAAGGGGGGGTGCACTCCCACATAGAACATTTGTTTGCGTTGCTCGATTTATGCCATCAACAAGGTGTTGCGAATGTTTTAATCCATATGTTTTGCGATGGACGTGATTCTAGCCCCACCGACGCCCTGCTTTTTCTTGAGCGACTACAGAAAAAAATTAAGCAAGTGGGGATCGGGAGAGTGGTGACAGTTTCGGGGCGGCATTTTGCGATGGATCGTGATAAACGCTGGGAACGGGTGCAGAAAGTCTATGACGCGATGACGCAAGGGTATGGCATCCAAGCCGCCACGCCGGAACAGGCGATTGCGCAGGCGTATCGTCACGGGAGCAGTGACGAGTTTATTCCCCCGACCGTTATTCACCGCGCCGAAGCGCCGTTTGAGCCAGTTGAATCCGGTGATGTTGTGATTTCGTTTAACTTTCGCGCAGACCGCGCGCGCCAAATCGCCGAAGCATTGCTCGATGAGAAATTCACCGGTTTCACCCGCAAGGCGGTCGTTGATAATCTGCGCTTTGTCTCATTTGTTTTCCACAAAGAAAATGACCGGCAACTGAAGATTATCCGCGCATTCCGGCCCGAGGTGGTCGAAGAGTCTTTTTCCGAAGTAATTTCAAAAGCACATCTTTCGCAGTTGCATATTGCGGAAACGGAAAAATACGCGCATATAACCTATTTTTTCAATGGCGGACGAGAAGACCCATTTGAGAAGGAAGACCGTATTTTGATTGCTTCACCTGCCGTCCAAACATACAATCTACAACCTGCAATGGCGACAGTGCAAATCGCTGACACAGTCCTGAAAGATATGGGGGGTGTGCGTTCTTTACTTGGACACGATGTAATCATCGTCAATTTTGCCGCACCGGATATGGTGGGACATACCGGTGATTTTAACGCAACGGTTACGGCGTGCGAAGCGGTTGACCAAGCAATCGGACGCATTGCAGAAACCGTTCTCAAGCTCGGCGGAGCTGTTGCCATCACTGCTGATCATGGGAATGCCGAAGAAATGGTGAATCATCGCACCGGGCTTCATGATACCGAGCACGCTGCTGATCCGGTTCCGTTTATTCTGGTATCCGCTGAGCCGCGGTTTCATGCCCCGCTGCGCTCGCACGGCGGCCTCATCGATGTCGCGCCGACACTGCTTCAAGTATTGGATGTGCCCTGCCCGGCCGTGATGACCGGTATTTCTCTTATCCAAACGTCTGGGTGAGGTACAATTAGTGAAGGAGGGGCGCGTGATTGTTCCGGTTGAGGTTTCAGCGCGGCACGTACATCTGAGCGAAGCTGATTTTCGGGCCCTGTTTGGGCACGGGGAGTTGCACGTGCTCCGTGAGCTCTCTCAGCCAGGACAGTTCGCTGCCCGGGAATGTGTAACGCTCTTACACGACGGTAAAACCCTCAAAGATGTGCGCCTTGTCGGCCCGTTCAGGGGTGAAACTCAGGTCGAGCTTGCCCCGACCGATGCTCGTGCCCTGGGCTACGAACATTTGCCTTTGAAAGATAAACACGAATCAACCGGTGGGGCCTCGATCACAGTGGTTGGTCCGAAAAGTTCATTGAGGCGTCATGGGGCATTTTATTCGAAGCGTCATCTGCATTGCGACCCTCAAAGCGCGAAAGATTTAGGTCGTGTTGATGGAGATGAAGTGCGTGTACGTATCCAGGGCGCGCGCGGACTTATTTTTGAACATGTAATTGTGCGGGTACGGGGTGATTACCGGTTGAGGCTGCATCTGGATACCGACGAAGGGAATGCTGCCGGGCTCAAGGGCGGCGAACATGCCGTGGTGGTGCAATGATCCTTGTCTTAAATGGCGGAACAAGTTCTTTGCGCTGGGCGCTTTTTGATCCGAATGTGCTCGATGAAGACGATGTTGAGCCGGTTAAAACCGGGATCGCGAAAGGTCTCTTGCGGCATGCCGACTACGAAACTGCTTTTGCCCAAATGCGTCCCGCGCTTGAAAATTACTTGCCGTTGATGCGTATCGCTGCCTATCGCGTGGTACACGGAGGGGAAGTGTTTTCGGGTGCAGTCAGAATAACTGCGAAGGTATTGAACGCCATTCATGGCTTGACTCCACTGGCGCCTTTACATCAGGGCATTGCGTGCACGTTGATTCGTGCAGGACAACGCTTGTTCCCTCATCTTGCCCATGTAGCTGTTTTTGACACTACGTTTTTCCACAATCTTCCCTTGCCGGCACGCACCTATGCGTTGCCCTGGGAATGGACTCAGCGTTATTCAATCCGCCGCTATGGTTTTCATGGCCACTCCCATAAAGCAGCTGCTGGGTACGCGCTCGCGTTTTTTAAAAAACGTCATCCACGTATACAGAAATCAGTTAAAATCGTGACTGTTCACCTCGGCCAGGGCATCAGCATTACCGCACTTGTTGGTTTGGAGCCGCGTGATACCACAATGGGATTTACTCCACAGGACGGCCTGCCGATGATGACGCGCTCGGGCGCGCTTGACCCTGACTTAATTGAATTTCTGATTAAAAAGGAAGGCCTCGGTATATTCAGGAGTTTACGAGCCCAGGCGGGAATCAGCTCCGTTGCCGGAACCGCGCCTGACATGCGCGATGTGCTTTGGGCTGCCGGATACCCGGTTGACGATTCCAAGTGGGAGCCGCCTCACGCCACATCGCCCTCTGGCACCCGCCGGACGCCGACCCCTATGGAGCGTTCGCGTGCCCGCCTCGCGATCGAGATCCTTGTCCATAATTTAGTTAAAGCCATCAGCGCGTATCGCGGCATTTTGGGAGGAATGGACGTGCTCTGTTTTACGGGCGGCATCGGTGCAGAATCGAGCTGGTTGCGCGAGAATATTGTTTCGCAAGTAGGAAAAACCGGATCGTTCTACACAGTGCACATCAAAAACGCGGAAGAACGCGAAATGGCACTGGAAGCGTTCCAGCTATTACGAGGTAAGTAGTCAATAGCCCCGACACGGATTTCATCCGCCAGCTGGCGGATTCGTGCTTTTCGGGTATTCTAGTATTGTAGTGACGAAGGAGGGAACCTGGGCGAAGAACTCGTATGGCGGATCGGCGGTCAAGCCGGCATGGGAATCAAAGCGATTGGCGCCACCTTTGCCCGGATGTGCACGGCAGCTGGTTACCATGTCTTTGACGAAGCCGAATACCCCTCTTTAATTCGGGGTGGGCACAATACGCATCAAGTCGTGGCATCCACCGAAGCAGTGCACGCCGGGCGGGAAAAGATTGATGTGCTTGTGGCTTTAAACGACGAAACAATTACCAAACACATTGGGGAGTTGTTTCCCAAAGGCGGTGTGGTATTTGATCAGGCGCGCAGTAAAATTGACCTCAGCGCGCAACGAGCCGATATCACCTTTTACAATGTCCCTTTGAGTGAACTTGCGCTGGAATCCGGAGGCGATTTGATGCGCAACACGGTCTCTCTCGGGGCTTCGGCGGCCCTGTTTGATACCGACTTTCGGCTACTGACTGAAGCGCTCAAGATTACGTTCAAAGGCAAAAGCGCCCAGGTGTTAAAACAGAATGCCCTCGCGGCGAAAAGCGGGTATGAATATGTGCGTAATAAGTACCCCCAACTTATACCCTGGAAACTTGTTCGTCACCTCAGCCGAAAACATTTGTATCTTTCCGGAAACGATGCCCTCGCGCTCGGGGCCTTGCGGGGCGGGATGTCATTTTACGCCGCCTATCCCATGACCCCCACCTCGGCTCTGTTGGAGTTTTTTGCCGGACAGGCGCAGCGCTTTGGGATAGTAGTCAAGCATGCCGAAGATGAAATCGCGGTGATTAATATGGCAATCGGGGCCAGTTATGCGGGCGCGCGCGCGATGGTCGCCACTTCGGGCGGTGGATTTTCGTTAATGGTGGAAGCGCTTGGACTTGCAGCAATTACGGAAACACCGCTGGTGATTAATTTGGGGCAGCGCCCTGGCCCTGCCACGGGTTTGCCGACTTGGACTGAACAGGGGGATTTATTATTTGCTCTCCATGCCGCGCAAGGTGATTTTGGGCGTTTTATTGTGGCGCCCGGGGATATCAACGAATGTTTTACGGAAACCGTGCGCGCCTTTAATATGGCGGAAAAATACGAGGTGCCGGTAATCATCATGACCGACAAATATATTGCCGAGTCGCACCACGATACGCCGGAGTTTTCGCTTGAGGCGGCATCAGTGGAGCGTGCCTTTGCTTTTGCTCCCCGCTCATCCGACGAGCCGTATGAGCGTTACAGTTTGCATTCCGCCCAGAAGTCGGTGCGTTCCCTTCCTGGGACCAAGGGCGGAATATATGTTGCTAATTCTGATGAGCACGATGAAGTCGGTTATGCTGCGGAAGAAACCGAGATCCGGATTGGGATGATGCAACGGCGCTTGGGAAAACTGTCTGATTTCGAGCAAGAGCTTCCTCAACCGGTAGTGGAGGGTGATTCGGGTGCCGAGGTGAACATTTTATGCTGGGGCTCGACAAAAGGACCTGTGCGGGATGCGATCCGATTGCTTGCCGGAAGAAAAATTATCGCGAATTTTCTTAACATAACGTGGTTGCATCCTTTTCCAGATGCACGGGTGGCGGAATTCGTGCATACCGCGCGCCATCTTGTGCTGGTGGAAAATAATTATACGGGGCAATTCGGTTCTTTGGTGCAGCTCTATACTGGTAAAAAAATCCCCTATCGCCTCCTGAAATATTCCGGCCGCCAATTTTATCCCGAAGAAATCGTGCGTAAAATCGAGGAGATTATCACCCATGCCTAATGCGCGATCGCCATTGACGGTCATAGCTGCTAAGACGGGCGTTAAAGGCGGTCAGCAGAGTTGGAACACACGTGTATTCCCCACCTGGTGCCCGGGCTGTGGCGATTTTGGCATTTGGGCGGCGTTAAAACAGGCTCTTGTGAATCTGGGTAAAAATCCGGAAGAGGTCGTGATCGTGTACGGAGTTGGCTGCTCCGGGAATATGGCCAGTTTTGTGAACACATACGCATTTCATGGTTTACACGGACGAGCATTACCGGTGGCAGAGGGTATTAAACTGGCCAATCATAAATTAACGGTGATTGTCGTGGCAGGAGACGGCGACGGATACGGCATTGGGGTTGGGCATTTTATTCACGCCATGCGGCGTAATTTCGACTTGACGTATATTGTGCACAACAACGCGGTCTACGGACTTACCACCGGACAAACTTCTCCAACCGCGCTGAAAGGGTTTAAATCGAAATCCACGCCAGAAGGCGTGATTGAAGAACCGATTAATCCCCTTGCCTTGGCAATTACCAGCGGAGCGACGTTTGTGTCACGCTCCCAGGCGGCCGACATCCCCCATTTAACCCAAACGATCGAAGCGGGTATTAAGCATAACGGCTTCTCGCTCGTAGACGTATTTCAGCACTGCGCGACATTTAATCAAGTGAACACTGTCCAGTGGTACCGCGAACATGTGTACAAACTGGAGAAGCCGTTTAGGCCGCAGGAGAAAGCGAAAGCAATCGCAAAAACGCTTGAGGCCGGGCGTTACCCGATCGGGGTGTTATATCACGAAGAACATCCGGCATATGACGACGAAGTAACGGAGCTCAAAAAAGGGCCGCTTGTGGAGCGCGATATTAGCGCTGTTGATATCACCCCGCTCTTTGACGCATTCCGTTAGTCGTGTAAAATAACACGTTGCGGGCCGTTGGCTCAGTTGGTAGAGCGCCTCCATGGCATGGAGGAGGTCACCGGTTCGAATCCGGTACGGTCCACCACAATCTGATTTACGAATAAGTCAGAAAATTGCAAAAAAACGGGGTCGTGTTGACACGACC
>CAYIGD010000020.1:9325-11281 GCA_964362865.1 uncultured Candidatus Saccharibacteria bacterium | reverse complement strand
GCACTCGGCATTTTGCAGTCGATCTACATCCGCCGCAAGAAGATTACGTTTTAAATACCTTGAGGAAAGAGAACCCAAAGAGGTTTCTCCTTCCTCTCCATGGATGCGCAAGTGTCAAACAAGTCCGACACTTGCGCGTATTAGAAAAAATCACCACTCTCTTCCCTTGCTCTTTTTTTAGAATGTAGTTATAGTAAAAATACTGATCGAGGATACTACCGCGTATCCTTTTTTGTACGAGCATGGCGTACAAACCCGCGCAGCTCCGACCGGAGCGTCGGAGTAAAGTGGGGTAGACTTAAGCAAGGAGTAAGATGGCCCAAGAAAATACAAGCGTTATTGCAACCGGCGGCAAACAATACGTGGTCAAAGAAGGCCAGACACTGATGGTTGAGAAGTTGGCCGCGGAACCGGGCGCCACGCTCCAGTTTGAAGATAAATTAAATGGTAAAAAAGTGCATGCCACGCTTGTAGAGCATGGGCGGGGCAAAAAAATTCAGATCATTAAGTTTCGCAATAAAACCCGCTACCTGCGACGCGCTGGCCATCGCCAAGCGTTTTCACGCATTACAATCGGGGAGATTGGATGAAGATTTTTACGGCAATCCCGATTTTTTTTCGCGCCGTGTATCAGGAATCGAAAAAAATCGTGTGGCCCACCCGTTCCGAAACGATTAATACGACACTGGTCGTCTTGGCGTCCTCTTTAATTGCAATGCTGATTATCGGAATCGTTGATTTTGGATTAACACAGCTGGTCGAGAAAGTTGTATTTGGGAGTGTGAAATGAGCGACGAATTTGACCTCAAAGAAGAAGCAACAACACCGCCTTCGACACTTTTGAAAATTCAGAAACAAACGGGGGAGCGGGGCTGGTACGTGATTCACACCTATTCTGGTTATGAAGACCAAGTGGCGGAAAACTTGAAACACCGAATCGAATCAATGGGTATGGATGACAAGATTTTTTCCGTGATCGTGCCCAAAGAAAAACAAATCGAAATCAAAAACGGCCATCGTAAAATCGTGGAGCGGCGCATCTTTCCGGGATACGTCCTGGTGGAAATGATCGTGACGGACGACTCGTGGTATGTGGTGCGTAATACCCCGAACGTAACCGGTTTCATCGGTTTGGGCGTGCGTCCGACTCCAATGTCGGCCGAGGAAGTGGACCGGATTAAAAAACGAATGGGCGTCAAAGAACCAAAATTCCAGATAGATTTGAAACTGAACGATTTAGTGCGGATTTATGACGGACCGCTCAAGGGATTCGAGGGTAAAGTAACTGACATTGATGAAGCAAAAGGTAAGATTAAAGTGCTTGTCTCGATGTTCGGGCGCGAAACACCCGTCAATCTGGATTCGCTTCAGGTGAAAAAGGTATAGATGGATAATATCGCTCGAATTCACTCTTCAGACACGCTTGTTGCCCACCGCGCAGCATCGCTCGTCCTCGGAGCACATTCAAGCTTCCCAATGCGCTCCGCGAGCTTTTTTTAGAGGAATCATGCATCGGTTAATGTAAGGGAGTTATAGATGGCAAAAAAAGTTAAAATAATTATTACAATCCAAGCTCCCGCCGGTAAGGCGAACCCTGCGCCGCCGATCGGCCCGGCACTCGGCCAACACGGCGTGAATATTATGGAGTTTGTCAATAAGTTTAACGATCAAACCCGCGCGATGGGGGATACGATTATCCCGGCTGAAATCACAATTTTTGAAGATCGCACGTTTACGTTCCGCTTGAAGACCCCGCCCGCTTCGGTTCTCTTGAAGAAAGCAGCGGGGCTTGAGACAGCCGCGAAAACGCCCGGGAAAGAAAAAGTAGGTAAGGTCACGCGCGCTCAAGTGCGCGAGATTGCCGAGAAAAAAATGCCCGACCTCAACGCCGCCACACTTGCGGCGGCGGAGAAAATGGTGATCGGAACCGCGAACTCAATGGGGATCGAAGTAGAG
>CAYIGD010000020.1:0-9225 GCA_964362865.1 uncultured Candidatus Saccharibacteria bacterium | reverse complement strand
AAAACAAAACCCGCCTCATGAGCGGGTCTTGTTTTACTCTCTTGCGAGAGGCGCTGCCGCCGTAGACCAAAGGAGGGGCCTGGCCTATAGCAGCAGCGCACTCACAGGAAAGTAATTAAAACGTAGTATAAACTTTTTAGGATGTCAAGGAAAAATTTTACGTTTGCTTTCAGTCAAATGCTGTCATCGGCGAGCAGACAACGTATGGTATGGTTACCTCGTACATAGGTTTTTGATGGACCTGAACATTCTCGTCCAGGTGACGATCACTAGAGGGAGGTGCGTGCGTTATGTGTGGGATTATCGGTGTGCGAGGGGGCTCCGCTCCCATTCGTCATGTTGTCAATGGTCTGGGGGCAATCCAGAATCGTGGCAGCCAAAGTTGCGGGATAGCGGCGTGGCTGCCCCCTGACGTTCTGCATTACCGCGGCTCGGGCACGATCCCGGAACGCATCCCCGGCTTTTTCTTTGACGAAACCCAAGCTGATGTTGGGTGGGACAAAGCAAAGGTCGCCATCGGTCATGTCCGATACGCAACCCAAGGGAGTGTGACGATGGAAAACGCCGCTCCTTTCTGGGTCCGGAGCCCGTGGCGCGAGGACAAGTGGATCTTGTTTGCCCACAATGGGGATATTCCGGATATGCAGACGGCGTACACACGAGTAACCGAGCGCGGGTACCGTCCACAGGGTACCAGCGACGGTGAAATCATGGCGGCGGACCTGTTGTGGCACCACTCTAAGTGCGGCAATTGGATTGATGCGATCACCGCCTTTCAGGCGGAAACGCAAGCGGCGTATTCGCTGGTGTTTTTAACCAGCAGCGGGGAGTTGTACGCGGCACGCGATCCGTGGGGTGTGCGGCCGATGTGTCTGGGTAGAATTGGAGGCGACACGTACGTGGTTGCGTCGGAGTCCGCCGCGATCGAACGTATCGGCGGGTGTCTCAGTGCAATCCCCGCCCACGGGGCAATCGTGCAGGTTACCGACGACGGATTCGTTCTGCACCAAGGACAACAAGCGATGCCGCATTTGTGCGGCTTTGAGGCTGCCTACCTCGCCAACCCGCGTAGTCAACTGTTTGGCCCGTCGAATCCGACTGTCTTGCGGATTCGACGCCGGTTAGGCGCGCGTCTCGGGGAACTGTACGATGGGCCTTTAGACGTTGTGGCGCCTGTCCCGAATAGCGGGATCGACTTCGCGATAGGACTCGCGCGAGCAAAGGGCGTAGTGTTTGACGAAATTGTGATTCGGGATCTCTACACCCTCACACGTTCGTTTCAACAAACTTCGCCCGCGCAGCGCGCTCATACTACCCAAGAGAAGTTGTGGATCGACGAACAGTCGGAGTGGCTTCAGGGGGCAACGATCGCGCTTGTGGACGATTCCATCGTCCGCGGAACCGTCTCTCGGGAAGTGATCCGCTCCTTGCGTCAAGCAGGAGCGGCCAAGATTTACTTCTTTAGCGCGTGGCCACCGTTTCGGCATCCGTGCCACTTAGGCGTGGATGCGCGCGCGGATCTCATCGCGAGCAACCGCGATGTGGAACAAATCCGCTCCGATCTCGGTGCGGACGGGTTGTTCTATCTAGAAGAGGCAGTGATCAGGGAGGAGTATCGGCGCGCAGGCGGGCAGGATAGTCTCTGCATGGCGTGCGTCAACGGACAGTCTCCCATTCCCGTCCCTGCGGATGGATCGATCCACACACTGGATTCTCATGAGCAGCTATTGCGCTGCGCCGT
The DNA here is from genome assembly GCA_964362865.1 of uncultured Candidatus Saccharibacteria bacterium. Taxonomy (GTDB): domain Bacteria; phylum Patescibacteriota; class UBA1384; order JAGVHQ01; family JAGVHQ01; genus JAGVHQ01. The sequence continues at coordinate 7,484 of CAYIGD010000020.1, read as the reverse complement.
AGGACCGTTGGAGTAGGTAGCTACACTGCGTCTGACTGTGGCCCAACCCCTTGCTGGCAGGGGGTTGGGCTTCTTTCTATCTCGCGCTACGATGGTGGCAGTGGATCAACGTATTTTCTTGGCGGCGTTCAACGAACATCCGGCTTTGGGTCCGATCCATTTATCTGAGCTTAAGCAGCGAATCCGTGGAGATTGGGAGCGGTTGTGGAGCGAAGATCCGCCTCGGATTAACTCAGAACTGAAGCTCTATCTGCATGAAGCGCGCGCGCACTATTCACCCTCAACAATTGAAAAGACCCTTGCCAAGCACTCTATTCACCTTGTGTTGGCCGACGATCCGGGCTTTCCAGCGCTGCTTACCCAAATTCCGACTCCACCGTTATTGCTTTACGTCAAAGGGGACGCAGGCGCGCTTTTACGTGTACCGATGGTGGCAATCGTCGGAACACGTAAGATCACCCCCTATGGGAGGAACGTCACCGAATTTATGGTCGAACCTTTAGTTCGAGCAGGATGCGCAACGGTTTCAGGTTTAGCACTCGGCGTAGATGCCGCTGTGCATCGCGTAACGCTTACCCAAAAGGGGATTACGGTTGGCGTTTTGCCGTGCGGCATTCTCACCGTGTATCCTAGTTCAAACGAAACGCTTGCGAGGGCAATCGTTAAGGGCGGGGGAGCACTGATTTCCGAATTTCCGCTCAGTTCCCGCGCGCTTAAATTTCATTTTCTGCAACGGAACCGCCTGATTGCTGGTTTAGCACCCGTGACGGTCGTGATTGAAGCACAAGAACATTCCGGTACGCAGATCACCGCCCGTGCCGCTCTGGAAGCCGGGCGCGAGGTATTTGCGGTACCCTCATCGATCTTCAGCCCGAGCGCCCGCGGGCCGCATCATTTAATTAAAGAAGGCGCGCGCTTATTAGACGACCCTGCTGAGATTTTGGAAGAATTAGGCCTGCACGCGCGCGCAGCGCGCGCGCCTTATATCGCTTCGGTGAATGAAGCACAAGTTCTCCGATATTTGCCACTTGGAGAAGCAGTTGACCGCGATCGTCTCGTCGAGCTGGCTGGATTGAGTGCGAGCGCACTCAATGGCACATTAACCGAACTTGAATTAAAGCAAATTATTCAAAGAGTCGGTAATAACCAGGTTGAACGCGTAACTGATTTTTCAACATGAGATACACCTCGATTTCCGTGCGGTTGCTCTACCCTTTGCATTGTATGCGCTAAATTTGCTATCATCTTTACCCGTATGAGTACAAAAAATATTGTGATTGTCGAATCGCCCGCCAAGGGCAAAACAATCGAGCGGTACCTGGGAACCGGTTTTCGTGTGCTGGCCAGCTTCGGGCATGTGCGCGATTTACCGGCGCGCGAGCTTGGGGTGGATGTCGAGCATCAGTATCAACCGCGCTATGTAATTAAGCCAAAATCGAAAAAAGTGCTTGCCGAAATTAAAGCGGCAGTCAAAGGGGCTGACACGCTCTATTTGGCAACCGATCTTGATCGAGAAGGGGAGGCGATCGCTTGGCACGTCGTCGAGGCGCTCAAAAGCGCTAAAAATGGTGGCGCTTTACCGAGCATCAAACGAATTACATTTAGCGAAATTACGCAGGCGGCTCTCAAAGCGGCTCTCAAAAATCCGCGCGCAATCAATTCCGATTTAGTGGATGCCCAACAAGCGCGGCGTGTTTTAGACCGGCTCGTGGGATATTCACTCTCCCCGTTTTTATGGAAAAAAGTATATAAAGGTTTATCTGCCGGTAGAGTGCAATCCGTGGCTGTGCGTTTGATTGTGCAACGTGAGAGGGAAATTGCGGCGTTTGTGCCGCACGAGTATTGGGTAGTTGCGGCCGAATTATCGAAGCATAAAGCACCGCAAACGTTTGTTGCGGAATTGTTTGAACGCGCCGGAGCTAAAATCGACAAACTTGCGATTTCTAAAAAAGATGAGGCGGAAGGTATCCGTAGTGTACTTGAGGGTGCACTGTGGAGCGTACGTTCGGTTCAAACACGTAAAGAACGTCGTTTTCCATTCGCGCCTTTTACAACCTCCACCTTGCAGCAAACCGCTTCCAATCGTTTACGCTATTCTGCGCGACGCACGATGCGCTTGGCGCAGGACCTGTATGAGGCCGGGCATATCACCTACATGCGTACCGACTCGGTGGCGATTTCGGCTGAAGCCCAAAGCGCGATCCGCGCGCTCATTAAGACACAATTCGGGTCGGAATATCTACCTGCAAATGCGCCGCGCTATACGACCCGTACGCGCCGCGCGCAGGAAGCGCATGAATCGATCCATCCGACCGATATCAGAGTATCTGCTACGAATATTCCGCTTGGCAGCGAACATCAAACGCTCTACGAGCTGATTTGGCGCCGTACGGTCGCCTCTCAAATGAATCCCGCGATTGTCGCCGTCACAGCAATCGTCGTGGATGCGCGCACGAAACAGGATGAAGTTTTCGGCTTTCGCGCCAGCGGTACATCAGTTGTGTTTGAGGGGGCCTGGAAGATTTGGCCGCGTTCAGATGAGAAAAACGCTCAGCTGCCTGTTGTGGCCCAAGGGGATGAGCTTGATTTACACGCCTTGCGAGCCGATCAGCATTTCACAGAGCCGCCGGCCCGCTATAACGAAGCCACGCTTGTTAAGGCGCTCGAGGAGATGGGAATTGGTCGGCCTTCCACGTATGCCCCCATTATTTCCACGATTCAAGACCGCGGCTATGTCCGGCTTGAGGCGCGCGCGTTCCACCCGGAAGAAGTGGGTGGAATCGTGACCGACCTTTTGGTGGAACATTTTCCGGAAATCGTGGATTACGATTTTACCGCCAGGCTTGAAGACAAGCTTGACTCGGTAGCGGCCGGGCACGTCACGTGGACGCAAACGATTGATGGATTTTATAAACCGTTCCAATCAAACTTAGAGGATAAACTGAAAACTGTTGAGAAGCGTTCTGTTGTTGAAGAGCTTGATCGAACGTGTCCGCAATGCGGCAAAATGCTTGTGATCCGGATGGGGCGCTTTGGTAAGTTTATTGCGTGCACTGGTTTCCCTTTATGCCGCTTTAGCGAACCCATAAAGCAGTCGCTGGGGATTGCGTGTCCAGATTGTAAAGAGGGGGAAGTGCTGGAGCGGCGTACGCGCAAAAAAAGACGTTTTTGGGGTTGCTCGCGGTATCCTGACTGCAAATGGGCAAGTTGGACTAAAACAAAGGGAGAGCAGCTAGCCGCTAGTCAATAGGTTTTTCAATTACTGGACTAACGAGTGGCTAGTTGCCAATTGCTATTGGCTTCTATTACGGTATGAGTATATGTCTATCTTGCCTAAATCAATCCAAGCGGTGATCGACCAGTTCGCGCGTCTGCCAGGGATCGGCCCAAAATCCGCCTCGCGCCTTGTATTTTATTTACTCTCCAAGCACCCTCAAGATGTGCGTCAGTTTGGCGAGGCACTTGGGAAACTAACGGAGAGCGTGGTGCTTTGCAGCGAGTGTTACAATTGGTCGGATGCCCCACGCTGCACTCTGTGTTCCGCCGAGGGCCGCAGTACGCACGAGTTGATGGTCGTGGCTGACCCCTTAGACGTGATCGCGCTCGAGCGTACCGGTTACGACGGGCATTATTTTGTGCTCGGGGGAGTGATCTCACCGGTACATGGGATTGGCCCGGACGAGCTGCGCGTGCGCTTGTTGCTGGAAAAGGTTACGCGCGAAAGTGCCCAGTTGAAGGAAATCATCCTCGCGCTTGACCCTTCACTTGAAGGTGAGGCAACCGCCCTCTACCTTACGGAACAGTTTGAACCGTTTAAGCTGCGCATTACCCGCCTAGCGCGCGGTTTGCCGATTGGAAGCGATTTGGAGTACGCGGATGAGCTAACTTTGAAGCGGGCCATTGAAGGACGCCAAATGATTGGAAAAATATAAGAAAGTCTATGAGTGATTATTTGTGCCCTAACTGCGGCCATCCTGACATTGCCTCTGGGCGCTGCCCCAACTGCGGGGAACAGTTGGAGGCTCTCGCGGTGGACGATCAGGGTAAAGTGAAAAAAGAGCGCGAGCATAACCGAGATGATTTTGAAAGGGACCATTTTGACGACGCAATCGAAGCGGATGAAGAGTAAGCGCGCTAGGCGCTTAGGATCCACCGACATATTTTTATTTAATACGCTTACGCGTACGCTCGAACGCTTTGCCCCCAAGACCAAAAAAGTCACGCTCTATACCTGCGGTCCGACAGTGTATGCCATCCCACATTTGGGGAATTGGCGCACGTTCGTGTTTGAAGACCTTGTGCGTAGATTCCTGACCCATCGCGAGTATCGGGTCCAGCAGGCAATGAACATCACGGATGTGGACGACAAAACAATCGCGGGAGCGGTGGCCCAAAAGGTTTCTCTGTCGGCCTTTACCGAGCCGTTTATTGCGGCGTTCCAGCATGATCGAGTGCGCTTGGGAATCGAGGATGCCGAGCATTACCCCCGCGCAACCGAGTACGTAGCCGAAATGGCGCGCTTTGTCACCGAACTTTTAGAGCGGGGATTTGCCTATCAAACCAAAGACGGCAGCATCTACTTTTCGGTGAAAAAGTTTCGTTCGTACGGCGTGCTCGCCCACCTTCAGGAACAAAACCTGCGCCCCACCGGCCGGGTAGCGCACGATGAGTACGAAAAAGAAGAGATCGCGGACTTTGCCCTCTGGAAAGCGTGGGACAAACAAGACGGGGACGTATTTTGGCCCCAAAATGTCCGAAATCCGCCAGCTGGCGGATGGCCCGCGGCCATTCCTAAGGGCCGTCCGGGGTGGCATATCGAATGTTCCGCGATGCTGCGCGAGCTGTTTGGGGAGAGCGTGGATATCCATACCGGTGGGGTGGACAATATCTTTCCCCATCACCAAAACGAAATCGCCCAATCCGAAGCCCTGACAGGAAAACCGCTGGCCGGAATGTGGTTGCATGTGGCGCACCTTACCTTAAATGGCGAAAAAATGGCTAAATCCAAAGGGAATATCACCGTGCTCGAAGACGTTACGAAGGAAGGGTTTGATCCTTTAGATGTGCGTTATCTTTTGCTTTCCGCCCATTATCGCCAACCGCTTGATTTTACTAAGGACAGTCTCAAAGCCGCCCGCGCAGCTCGAGCCAGTTTGCGAGACGCGGTGCAGGGATTAAAAATTACTAACTTGCTTCCCGCAAAAGGGCAAAACGCGTTGAAGCGTGTCGAGCGCGCCTTAGCGTGGGATTTGAATACCCCCAAAGCGCTCGCGGCAGTGCACACGTTTGCTAAACAGATCAAGGCAGATCCTACCATCGGCGGTGGTAAAGAATTCTTTGAGGCGATCGAGCGCATTTTTGGAATCGGGATTTTAAAGGAATTTGTAATACCGCACAAAGTAAGAGATCTGGTTGCGCAGAGGGAAGCGGTGCGAAAGGATGGCAATTTCGTACACGCGGATGAGCTGCGGGGAAAAATAGAAGAGCTGGGCTTCCGCATCGAAGACACCCCAAGCGGCGTGCGCGTACTCAAATCTTAAGCGAGATATATAATCTCTCAGGGCTCGTCGGCACGAAACTTTTCGGCTCTCCCGATGCATCCATCGGGATTCGCAGGGAAAGTTTGTACCTCCTCTGTGCGCGAAATGCTTGCATTTCGCGCAATAAGAGATCACATATCTCGCTTATGAGCGTATGAGCCATTTTTGACCACCCTTCGCTCCTTCTTGGAGCTACGGAGGGGTCTGCGCCCTGTACCCTACGCGGTACAGGGCTTGACAAATTTTTACGCCTATGGTATATACGATTATCACGCGCTGATTGAATGCATCTTAAAAAAGTGACAAGAAGCAAGCGGCATGCCATATGTGTTTGTCACATCAAAATCCTTGTCACTTGTCACGCGTTAAAGCGAGCAGAGTCTTGGCTAGGGACTGTGGGGATTGGGCTTTAAATTATTAGCCCAGATTATCGCCCTTTTCCCTGGCCAAGACTCTGCCCGTTTTTGTTCAACAGCAGGAACGGTCAGAAAAATTCCGTCGCAATAAGGAGGAAGGAATGCGACGTCGAAGGACATTCACATTTTTACTGGCCGCGGTAGTGCTCCTCCTTGGAGCAGCGCCCGCGGCACAGGGGCAGGGAGTCCTCGAGCTTTTGTTCGGGGCCCAGCTCTTGAAGTCCATTTTCCACCAGCCCTCGGGCAAGGTGGAACAGTTGGGAATGCAGCCCCAACTGATGCCCTTTTTCGCCGGTTTTGCACCCGGCGACCCAATCTACCTGCGACAAGGAGCAAATCAATTGGTCGTTCCGTGGTTTGCCGCGGGAGACAAGGATTGGGATTGGGTTCAGTTCAAGATGGTTTCACCTTCCGGTACCAAGTACAACCTGCGCCGTTCGCAAAGCGAAGCTCGCAAGCTCGCTGAAAAAAACGGTAAAGGCGATGAGTACTGGGGGTTTACCCATCAATTCAATGAGCCAGGCTACTGGTTCATCGAAGGCGCCGGGCGGCAGTCCGGCAAGGGCGCCATGTCGGCCCCCACATCCGCGATGGTATTGGTTCTGACTTCCGATGAGTATCGAATCTTCTCGGTGGAAAAGGCCCGCCGCATCAAGGCCGGAACGTGGAATCCCTTCGGGGATGTCACACCCGATACCTTGAAAGGTGGTGGGGGGGAGCAAGGTGATCAAAACTCCGGAAACGGGGTTGATGCCGGGCAACCGACTAGACCGAAGCTCGCGACCAAGCTTGCGACTCCGCCGGCGGCTCCGAATCTCTATTGCCAGAAGGCGTGGAGCGGGTCAGCCGAGGAGTATGACGAGGATTTGGATCGGGGAGTGCGCAATGGACGCGTGGAAACGCGCTATCGTCGTTTCCTGATTCAGGCATCGGTGTCCAACTTGACCCAGTTCCTCGAGTATATCGTGTACAAAGGGGAAAAGGGGGAAAAGGAGGTTGGAAGAGTCAAAACCGGCAAGCGCGAACAGTTCGCGCTGGACCTCAAACTCCCCGCTACCGCAGGGAGATTCGTGATTGAGGTCATTGCCGTCAACGACCGCGACCAGCGTTCGGCCCCGAAACGGGTCGACGTGACCACACGGTAAGGAGGAACCACCGTGAAGATGAGTAAATTCCTATTTGGAAGTATCCTTATCGCAAGCGTGATGACGGCGGCATTCGCCCAAACGTCCACCAACGACATTCGTCGTTTCGGTGGCCAGCGGGTCCGCAACGACCAGATCAACTGGGCGGCCGGTGAACGGCCGCTGATCGTCGAGGAGCCTACGATCGCGGTCATGAACCGCGGCAAGCTCGGCAACGTACCGGTTCGGTTCGAGCCGGGCGACGGCGTGCTCGGGTACTTCAAGAGGTCTGATGCGACCTACGATTACTTCGAGCTCAGCCGCTTTGCTTATTGCGGCAATCGCACCACCGGGGAAATCAGGATCAAGCGCAAGACAGGCACGACCACGGTGGTTACGGAACA
>CAYIGD010000019.1:0-11645 GCA_964362865.1 uncultured Candidatus Saccharibacteria bacterium | reverse complement strand
CCCCGTCAATTCCTTTGAGTTTTAGCCTTGCGGCCGTACTTCCCAGGCGGCAGACTTAACGCGTTAGCTTCGCTACAAGAAGGGTCGATACTTCTGATAGCTAGTCTGCATCGTTTACGGCGTGGACTACCGGGGTATCTAATCCCGTTCGCTCCCCACGCTTTCACACCTCAGCGTCAGATTCACCCTAGCAAGCCGCCTTCGCCACTGGTGTTCTATGCGATATCAACGGATTTCACTCCTACACCGCATATTCCACTTGCCCCTGGTGACCTCTAAGCCACGCAGTATCACTTCCAATGCCGCAGTTGAGCTGCGGTCTTTAAAAAATGACTTACGTAGCCGCCTACGTGTTCTTTACGCCCAATAAATCCGGATAACGCTTGCACCCTACGTCTTACCGCGGCTGCTGGCACGTAGTTAGCCGGTGCTTATTCGCACGGTACCGTCACAATCTTCCCGTACAAAAGGAGTTTACAACCCGAAGGCCGTCTTCCTCCACGCGGCGTCGCGGCATCAGGCTTTCGCCCATTGTGCACGATTCCTCACTGCTGCCTCCCGTAGGAGTATGGGCCGTGTCTCAGTCCCATTGTGGCTGATCATCCTCTCAGACCAGCTACCCGTCGTCGCCTTGGTGGGCCGTTACCCCGCCAACAAGCTGATAGGACACAGGCTCCTCCCTCAACGGCTTACGCCTTTACTCTTGCGAGACTATCTCGTATTACCCCACCTTTCGGTGGGCTATGCGAGATTGAGGGGCAGATTCCTGTGCATTACTCACCCGTTCGCCACTAGCCGGAGACTAGAACATTGAACAATTTACAGTTAACTGGATTTCAATAGTTAAGTGTTCGAGCCTCCGGCTCGTTCGACTTGCATGTGTTAAGCACGCCGCCAGCGTTCATCCTGAGCCAGGATCAAACTCTCAAAAAAGATTTGAGTCCTTCTTACAACCGTATAATTTCCGATATGCGAAAATATACGAAGTTACTCATATACTGGCTTGAACCTACCTCATAACTATCTCTGATAACTGCATCTGGGATATTTTGGCTGCAAAACCCTCACCGCGCGTCACGGTAGGGTCAACTATCGCTCCTTACGTTTCGAATTTTTCGCTTAAAATATCTTCGATTCGTTTCAAGAAACAGTTATGAGGTAGGTTCTGAATTTTTCAAGTGCAGTGCGAAAACGCAAAAAACTTCCGCAGGGAAGTTTTTTCACTGTAGGAAAAAATTGCGTTGTCTAAATTATCAAATAATTCGCACGAATGCTCCTTATAATATGAGCACTTCCAAGTATATTTTTATTACGTGGGGTTGTCAATAGACGCACGTTTCACTCACAATAGTAAAAAGCATGCCTACTCATGAACCATCAATCGTAAACGCACGCGCACTTTCTTCGCTTCCACTTCAGCCGGGGGAGGAAACCATTTTTAGCGTTCGTTTTCATGGTGTCATTCTTATATTCCGGTTGATCGTGGTCGCCGCGCTGACGGTGGGCTTGCGATTTCTTCTTGAGAGCGCGAATGAAACCTTTGGTACAATTCCTCCCACAATCAGGCAAGTGATTGACCTTGCGCCCTTTATCGTCGGGGGATTTTTAGGGCTCATCCTCATTCTGAATTATCTTATGACACGATTTCTGTTAACCACGCGGCGCGCCCAAGTCCGCTCCGGGATCCTCTCTTTTGGCGAACTGAATATACCTCTTTCGCAAGTCGATAACGTCGATACGAAAGTCAGCCTCTTAGGCCTTATTTTTAATTACGGCACGATCCGGCTTGCGTCAGGCAATAGCATTGTGGTGGTTAGTTTCAGCGGCATTCCGGACGCCAAACGACGGGGTGATATTATCGAAAACCTCATTGCCCGCGCACATTTCTAGTTTTCAAGTTTGAACTGATCGAGGTTAATATCCGCCGAGGAGGTCTGACGCACTAAAAAGTACGATGCCGTCCCGACGGCAGCGATGATGATCACGGTCAAAGTTACGATAAGTAAGCTGGTACGCATTTATTTCTCGATAACATTATCTACGATACCATATTGTTTAGCTTGCTGGGCAGTCATATAAAAATCACGGTCAGTGTCTTTCTCGATCATCGAGAGCGGTTTGCCGGTATGCCGCGCTAAAATCTTATTTACCTGATCGCGCACCCGGATGATTTCTTCCGCTTGAATCTTAATGTCCGCTGCCTGGCCTTCTACTCCGCCCATCACTTGGTGAATCAAAATCTTGGAATTTGGCAAGGCAAAACGCTTTTTTGGGGCACCCGCAGCGAGCAAAAATGCCCCCATCGAAGCGGCCATGCCCATGCAAATTGTCGAAACAGCTGGTTTGACGTACTGCATCGTGTCGTAAACCGCCAATCCTGCGGTAACCGATCCGCCTGGACTGTTAATATAGAGTTGGATATCCTTTTTTTGATCTTCGGATTCCAGAAACAGCAGCTGGGCCATAATGAGATTCGCAACTTCGTCGGAGATCGGGCCGCCGATAAATACAATTCGATCCCGCAGAAGGCGCGAGTAAATGTCGTAGGAGCGTTCGCCGAATTGGCTCTTTTCCAGAACGGTCGGGATTAAGTAAGACATAGTTTGTGTGTACTTGTTTTAGAGAGGTATGTCAAGTAAGGTTTACATTTTTGCGGGCACGCTTCAAAAGATACTCGATCACCTTTTGGGCATCACCGTCTTTTTCCAGTTTGATTTTCACTTTTTCGGCGATAAAGCGTAACGCAAGGCCCACCTTCGTATTCCGCTCTGCTTCCCTGAAAAGATTTTGTTCAAACTCTTTTTCAGTTTTTTTAAGCTGGGTAAGATAGTGCTCTAAGGTTTGCTGGCGACTGCCCAGTTGCGCAAGGAGACGTTCGCGCAAGCGAGTCTTTTCGTGCGCGATAAACGAATCGGGCAAAACAGCTTTTGTTTTTTGGGCGAGCTTATCAAGGACGAACTCGACTTCTTTGTGCTCGACAAACATCTTTTTTTCGTTGATTAACTGCGTGCGCACACGCTCTTTGAGTTCACTCACGGTTTTGGCGCCTAATGTTTTTGCAAGTTCGTCATCCACCGGGACAACTGCAACCTCTTGAACACGCTCCATAGTTACCTGAAACTGGGCTTTTTTCTTACGAAACTCAGCATGGGGATAATCGTTGGGAAATGTAATTGAGAATGTCTTTTCCTCGCCCTTTTTCATTCCGAGCAGCTGATCTTCAAACCCACTCACGAGCACGTTTGTGCCAATCACAACCGGATAATTCTTGCTTTGTAATGCCTCGTGCGGCGTGCCATCCACCGTCCCGGAAAAAGAAATCTCCACCTTGTCCCCAACGTGCGCAGGGCGTTCAACTGGCGTATGAGGCGCGCGCTGTTTTTGAATGAGCCCCAACGCTTGTTCAACTTCTTTTTCATCGGCGGTCAGAGGTTTGGCTTTCGGCAGCCTAATCGTCTTCCATCCCGTCACAGTTACGCTCGGAAGAATATCGACTTCGGCGATAAAGACTAAATCTTTTTTGCCTTCGAGATAATCGCCGTGTTGCGTAATGCTGACGGACGGTTGCTGGACTGCTTGCAAGGAATGTTCTTTGACGGCACGGTAGTAGGATTCCGGAATCGCGTGCCCGAGCGCATTCTGTTCAACGCGCGCGTATCCTAAATGTTCAAGCAAAAGAGCCCGCGGCGCTGTTCCAGGCCGAAATCCCGGCAGTTGAACCTGTGTGCCGAGCTCTTCTAAACTATGGTCAAAGTAACGGACAAGATCCGCTCCTGCCAGGGTAATGGTTAACCGGGCGCGGGCGGGGTTCAGTTTTTCGAGTTTTGAGCTCATAACTTTGTTGATTGTACCAGAGAAAACGATCTCGGGCAATAAAAGAGACCCAGCTCTCCGAGAGACGGAGGCGAACTGGGTCTGAGTGAACCACTGACTGATTGAAGGCGGCCTGACCGGTCAAGCTGCAACAGAGCGACGGGCAGTGCGGAGGACGCGCTCCATGTTCGCCATGCGCATCATCACACGCTTAGCAACAAGCAAAAAATTGGCGCTCATTCCCATGGCTTCCACCTCATTGCCTTTGCCGTTCGTAACGAATGCCTGGCCGCGCATTCTCCCTTGAATTCTACCCTCCTCCTCCTCCTCAAAAACAAAACTGCACCGCAAGCGGACCCGATCCTCAGGAAAAACAGAGTGATTTTGCTCGATCGAACGCGGACCATTCCACATCGGGAGCATGTCCCTTTCGGAGAAATCCGCGTGGCAAGAAAGGGCGAGGCACCCTGTCTGACCAAGCGCCTCCTCGAGTAATACGCCCGGAAAAATCAGTGCGTCCGGGAAATGACCAGCACACATTTCTTGCGTGACGTCGAGGTAGGCCTCGACTGTGACCCCTTTAAGAGGGAGGTCAAGCTCCTTCAGGGAAACAACCCCAGTTATGAATCGGAACGGAGGCTGCTGGGGCAGCTTCGCTACATGGACCGTTAACTCAACGCATTCAGCCGTCAGTGCCATCATAGACCTCCTTAGAGTCTGGGATGCCCTATTTTTTCAGGACCATCCAAGCGCTGCGATCGCGCTTGGAAGACTTCATTGGCGCAACAAATCGCTGCGGACGCTTCAAAAAGATGATCGTGGCAAACCGCGCATCAACTTTCCGCTTCCAGAACGATTCATCGACGCCAAGGTCTTTTGCATACTCTTTGCGGAGTTTGCCTAAGGCCTCGCCGTCGAGATTTTCAAAGTATAAAACGTTGTCAACTAACACTTTGCCGACAATCGGTCCGCCCGGTTGCTTCAGAAGCAGCTCGTCCCCGTGTGAAACGGCTCCAAAAGGTGGAATTCGGGCGCTGGAGAGTCGCGCGTCAATGGTCTTTATGCCGCTTAAAACAGCTTCAAGTTCCTTCGACCAAAAAACGACCACGTGCTGACCCACACTGCCCTTCTCCCTCCTTACCGCATCAGCGGCCTCTCACTATATGACTCTCGATCCGGATTTGTCAACCCCTGACCACCCTGATTCTTATCCAACGCCATCAAACCGGGCAATTGTTTACCGGCCAAAAAATCCAACGTTGCCCCTCCCCCCATCGAAACGAAACTGAGATTTTCAGTTACGCCCAACTTTGCTGCTGCCGCCCCGGTGTCACCCCCGCTTACGATGGTTGTGGCATCACTGTGGGCAAGTGTTTTAAGAATCTCATTCGTACCAGTATCATAGGGTGATTCTTCGTTTTTGCCCAAACTGCCGTTCCAAAACACCATGCGTGCTTTCACTAAAAACGACCGAAACAGCGCGATCGTCTTCGGACCGATATCCATAATCTGATCTTCATGCCATACAAAATCGATCGGAAGCACGATGACATTCCCGGCGCGTTTTAAAATTTTTTCCACTTCCACAAGTGCTGATTCGTCAATTAAGGACTTTTTGACATCCTCACCTTTAGCGCGCAAAAGTGTGGAGGCCATCGCCCCGCCGACCAGAACGCGGTCGACATGCCGACTAAGGTAATCAAGCGCGGCAATTTTGTCGCTAATTTTCACTCCACCAATAATCAGAACAAAGGGGTGTTCCGGAGCTTCCCGCAATTTTGACAATGTTTCGACTTCCTTAACGAGCGCAAACCCCGCATAAGCGGGAAGGTAATGAGTGACCGCGTCCACGGAGGCCTCCGCCCGATGCGAAACCGCGAAAGCGTCATTGACATAGAGGTCTGCCAAATCGGCTAATTGCTTGCCAAATAATGGATTATTCGCCTCTTCCCCGGGCCAAAATCGAATGTTTTCCAAGAGCGCGATTTCGCGGGGCTGTAAGTGCTCTAAAATGGCGCGGGATGCAGGGTCGTTAATCCCCTCAGTGAAATAGACCGTGCGGCGCACCAGCTCATATAAATGCGCCGCGATCGGGCGCATCGAAAGCTCCGGGATAACGGTCCCACTCGGCCGCCCCAGTTTGCTCACAAGAATCAATCGAGCGCGGCGCGACAAGAGGTACTCAATGGTCGGCATGCAAGAGCGCATGCGTTGATCGTTGAGGATCTCCATTCCATTACTGCCTTTTATAAGGGGCGTATCAAAATCAACGCGTACAAGTACCCTTTTCCCACGTACATCCGCTTCCCGAACGGAAATCATATGCGTGTAAGATTAAAGAGCTGTGCCAACAGCAAGCGCCTGTTCCACGAGCCGATGGCTGTAGCCAAGTTCATTGTCATACCAAACAAATACTCTGACTAAGTTCCCGCCCACCACTTGGGTAAGCGCGAGGTCAACAATTGCGGATTCGCTGCGACCAATGATGTCTGAGGAAACCAACGGCTCCTCGGTTACGGCAAGAATCCCTTTGTGCCCAGATTCCTGCGTGGCTTTCTTGAGAGCGGCATTGACCGCTTCCACAGTTACGTCTTGTTTGAGAACAGCCGTAATATCGGAAATCGAACCAACTGCGATTGGAACGCGTAAGGCCGTACCGTCGAATTTACCCTTGAGCTGTGGAATCGCTTCGGTGGTGGCCACTGCTGCGCCGGTAGAAGTCGGCACAATATTCTGGGCGGCCGCTCTCCCGCGCCGAAGGTCCTTATGCGGCCCATCTTGAAGCGACTGATCTTGGGTGTAACCATGCACTGTGGTCATGAGCGCCTTTTCCACGCCAAAAACTGAATTAAGCACAGCAATGACAGGTGCGATGGAATTGGTCGTGCAGGAAGCATTGTTAATCACCTCGGGTTTTCCGTTGTACGTATTTACCCCTAAAACAAAAGTGGGGGCGGGGGTATCGCCCTTGGATGGAGCAGAAATCACGACCCGTTTCGCGCCAGCGGTGATGTGTTTAGAAGCGCCCTCAAGATCCGTAAACCGACCGGTGCACTCCAGAACAACATCAATCTCAAGGTCTTTCCAGGGAAGTTTTTTCGGTTCTTTTTCGCTCATGACACGGATGTGTGCCCCTCCGATTACAAGTTGTGCGGCCTCAACACGTACTTGTTTTGAATAGGGTCCATAGACCGTGTCGTAGCGCAAAAGATATGCAAGTGTCTCGGCAGGCGCAATGTCATTCACGGCCACAACCGCAACGTCAGTTCGTTCAAGCGCCACCTTGCAGGCCGCCCGCCCGATTCTTCCAAAACCATTAATTGCAATCTTGAGTGCCATAACTGTTTGTAGCATAACACCAAGTCTTATGATTGACAAAAGCAGGATTTCACCAGTACTAAAAACGTTCGTTTTTTAAAAGGTGAGTATCTATTTAAGGCGGTGGCTGGACAAAATCCACTTGGCGGAAGGCTTAGTTGGTTAGATTGGTTAATGGCCGCTCGTAAGATCCCACTCGAGATCAAAACACGAACGGCCATTTTGGACGTTGGCTACACTGGAAGTGTAAGCCAAAGCCGGACTTGCTCCGGTAACGCATCTCCACTCGGGATGTCCTCTCTCTCGTAACCGAGCAATCGGAGTTTCAGCTCCTCCTGCTCCTCCACCGCAAGCGCCCGGATCTCCGCCATCGCCCGTTCAACGGCGTTTCTCATGTAGAGGCCCGGACCCCCCTTCGCCAGATCGCGCAGCGCGTTGACAAGTTTGTCGAAACGCGCTTGCGTCTGGGGCGATATTACCGCCCGGATTTGGCAGGCCAGCATGGCACTTGCCAATCTTATCACCGCCCTCACCTCCCCTCAGTGTGAAGTACCTCCAGTTTGCGCCTGGCCGCTCAAATTGTCAATAACAGAGAATACAATTAAATTTGATGATCGAGGATGTGATTATTGAGCACACTAACCGCCAACGGCAGCCGATGAGCTTAATCGCCTCCCAGAACTACCCCTGCGCGGCGGGGTTCCTTTTTTTTATTGCGCAAACGCCAGGCACAGAGCAACGAATTCTTTTACCTTAAGTGAGGCCCCGCCAGCAAGCACGCCGTTGATTTCCGGTTGGCCGGCAAATTCTTCAACATTCTCGCCCGTGACGCTGCCCCCATATAAAATCGGGATTTCCAAAGCAGCCTGTGCACCAAAACGGCGAGTCAGCCACTTGCGAACGAGTTGGGCAACGTGATTCGCGTAGACTCCGTCGGCGGCCTGCCCGGTCCCGATCGCCCACACCGGCTCATAGGCAATCACGATCTGCGCAACTTCTTTTTTAGAAAGCCCCTCCAGCCCTTCGTCAAGTTGGGTCGTAATATCGGAACGCGCTTCGGTACGGGTGGGGCGTCCATGATGACGTTTTTCTTGGTGGTGGATCCGCGTTAATTCGCCGACCGCAAGGATTGCAGTCATCCCCTCTTTGATAACCGCGTGTACCTTTTCGTTAATCAGCATATGCGTCTCTTTAAAAATCCGGCGCCGCTCGGAGTGGCCGACTATTACGTAATCAACAATTCCCTTCAGCATCGCGGCCGAAACCGCGCCGGTAACCGCGCCTTCTTCTTTGTAGTAAGCATCTTGGGCCCCTAAACTCAGCTGCGCCTTGCGATGCGCAAGAATCTCGGCGACTGGCACAAGCCAAGGAAGCGGCGGGCAGAGCACAACCTTGACTCCGCCGATCTCACTGATGCGATTACGAAGCGACGTCGCCAAAATCAACGCTTCGGAAAGCGTCGTATGCATTTTCCAGTTCCCCACCACGAGATGTTGGCGCACACCCACTCCTTATTTTCAGTGTATCTCTACGAAAGTAAGCGAACAATGTCGCGGTACGTAATTGCCAGAAAAAGTACAATCAGCAGAATAAACCCGGCTGCGTGCACCGCACCCTCGACTCTGCCCGCTACCCTGCGGCGGAACACGCTCTCAATCCCAATAAAAATCAGCCGACCCCCGTCAAGGGCCGGAAATGGTAAGATATTGAAAAGCCCGACTGCCAATGAAAGTACACCGATGAATCGCACGACGTGCAGGATGCCCAGGTTCATTACTTGCGAGAGCATCGCCACGATTCCGACCGGCCCAACAACCCCGCTTGTTGCTTCACCGCCCGAACCACTAAAGATTCCGGTCACTAATCCCCATAGAGCTTGACCATTGACGCTCACCACTTCCCAAAAAAATTGCAGCCCGTACCATGGAGCGTACCACCATACGCGCTCTTGTTCAGATATGCTTTGCGAACCCGTGTCAATCAAGGAGATTCCGAGCGGAGTCTGCACATCCGGGAGCTGGGCGGTAAAGGTGCGCTCCCGGGCAAAGCGTTTTACGGTAAACGTGATACTCTGACCCCGCATATTTTTAATGGTTTCGGCAGTTTCCGTTGCGCTGACTGCCGAAGTAGAATTAACGGTAACAACTAAATCACCGGGTTGAATCCCCACTTGCTGGGCAACGGAACCCTTGATGGTCGAAGCCACAACTACTTGGTTTTGCAATTTCACGAGTGTACTTGCGCCAATCCAAATCGTAAAAAGGAACCAGGCGAGAAGAAAGTTCATGACTACGCCCGCAACAATCACTGCCGCCCGTTTACGCAGCGGTTGGTTCGGAAACGCTTTGGGATCCTCGCTTTCCTCGTCTTCGCCCGCCAATTTCACATATCCCCCCAAAGGAATCAGATTGATCGCGTAGGTTGTCTGATTGCGCTTAAGCTTCCATAGGCGCGGAGGAAACCCGAATGCGAATTCTTTTACAGGAATGCCGGCCCGTCGAGCGGCCAAAAAGTGACCCAATTCATGGACAAATACAATCAACCCTAAAATAAAAATAAAAATGATTATGGTAAAAAACATTAGGGCTTCTTGAGTTCGTCTTCTTTTTGTTTGGTAAGCTCTAAAATCTTATAATTCAATGTTTCAATTAATTTGTTGAGATCTTCTTCGCGGCGGTAGCGGTCGTCCTCGGTTAATTCTCCCCGCTTTTCCTGTTGCTGCACTTCCTCCCATGCGAGTTTTCGAACCGTGCGGATTGCAATCCGCGCTTCTTCGGCTCGATCGTGCGCATGCTTGATAAGCTCACCGCGTCGTTCTTCGGTCAAAGGCGAGAATACAATCCTCACGAGGGCCCCGTCATTCACCGGGTTCAAATCCAAGCCGGACTGTCGGACGGCCAGTTCAATGTCGCCTAACGCGTTTCGGTCAAAGGGATGAATCATGACTTGGTTTCCCTCCGCGGTTATCGAAGCAATGGTATTGAGAGGAGTGAGCGCGCCGTAATATGAAACCTTGATTCCGTCTAAAAGCGAGGTTTGTGCCCGCCCAGTGCGAATCTGATTGAGGGCCTGTTGAAAATGGTCGAGCACAATCTCCATCTTTTCTTCGAAAGCTCGCGCCCAACTCATCCTTCTCCTAAAGCGTAGCGGGTGAAGCGCCGGATCTCAACTTTCTCACCAACCTTGGCGGAGATTTCTTCCAAAAGCGCTCGTACGGTTTTCGATTCATCTTTGATGAAAGATTGTTTAAGGAGTTCCTCAACCGATTCCGGAGCCATTGAAGTGATGTGTAGCGCAATATCGTGGACAAAATCCTTAAAATCGGTCGTGCGCGCAACAAAATCGGTCTCACAATTGATTTCCACGATCACCCCTAAGCGCCCGTTGTGCGTATAGGCCTCGATCAATCCGTCGTGCGCCTCGCGGGAAGCCGCCTTAGTCTTCGCACTGGTTGCGCCTTGGCGAGCGAGGGCTGCACGTGCTTTCTTTGCGTCGCCTTTTGCTTCGTCCAATGCGCGTTTCACGTCCATTACGCCCGCCCCAGTTTCTCCCCGCAAGCGCCGCACCAGCTCAAGCGTCACTTGGACTCCTCCTTTACTTCTTTTGTTTTCAATTTCGGTCGTTTCGAGATCCCGGTGGCAATCGCACTGGCGATGCGCGAGATAATAAATTCAATTGTCCGCGGAGCGTCATCATTGGCGGGAATCGGATAATCAACAAGGTCTGGGTTGGCATTCGTATCCACGAGCGCCACAATTGTAAGGGCGAGCTTGCGCGCTTCCTCAATCGCGGTCTTTTCCTCTTGGGCGTCCACGACAAAAAGCGCGTCAGGTAGTTGAGAAAGGGTGGAGATTCCGGCAAAACGCGCCTCGAGCTTGTTCAATAAGTCAACTTTACGTTTCCGCTCGTGCTTTGTGAGCGAATCCCATTTCTCGTCTTCTTGCTCTTTACGCAAGCTTTCAACGCGTTTTAGATTTTCACGCACGGTCTCAAAATTGGTGAGCGTCCCACCGAGCCATTTGCTCGCAACATACGGCATTCCGATTTCTTTCGCATACTTTACGACCGCTTCTCGCGCCTGAGATTTTGTTCCGACAAAAAGGATTGTTTTACCTTCTTTTGCAAGAGCTTGCACGGCCTGCTCCGCCTCTTCAAGGAGACGAGCGGTTTTCTCGAGATCAATGATAAAGACCCCATGTCGCACGCCAAATGTGTACTTACGCGAAGCCGGATTGGAACGCTGCTTTTTATGCCCGAAGTGAGCACCAAGCTCAAAAAGAGATTTTACTGTTGATTGTGCCATTAAATGTTCTCCATCTACCAAAGAAAAGTCCTTCTTACTATATGGTAATGGTTGCTTTGAAGCAAGGGATACAGTATCATTGCTCCAGTAGGAGCACGATGAAATCATCCATCCACCCCCACTATTATCCCGCGGCCCAAGTCACCTGCAGTTGTGGCAATAGTTTCAGTGTGGGTTCAACGCGCGAGACAATTTCCGTTGAAATCTGCTC
>CAYIGD010000018.1:0-11784 GCA_964362865.1 uncultured Candidatus Saccharibacteria bacterium | reverse complement strand
GCCCCCAATCCGCCATAGAGTTCCTGGGAGGGATAGGCAAAACCGCGGCGCTTCGCAAGATTTACGATGTCATCTAGCATTGTCTGAACCATATCATAACCCACTCAAGTGCAGAAGGTGCGCTTCCCTGACCGGTAAACGCACAGCGCGGCGGGCAAACTCCGCAAGGCGCGAAGGATCGTCTGTTGCGTACAATGCGACATGCGAAGATTTCAGCATCGGTTCCACCTTCGGGCGTGCAAGTGTTGCATGCACAACCTGCGCCGCGGCCTGGGCAGAACTGACCAACCGCACGCCCTTACCCAGCACCTGAGAGATAATGGATGCGAGCAAAGGGTAATGCGTGCACCCTAAAATTAAGGTGTCAATTTTGCCCTTGAGGGGCGCAAGATACAGCTCGGCCACCGCGCGTGTAATCGCGTGACTTAGCATGCCCTCCTCCACAAGCGGTACAAACAACGGGCAGGCCACACTTGTGATTATGAGTTGAGGCGTCTGCTTCTTGGCGGTCAGCGCGTACGCCCCGGATGCAATCGTGGCGCGCGTGCCGATCACACCCACACAGTTCGTTTTTGTCAGCGTCGCGGCTGTGCCAATCGCCGGTTCGATCATCTCGAACAAGAGGGTCTGAACGTTTTTTTTAAGTGCGGGGTACGCCAGAGCCGAAGCGGTATTGCACGCGATCACAATTGCGTCCACCTTCTGAGTTTCCAAAAAGCGGATAATCGCGCGCGCGTAGCCAGTGACGACCTGCGCGCTTTTGTTGCCATACGGAACATGCGCCGTATCGCCCACGTAGATAAATTGGGTGTTGGCACATGTGCCCATGAGCTCTTTCAGCACCGTTAGTCCCCCGACGCCGGAATCAAAGACCCCGATCTTCATTTCGTCCCTTGATGAATTGCGTGATAGTTAATTTCAACCCACGATGCCGGTTCGGTATGCACTGGTTTATACCCGTTCAAAACGCGGTGTAAACGCTTCGTACAACGCTTTCGATTTTAGTTGGGCTTGGGTGTGATAAGAAAAGGCGTCGTCCAATAAGCGCGTTGTTGTGACGACTAAGGTAGCCGGGATCCGTAAACGATGGATGTGCAAAAGGGACATTGATGTCAGGGCCCGGATATATTTCACATCATTGGTCGTTAACGGATGTGCCCCGCGGGCACACTCACCCGAAACGATTCCGCCCGCCGCAGCTGAAAATCCAAGGGCGTCACGTTCAAGACGTTCACCGCACTGCGCGCATTGATTCGACTCCAGTCGAAACCCGAGTGCCGCTAAGAGTTTAATGATAAACGCCGGTTTCACGCTCAAAAGCGCGCTGTGGCGCTGAAGCGTCTGGAGTGTTGTCACGAGCAAAGAGTACAACGTGGGCGAGGCGTTATGTTCTACGGTTACGCGGTCAACCATTTCGCACAAATGCAGGGCGACCGTTGTTTTCGTTAAACTGGAACGGATACCCTCAAACGTCGAGGAAACTTGGGCGCTCGTGAGTGTGCCGATTCCACTTTTCCCCTCAACGAAGACCAAATTAGTGAGCATCAACGGTTCGACGTGCCCGGCGAATCTACTGAGTGGTCGGCGCACTCCGCGGGCGCGCAGCGTCCATTTGCCCATATTGTCGGTAAACACTACAAGCAAGCGGTCGGCTTCGCCTACATTATGCCGACGCAAAACAAGTGCCTGAACCTTATGTAATTGCACAAGTCTAGAATACCCTAAAGAGCAGGGAGAATATAGAAGGGAGAGTAGTGATCCGCCTCAGAAATGCGCAAACGCGGATTCATTCCGCACTCGAGCAACATTGGAGAGAGGAGAGTAGTGATCCTGAGCGTAGTCGAAGGTGAACGTTGAGAGGAGAGAAACCTTTTGGGGTTCTTTCCTCTCAAGAAGCTTTTAACGACAGAGACACTCAACGTGAGTGTCTCTGTCTGTCTAATTGAATAGACGTTTAAAGAGCTGTGTACGAGCCTTATAGCTTCCATGGCAACACACCACGATGGTCGAACCGAACATAATGATGAGGCACAACTGGACAGTTAAAGCGCATACGGGCGCTCTCCACCCCCCTTCCTGCTTGTATTAATCCTCAACACACGATTTGTCAAGCCCATAAACCGAGGAGGAAGGGGAAGGTACGACTATATTTTTTTCTGGCACTGTGGACAAATTGTTGTTCCGCGTTGCCCGACAACCAGGCGTTGCATTGTCGTGTTGCAGCGAGCACATTTTTCTCCTGCCCTCCGGTAGGCCATACGGCTTAAACCGTATTTTCCTTTCTCTCCGGCAACATTGCGATAGTCATCATCCGAGGTCCCTCCCAGATCAATAGCTGTGCGTAAAACCGTGCGGATCGCATCATACAACGCTTGGACATCCTCTGAAGGGAGCGCATCAGAACGAGTCAACGGATGAATCTTTGCTTTCCAGAGCGATTCGTCGGCGTAAATATTTCCTACTCCCGCAATAAACGCTTGATCCATCAACAAAGGTTTGATGACCCGGTTGCGTCGCTTCAGTTCCCGTGAAAACCAATCCAATGTAAACGTTTTTTCAAAAGGTTCAGGGCCGTATTTTTCATCCAGATAATGCGCGAGCGCATCGGTTTTGAATAGATCAATCGTTGCAAACTTGCGTACATCGCTTAATGCCAGCAGCATCCCACCCGATAACTCGAAAACGATTCGTATAAATTGATTTTTGGGGTCAGCCAGCGGATCGCTCTTGGGGACATTCTCCCACCTACCCTCCCTTGTCATATGCCTGCTGTCACTTGTCACCAAAAGATGTCCGCTCATGCGCATGTGGATTAAGACTGAATGTCGGTTATCAAGATCTACAATCACATTTTTGGCGCGCCGTCGAACGTCTGTAATGCGAGCGCCGCTTGCGACTTTCAAAAACGGTGGGAGGGAGTGCGAGCGTAAAAGCTTGTGTGAAGCGCCGATCACATACATATCAGTAATCCTGTGTTTCAAGATTGATTTCCGAAGACCCCTTACTGTTGTTTCCACTTCCGGTAATTCCGGCATATCTATTGTGCCTTGAACATATAAAAAGTCATACTGCAGTTATGAATGGGGAGCGACCCTTACATCAATTATATCCCGAGTTGTCACACTACATTACCCGCCAACGCGCTCAGGGTGTCACAGATGAACGAATTCGAGGGGCATTGCTTGAAAGTGGATGGAATGCCGGGGCAGTCGAAGAAGCGCTTCAGACCTACACCCATACTAATCCCGTTCCGAGTGAGACCCCCCCACCTGCCGGTCAGAGCCGTCCTTTACGCGCGCGTTGGATCGGGGTGCTGGCAGGATTCGCGGTTTTGCTGATCGCCGGGGGTGCATACGCGGGATATCGTTACTACAACTCTCCCACACTGGTTCTTGAGCGGATGTTTAAAAAGATCTATCAGGTCCAAACGTATGAATACTCCGCACTAATTGAAACCGAGATCCCCCAAGATGCGTTGCAGTTGCCCACGCCGCAGCTGAGTTCAAAGAATCTGCGCCGAGCGGTCTTGGGCGCTTCCACACGCAGAGCGCTCAAGATTGAGCAAAACTCCGAAGCGACAACGGTTACCCCCCAGGAAACCATCGAATCAGAAATGCGCATCACGGGAGTTATGAACATGACCAACAAGAAGAACCCGAGTTTGAGCGCCAATTTTACATTTGCAATCCCCGATATCCCCACACTAGGCTCTGCCACCATTACACTTGAAACGCGCCTGATTGAATCAGTACTTTATTTTATGCTGGGCGAACTGCCGAAATTTGGCGGATTTGATCTGAACGCTTACACTGATCAATGGTTCAGCTTTGACCTCAACCAATTCAAGCAAACGCTTACCCAAAAACCGTCACCTGAGATTACGGAAGAGGACATTAAGCAAATCGGCGTGGCAATCGGCCAGCATCCGTTTCTTACAATAACCGAGGTTTTAAAGTCAGAAAAAGTGAACGGGGTGAACGCTTACCACTTCAAATTTACAATCAACACGCAAGAGTTCGTCGCATTCATCAATGAAATTCAACGCATAATTCTACCCGAGGAGGAGATGACTACCTTGGAAGCGAAGGATTTCCCCTCAATGCCCGCCGGTGAATTGTGGGTTGGAAAACGCGATTCGCTCCCGTATCGGATCAAACTTGAATGGGGGAACCCATTGTCCTACCCTGGAAGCGCGAAGATGACCTATGATTTTAAAAACTACGACACCCCACTCACCGTGGACATTCCTTCTGATGTCAAACCGATTGAGCAAGTGATTGATGAGATTACCGCGCAGTATAACGAGCAGTTTGCGAGCTCTGAAGTTGATACTGACAACGACGGACTAGTAGATGGGGAGGAGTCATTTTGGGGCACTGACCCGAAAAACGCTGATACGGATGGGGATGGTTTTCCCGATGGCGAAGAACTCGATAATGGATATGACCCGAACGGCCCCGGCAAACTGCAACCCCTCTCAACCGAATAACGACTTTTGAGAATGAGCGCGTGCGCTCGCGGCGTGGATCGTGCCGTAGATTCCGTCGTACCCCGGATCGATTTCAACCGCTCCGGCGCGCAGGGCCGCGATTGAGTGCGCAATGTCACTCCCTGCAACTTCTCCGATCTGGGTGATCGGTACATCTAACAAAATGGGAAGTTCCGGGCCGAGAGCGCGAATCAAATCGTGATAGGTGCGAAAGACTGTTTTGGAAAGCTTGCCAACTCCCTTCACATCCGCGATCAATTCCGCCAACGGAATCGCGTAGCGAAACGGGGCTTTGCCTTCCGGCGGACTGCCCTGGAGCGGGCGGTCGGCCAAGTCCTCAACGCGCGAAAGCACGCCCACGGTGACCGCCTTTCCACACACTGGGCAACGGCCTTGAAGCTCGCGGGTACGCTGGGGGTGCAAACGCTGTTTACATGCCGCATGCCCGTCAAAATGATATTTTCCCTCCTCGGGAAAAAACTCGATCGTTTCGATAATCGAACTTGTGCCTTTGGCAAAAAAAGCGTCCCGCACACTCGCGAAGTCCGCTTTTCCAAGCTCTACGACAGTCACTTCCCGCCCCAAATTCGGCAGGGAATGAGCGTCCGAAAACGAAACAAGCCGGATCCCCTTCAGGAAGTTCAGACGCCAATTCATCGGCGGATCCGATGAAAGCCCGGTCTCAATCGCCGGAATGTGGGGAGTTAACTCACCGAACGATTCCGTCAGCGTGTCAAAGCCTGATTTGGAACCAAACACGGAAAACCACGGGGTCCAGGCGTGAGCGGGAATTACGATAAAATTTGGATCTGCCTCTAAGGCAAGCCGTGCGAGTTCTTTTGTCGGCATTCCAATCAGCGGGCGTCCGTCGGAGGCCAGCCGACCTAAAGGAGAAAGACGGGTGACCAGCCGATCTACTGCCTCCAACGAAGGCGCCATCAAAACAGTATGATTACGGCGCACTTTTCCCTTATCGGAAAATATATTAGCGATTTCAGTCGTCAGCAAAAACTGCGGCTTAGGGGGACCGCTACGCAACTTGAAAAATCCACTCTCCGAAGAATCAATCGGTTCAAGTTCGCGTTTCAGGGAAGCGAGCCAGTCCGGATGCGCGAAATCCCCTGTCCCGACCAAATCGATCCCTTTCCAATTCGCCCACTGCGCCAAATTAGTCAGTGTCATCCTGGGCGACACTGCCCGAGAGTAAGGGGAGTGGATATGCAAATCAGTAATATATTTCATCGCGCAAGATATTCACGGACCTTTTCGGCAGTCTCGTAGCCCTGTTTAAGAGCATAGTTGGTACCGCGGTCAATCGGATAAATTTGAGCCATTGAAGCAAGATACAGACCGGGGATTGAAGTCTCAATCGAAGGAATATGCTTCGCATACCCGACCGGTGTAATCGGTTGGGCAAAACGGGCACGGGAAATCATGCTATGGGCAATGAAATGGGGAGAGAACCGTGGGAAAATCCGGCGCAACTGCCGAGGAATCTCCGTTAAGATTTCTTCGTCCTCAGCCGTATACCAGTGATCTTTCGGGTCTGTATAGCGTGAAAGATACATAATATGGTTCCCTCCATACCACTCGCGTGGGATAAGGCGAGTATGCTCAATCACAGCCACAAACGGAAAAGTTGCGTCTCCAACGCTTAACCAATACACAGGTGAGACTGATTCTTTGAGGGTCAGCACAATACAAATATTCGCTTGGTGGTGAATCGTGCGCAGGCGTTCTTGCTCTGCATCAGTAAATCCGTGCACAACTCGGTGAGCGATTTCTGGGGCAATCGTGAGGATGACCGCATCATAGGTCTGGCGCCGACCAGCGGTTACTAGCCGCAGCCCTTTTGAGAGAGGGAGGATCTGTGAAACACTTCTTCCCCAAAAAAACCTTCCATTATGTCGCTCAATCTCACGGATTAATGATTGTGCGACAAGCTCAAAACCACCGTGGATATACCCAAGCCGTTCCCCACCCCACCCCTTACGAGAACTCGAACGCAAACGAATCTTACTCCATAACCAGGCAGCTGAAATCGAATCCGCCTGATTGCCAAACTTGGCACGTAAAAGCGGCTCCCAGATTACCCGATAGACATTTTCCCCAGAGCGCGAAACCACCCACTCTCGTGCGCTTATCTCATCCAACGCGCTCCAGTCTTTGCGTGAACGCGCTCGGAGGATAAACGCACCTAAACGAATACGATCTTTCACCGAAAGCGCAGAAAATTTCAGTAGCCCTGCCGGGCGGGATATGTCATATATCCGCCCTTTGTGCCAAAAACCATTCGTTGATGGGAAAAATCGCAACCGATTTTCAATCCCCAATTCCTTCAGCGTCTCAATAAAAACAGAGTCTGTTGTAAACAGGTGATGATAGAACCGTTCAATTGACGCGTTATTGAACGTACCCGTTTTCCCACGGAGGCCAGCTGCAAGATGTACGCCTTCCGCCAAACCCCCTGCGCGCGAACTTCCTTCGTACACATGGACCCGCACACCCGCGCGGGCGAGTTTATACGCCGCCCCCAAGCCCCCGAACCCTGCCCCCACTACCGCAACCATGGGGGGAGTTGTCACTGTTTCCTTTCATACACCGAGAATAAAACCGCTCCTTCAGAATTACCCCAGATCGTACGGTCGAAGAAGTAATCCGTCAACTCACGCAGGGTATACGCTCGTTCACGCGCAATCGGTGGCACCCACCACGAGCGCAGCTGGTACCGCTCTCCAACCTTGTTATATGTTTCTAAGTAGGGCTGCCACTGAGGCTCTCGAGATTGGGAAACCAGGACATACTTGGCTGTTGGAGGAGCGCTCAACTCTTTGTCATAGCTGCGGATCGGCACGCCTGCCAGGTACCACGCAAACGGCCATGTCAGTTCCGCTTCCACATGCGCGTCCACCATACCGGTCCCGCGCAGGAGAGCGTCGGAACGGATGAGGTTGGCGACTCGCACAACATCTTTCGTAGTTTGGACGTACACGGCAAACTCTTTCGGATTATCCGGATTTTGAAAACTCAACCGGAAAGCGGAGTAAACCCAAAAGAAGAACACGACCGCAACCATTGTCAGAGGAATAATGGCGCGCGCTCGGATACGGATCGTAATATCCTTAAGAGCGTACGCTGCTACGAGGATCAGGGGGATCAGCGGATATGTCACCAGCCAAGGGAATTTTTCCCCGGCCCAGGAATAGATCACGAGAAATAGGATCAACCACCATACAAGCATGCTTCCTAAAAGCGTGCGTTTTTTGAACACCAGATACGCTGCGCCCACCACCCCTGTGAAAAGCGGAATAAATTCATACAGCGACAGACTCAAAAAGTAGTAATACCACGGCTGCCCACCCCGACGTACATCGTGTTGCGCGAGCCAATACCCAAGCCCCGAGTTGGGGTCGAATGGATTCGGCAGCGCGGTCTTAACCCCTTCCCAGTTCGTAAAAAACATCGAATAAAACACAACGGACATACCGGCGAAAATGGCACACATCCCCAGAAGCGCTTTCCAGTTTTTCCCAAGGGAGCGAACCGTGTCGCGCAACTGAGAGGAACGGCGCTTAAATACTGTCTCGAAAAGCGCCCCCCCGAACAGAAAAGTGGCAAGCATAAAGAACGTGATATAACTTGTCTCTGAGGTTGAAAAGGCAAACGCGCTCAAAATTCCGATCAATACAAGCGTTGCCGGCCGGTGGACGCGAATATAACGATAGAGCGCGATTACAAGCGCAAATGTCCAAACATGCATTAAAGGGTCGTGGCGCAGGAATCGGGATACATACAGCATATTCGGCGAAAGCGCCAAAAGTACCATCGCGATCAAGCTTGCGCGCACACCCCAATCTTTACGCAACATGAGCGGCATCACCACCAAGGCCCATCCAAAAAGCGCCGTACCGACCCGCACGCCGGCGTCGCTTACGCCCACGAGCCAATCCGTCAAAGCAACAAGGGCAAATAAAAGCGGGCCATGCGTAATCGGATTGTATTCGTATCCGTGCCCCCGAAAAATCTCAAGGCCGTAAAAAGCATGCAGACTTTCATCATGATGGAGCGGCTTGTCACCAAGATGCACGAGTCGGATGACGAGCGCGGCGAGCGCAAATAACCCGATTCCAAACCAAATTCCTCGCTCAGTTTTGGTCATAAAGTCAGTTCCATAATCTCTTCTTGAAACGAACGTTTTCAAGTCGGAGCGAAACCTCAAGGGGCCGAGGAGGCGCAGTGGTGACTACGCCGACGAGGCATCTTGTAGGTTGCAGCCCGACTTGGGAAGGTGCAGTTACATGAAGATGGTTGTGGAATTGATTCTAACGCTCCTTTAGCGTAAATATAGTCACTGTCGCGCTCTCAAATGCGGGAGAGCCGAGCGGCGCAAGACTACTATGCAAGGTTTCTCGCGTGGCGGCAACACCCGCCTCCTCTCGGGGGAGATTGCGTTGTCTTTCAGTGTACACGACAATCGCCGCGATGTCGTATTGTGCAATCAGCGCCCTCCAGCGCTCCGGTGTTGGATCACGGTAGGCCGCTTCAACCTCATTCGCGCGCGCTTGAACGACATGCCAATCCCCTCGCCAGAGTGCTTCGTGCTGCCCCCAGCCGATCACTGTTGAACGACCCGTATAGGTGGAAAATAGGTTGTCAAGTGTATAGAGCCGAGCAACGGGTTCGATGATTGTCTCATTCTCAGTCAGATTTCCGCGCACCCATAGAAGGGCGCGGGTTAAGTCTCCCCCGTCTTGACGCGCAAGCCACGCTTCACCTTGAAACCCGTTTTGGGGATTCCTAAACGCAAACGTACGGGCAGTCTGAACAGGGTAAGCAAGCGTTGCAACAACTAGAATAACAAGGATCAATCCGGCAATCACCTTTCCTCTGTGCGCTTGTGCGATCACGTCCAGAGCCAAGGCGGCTAGAATCGCGGCTGCTACGGCCATAACCGTCCAGCCATCAAACCAAAATTTGAAAATGGTATTCATTCGTTCCGACTGGCCGCTAAAAAAATCATCAACGTGGACGAGCTCGGGCAACACAATCACGATCACTGCAGCTAGCAAGAATAAAACCGTATGAGCTCGATTGCGCTGTCGGGTTAGACGCAGATAGAGCAGCGAAGTTGCTGCAATCAGAAAAAACAATCCGAACATCGTCGGGTATGCCAGCAGAGGCGTATGGTCGGTGCTCAAGGCAAAGCGCTGCGGCGTGTGTGGCGCACGCAGAAACCAGACTAAGACCAGCGTTAACGCGACCCCCGTACCCGCGGCTAACCGATGAAGCATTACTTTTGTGATCGGACGTTTGGCAATCAGCCAGACGATTAAAAGCAGCCCGGCCACGATACTGCTCCATGGGTTAATGACCGTGAGCGCGCCTACCAAGAGTCCCCATACAATTGAAACTCCCGTATTAACAGGTGAGAGCGCAAGGTACAAAAGCGCGATCACAAACGGCATCGCGATCAGGTGCGGATGCACATCCCCGAGCAACACGGAAAAGCTCGGAAACTCGGTAATCGCGCCTTCGAAAACCCGTGAAGGCGCCCACCAATCGATCGGTGGCGCACTCAGAAGAGCGTTTTTGATTCCCGCTAGATTACCACTGAAAACTAGCAGGGGTGCCACAAGCGGCGCAACCGGATTCTTCACAATGCTAAGCACTGTGGCATAGGCAAGCTGCGCACCCAAAGCAGCGATAATTGCGGGAGTGATGACGAATAACGTCCCAAGACTAATCTGGCTCAGATGCCCAAGCGCTACTACCCAAACGTAGCCACCATAGTAGTAGGCCATCTGCCCTCCTGCAAACCATGCGTCGTGGGGGGGCAAGGAGCGGTCAAGCGCAATACTTTGCAGGAGCATATATTCCATCGGTTTTTCCGTGCCTGAGATGTCAGGGTGCATCCCGCGCGCCCAGCCAAACAAAAGGAGGGTGAGCGCGAATACCGCTTCGCTCATGACAAATGTTTTCCAATGCGTGCGGGCGAATGCGCTCAACGCCGCATGCTTACGGATCCAAGCGAGCGTACCGGCGGCTATGACAATCCCTCCAACCGCCAGGGTTGTTGTCGCGCTCAACGCAAGAATCTGAGTATGCGCCCCCAACCATATCACGGCCCACACCAACGTCAGCGCGAACAAACGGGCAAGCGCCCACCCGCGATCAAGCCATCCGGTTTTGAGCGCAAATAAAAACGGCCAGATTGCGAGGCCGATCAGCGTGAGGACCCCCCACGCAACGAAGACGGACGTCATTGATTATTTATGAGGTTCGCGTGTTTGCCGGCGGGCGGCCATAAAAAGAAAAGTGCTTATCCCCAAAAGCAGCACCGAAAGAATCGTCATCAAAACTACAATCGGGCGCACAATCATCGTCAGTTGCTCGGTGGCATCCGCGCTGGTGGTCAAGCCTTGCGCGTAAAACGCGACATAGGCCGAAAATCCACTGAGTACAACATACCCAATCGCAGTCTGAATTTTTGATCTTCCCGAAGTGCCCATGCTACTTTTATTTTCTAGGTAAATTCAGTTACAGTCAAGGCATGAGCGAATTTGGAAAAGGTCCCGGTCCCGAACGCACTTCACCGCAAGAAATGCTGACCGATGAAATGCGAAAACGCGCACAGTTTATTCTTGAGAATCTTGGCTTTAAATCTTTTGTAGAACTAAAAGACAAAAGTATCGCAGACATCGGTTGTGGCAGAGCTGAGTTTGGAAATCTCGCCTCCGCAAACGGCTCAAGGGTAACTTCCATTGACGCTAAAGACCAATCGGCAAATGTAATTACAACAGAAAATCATCAATTCATCCAAGCTTTCGCAAACAAGATTCCTCTCGAAAATAACTCTCAAGATTTCATCGTTTCACATGCTGGCCCATTATCATTAGGCGGCAAAGAAGCACCAAATTCAGTACCTGTTGTAGTAGAGGAAGCTAAAAATTCCATAAGGGAATATTTAAGAATACTAAAACCAACAGGGAAAATACGGATAGATGCGAGTATTGATGCATTCCTGTGGGAATATATAGAAGAGCATCGGAGTGAATTGCCGGAAAAATATCCAATGAAAGACTTCTCTAACCAAAAAATGGCTGAAATCTCGTTAGAAAAAGTGAAGAAATACGGTTTTTCCGCTCAATTGATTCCGATTAAGCACAAGCGTGACTTTGTGCTTGAAATAACAAAACAAGCACCCGAAGGTGCGCGTTCTGCTCACTAGCTCCTGCCCTTAGTGTTGGCACTGGCCTACTCTCGCAGGACCTTGCGGTCCAACTACCATCGGCGCT
>CAYIGD010000017.1:0-11792 GCA_964362865.1 uncultured Candidatus Saccharibacteria bacterium | reverse complement strand
CCGAAATAGTGGGTGAAGGCGTTGCTGACCCGCTGTCATTAGTCGGAGTTGGTTGTGGGGTGGGGGAATTGAATAATTTCAGTGTTGCAAAATTTTTTGTCTCTCGACGGTTTTTTTGAAACGGAAATAATGTCAAAAACCACGGCCGGTTACGATACCAAATATTGAGGTGCGGCGCGGTTCCCCCGCCCTGCTCCGCCGTAATCGGGTTGGGGTTATACACCGACATCTAATGCCAATGCTGTTGCTGGAATACTTGTTGCAGTGATGAAGATCGCCAGTTGGGCAACAAGCGCACCGCGAGGGTTCATACGTATACCCTACCACTTTGCATGCGTGACAAGCTCTTCAACTGATTCAAACCACGTAACGCCCGGCAGTTTCTTAAACCAGGTAATTTGACGGCGGGCAAAGGCGTGAATCGCGAACTTGAGTTCTGCTTTAATTTTTTCAGGATCTTCATTTTGAGTGATGATCCGATTCGCGAAGCGGTACTCGAGCCCCAAATCATCCAAACGTTGCGCTGGAACGCCTTCCGCAAGTAAGGCGCGCGTTTCGGCAATAATTCCCTCAAACCGGTGCTCTAAACGTTTGTCAATGAGTTCATAGAGCTTTGCGCGAGGCGGATTGATGCCAAAGATTTTCGTTTCCCAGCGCGGGGTCCTTGGTTGAGCGGCAAGCGTTTGATGAGCTTCGGCAATCTCAATTGCGCGTACAATTCGGCGCCGGTTTTTGAAGTCGATGGAGGCTACACGTTCGGGTGCGAGCGTGACGAGGCGTTCAAGCAAGCGTTTCGTGGACCACTCTTCCAGTTCAGCGCGTCGTTTTGGATTCGGTTTGGCGCGTGCAAAAACGCGCAGGCCTGAGACGCCTTCTACGTATAGCCCCGACCCACCCACGATTATCGGTGTGAATCTCTCAGCGAGTAAACCCTCGATCATCGGCACCACGGCATCCACGAATTGTTTGACGCTCACCGAATCTTTAATGCTGAATAAATCTACGCCGACTTGGTCAATGCCGCTTAATCGGCGGCTGGGCACAAGCCCGACGCCCCGGATTTCCCGTTGGGTAAGTGCGCCCTCTTTGCCCGCCCCGATAATCAGCTCCCGATACATCTGCCGCGAGTCGCACGAAACTATGACGCCCCGCGTACGCTTGGCAAGCGCCACACCCGCGGTTGTTTTTCCCACGGCGGTCGCTCCGACAATGACAAGGACAGCCATTAGCAACTAGCCATTAGCGCTAGTGATTTTAAGAATCAGGCGTTTTATGCGTCGCGGTACTTTTCGTTTCAGTGAGCGGCCTTGCTGAACTTGCCGCTGTTTCGGATGCGGTCGTCGCCGTCGGTTCGGTTTTGTAATCAATTGTTCTAAATCCGCCATGCTTTGCTCCGAGTTTTATTTCTCCACCCTCTATTCTCCATCCCCTATTCTCCTGTTATAATCCGATTGTGCACATCGCTCTCTCTATTCGCAACCTCTCTAAAGAGTATACCAACTTTGGCGGCAGTAGCCGTGTGGTTTCCAACCTCACGCTTTCGGTTGCCGATGGGGAAGTTTTTGGATTCTTGGGGCCCAACGGCGCCGGCAAAACGACAACAATCAAAATGATCGTGGGCCTGGCCTTTCCCACGCGCGGGACAATTGAGATTTTTGGCCAGCACGCTCACAGTCGCGCAGTGCGCGCTCGCGTCGGGTTCATGAGCGAGAATCCCTATTTTTACAGTTATTTGACTGCCGGCGAATTTATGCGCTTTTCGGCTTCTTTATTAAATATCCCCCCCAAAATGGCAAAAGATCGGGCGCAGTCTTTATTGGCGATGGTCGGTTTGCGCGAGGTCGCAGACCGCCAGATCCGCACATTTTCCAAAGGCATGAATCAGCGTCTCGGCTTTGCCCAAGCGCTCTTGGGCGATCCGGATATTATTTTTTTGGACGAACCGCTTGACGGCCTTGATCCTTTAGGAAGAGTGGATTTTAAGCGGATGATGCAAGCGCTCAAAAAAGAAGGCAAGACAATTTTTTTCAACTCCCATATTCTCTCCGACGTCCAAGAGCTTTGTGATTCGGTGGGCATCATCCACAAAGGAAAATTATTGGAAGTCGGTCCCCTGCGCCGCCTCTTGAGCGCTCGCGAATCGCTGGAAGAGCATTTTATCCGCATAGTGGGAGCAAAAAGATGACAGCCTCTCGAATGACTCGAGGTAAACTATGAAAGCAGCCATTGCGATTGCGCTGAATACATTTCGGGAATCTATCCGTGACCGCTTGCTCTACGCGATTTTATTCTTTGGGCTGCTGCTCATGGGCGCAACGGTACTTTTGGGTTCAATTTCCCTTGATCAGGATGTAAAAGTAATCAAAGACTTGGGCTTGGCCGGAATCTTCATCGTCAACTTTTTGATTATCTTGAGCGTGGGCACGAATTTGGTTTCCAAGGAAATCGATCGCAAAAGCATTTACGCGGTGCTGACCAAGCCGATTGAACGATCAACCTTTATTATCGGTAAGTTTATTGGCCTCGGGGCGACATTGTTTGTCACCACAGTGATGATGAGCGCGGTATTCGTGGCCGTACTGCTTGCGAAAAACGCCGGCCTCCCACCGCTTATTTTTGTGGCCTTAGCGTTCACGTACCTGGAGTTGCTGTTTTTAGTAGCAATCGCGTTGATGTTCTCGACTTTCACCGCGCCGGTTGCCAGCGCCCTCTACACCCTCGCTTTCTTTTTAATCGGACACTCGATGACCAGCTTGACGCGCTTTGGGGAACAAGCAGGCCCATTTGTAAAAGGATTGATCGCGGTGGTGTCCCATGTGTTGCCAAATTTGGAAAAGTTCAACATTAAAAATCAAGTCGTGTATGACGTCGCCGTCAGCGGACCGCAATCTATATGGACGGTCGTCTATGCAGGTGCGTATATCACGGTGCTCATCATGATTGCCACCAACATCCTCCGGCGCCAGGAGTTTTGATGCCTCGCAGAGTAGTGATTTGGCTCATTGCACTGGGAATTTTCGCTCTCACGGTCGTCTCACAAATCAACATCAACGGTATCAATACCGCGCGCGCCGTTAAACGTAGCGCGGGGATTAACACATACAATGAGCCGTATGTTTTGCCAGAAATTGTGCTTGCGAGCGGAGCGCTAGGCTTCAATAATCTTGCCGCCGATTATTATTGGCTGAGCTTAATCCAGTATTTCGGGGCCGGTGATCCGTTCGGAGCGTATCGGCAATTGAGCGCGCTGCTTGGCGCGATTACACAGCTTGATCCTAAATTCGCTTATCCGTACACATTCGGCTTATTAATTTTGCCCGACCAAGGGTTTGTAGACGAGGCCATTGCGCTGGGGGAGCAAGGATTAAAAGAAGTCCCCCAGTCGTGGGAGGTTCCGTATTATTTGGGGTACGTCCAGTATCGGTATAAGAAAGATTTGATAAAAGCTGGGGAGGCGTTTGAGCGGGCTGCCCAATCTCCCGACGCGCCGGCAGCAGCAAAAATTTTAGCGGGAATTAACTTTGCGCGTGCCGGACAGCGCGAAACCGCGATCGCGATTTGGCGTGTTGCGGCCGAATCATCCACGAATGAATACACGCGTCAAAGAGCAAAAGAATATCTAGAGCACTACGCGATCATTGAGTTTTATGAAGAGCAAGCAAAAGTATTTAAGGCTCGTTACGGTCGGTTTCCTAACACATTGGATGAGCTAAAAACCGGTGGCCTCATCCGCGACTTTCCCTCCGACCCGGTGCACATTGAGCTTACAGTTGACCCCAAAACCGGAAGTGTTTCAGAGGTTTTAGATTAATGGTGCCCTGGGAGGGATTTGCACCCCCACGCCTTACGGCACATGGCTCTAAACCATGCGTGTCTGCTGTTTCACCACCAGGGCGAGTATCAGGGCTATCCTACTCTTTTTCCAGCCATTGCTCAAGAATTGAGCGGGCGGCGGGGAGGTCTTGGGCGATGGGGTGGAGGGGGTCGTCGGAGCTTTCCCCGCCCAGCCAAATCGTACGGGTGCCAAGCGCCTTGCCGACAGCGATTTCGCGATCGTAGGAATCTCCGACAACGACTGTCTCGGCGGGTTTTACCTTGCAATGCTTCAAAATCACATCCAGTTCATGGGGGCCTTTGAGTTCGGCAAGTAACGTGTCGTCAAAAAGGTTTTTTTCGCGCTCAGTAAAAAACATTCCCCAGCCGGCAGAGTTGGTGAAAAGTGCCGCCATTATCCCCTTAGACTTCACCCATTCGATAAGTGGAATTGCATCCGGGTAAAGCAGTTGGGTCTGCGGGTCAAAAAGCGTTCCGAAGAAATCAAAGACAACGAGTTTTATCATAGCGCCACGTACGGCCGTAATTTCTCAAGCGTTTTCGGTCCGATACCTTTGACCGCTTCGAGCTGGTTCACGGAACGAAATAAACCATTGGCGGTACGGTATTCGATAATCCGGCCGGCAATGACTGGGCCGATGCCCGGGAGGGTTTCCAATTGCGCTTGCGTGGCGGTGTTGATATTCACACTCGCGGGTGCCGGCGACGCGGCCTTACGTTGTGATTGTGTACTTTTTCCGGCAACCGCTCCGGAACTTTGCGCTGTGCTGGATGATGAATTGATCGCCGCCAATAACGCCCCTGCATCAAGCGGCTGTGAACCGGTAACCTCGATCTTGGCCGGCGCGTCATGGGCCGCTTGCCACGCAAAAAGACCGCCTGAAGCAACCGATGCCCCAATTAATACGCTTCCCAAAAAAGTCTGAATAATACGACGATTCATCTCTATTTAGAAAATACGGTGCTTCGGGTGGGATCACAATGGGCGACAGCGCGAGAACAACGCGTTTCGAAACCGCTCTCTATTAAAAAAGTGGGCTCCGCTACGGAGCCCACTGTACACTGCGTACAAAAAGTCCTACAATCCGTTCTGCAGGTAAGGGAAAAACGAATGCGTAAGTGCAAAATTCGATTCGTTCTTCCCTGCCTGCTTTTTTGATTAGTAGACACCACCGGTGCGAAGACACCTGACGCCCAATTGCAAACAGTCCTTCGCCCCGTGCACTTTTTTGTCACGCCGGGCCGTGATATTCATATCGGCCACAAACCCTCGCGCGAAGTGCACGATCACGCGCTTGTACCATGTGTCACTACGAAGCTCCCCGTCGGGTTGGAAGTAGCTGAAGGTCTCTGGCTTATTTGAGACCTCTTTCTGGAGGATGTAACCCCCATTTCTACCCTGGGTCAGTTCTGCCAACGTGGTTTCAAAACCGGGGTCTTCCATGAAGACCGTCCCCTTCATACCGCTCGAGGTGACTGCTTTCAGCACATAGGACGTGCCGGAGCCAACCAAATCGTTGCGGATAAAGTCGAGATTCCGCTTTGTAATGAGATACGTCGGTGGGATGCTCCTTCGCACACGCTCAAGCGCAGCACCAGGGATCTGGGAGCGCAAGGTGCACTCAAGATCTTCATTGTGCTCGTCGTTTCGCAGTAGTGCCATCAGGCCCTTAGAGCTGAGGTATGATTTGGGCGGAAGGAGGAAATCCAGCTCGCCCTTCATGTACTGACTCATCAGGGCTTGCGAAAGTCCGTGATTGTACCCGCAAGTAGGCAGATCAACCAGAAGACTCGATGGCAGACCCTCAATCTCATCGCCGTCATCGCCATTCACGACGCGCAGGTCGTTTTCGCGAACAACCTCGCAGCCGACTCCGTGGCACGCAAGCTCATCGGCAAAGATCGCGAACTCTGGCAGGTAGAACCGTTCGTGCTCACCGGCCATGAGACCAATCTTCGGGAGCGAGGGTCGGATGATCCCCGCGTTTCCCTCCGCCTTTGTGTGGCGGCGTTTTACCTCGTCCGCGATTACCTGGGCGATCCCTGGATAGCATTTATCCGGGTACCGACCAAGGATTGTGTTGCGCAGGCGATTGACAAGCGCGCCGTAGCCGAAACCGTGCTTGTTGATCCCGTCAATCTCGGCGATCTTGAGCGTGCCGTCTGTCTCGTCATCCATAAAGTCGCATTTGCACACGACCGGTAGGCAGCTCGGCCTGCGGAGTTGGGCACGACGATAGTAATTTGGCGCGCTGGCGTTTGCCACCGTGTCAATGAGTTTGTACGCATCGGTGCGGGCAAACTCCGGGGTCTGGGCGATCGCCACCAACCGGCCGAAACCGGCAAGGCACTCGTTGAGCGCCGGGCAGAGCGCATTCAGTTGGTTTTGATGGTCGGGGCTGACCTCGTACACGTTAGGGGAAAGCAGGAAACCGTGCGTTCTACGCTGGTCTCCTTTCCACAACTGCGATTCGTCCATTACCTGCAGCAGTTTTTCGTGCAGGGTTTGGTCTGTAACGACCATTGACATCCTCCTTACGAGTTGTTCAGATGCTCTAGGAGCAGCAGGGTTGGTACGGGCGAAGATTCCCCCGCACCAGACTGGCGCCCTAACGAATAAGTCGGGTAATTTCTTGTAAATTAAACACGATGTAATCTGGAACTTCGGTTGCGTTGCGCGGAGCTTCGGTTTTGAATTTTCCGTTTTGAATCCAAATCGTTTGGTAGCCGCAGAGGTTACCGATTTTGATTTCACCTCGTACGCGGTCGCCGATGACAAAACTCTGCTTGGGATCGTGCGGATAATGCTTTTGTAAGCGTTTTACATCCGCGGAGGTTTTTTTGGGGGTGAAAATGAGTTTTTTAAAAAATTGCGTGATCTCCAATTTTTCAATCAACTCTGCCCGGGCTGTGCTTTCGGTCGAAATTAAAAATAAAATAAAATCTTTTTCTGAAAGTTTTTCTAACAACTCTCGTGCTCCATCCACCAAGCTGTTTTGCTCGGGGTTGTAGAGCGTTCGCATGAAGTCGAAGATGATTATTTTTTGCATATATTCCTTTTTTCGTACAAAAAAAACTTTCCGGCGACCGGAAAGCAGTTTTGTGATGCGTTTATCTTATTGCATTAGAAAACTAACTTTCCGGCGGGAAAGTGATGGTGAAACCAGCGATATGCGGTTGCCGAAATGTTAGTCATCACATTCAGCATCTACGTAATGGGACAGACTGTCAAGTGTCACGCCGCACACATAATCTTTCAGAGCACTTTTCAGGAGCGCGACGCTTCCCGTGCGTTTGCTCACTCGTCGAGATTACGTGTGCGGCTCTCGGGACAAATATCGTTATTCTAAGTGTGCGTGGCGGTTGGTTTCCACGAGTGAGGCAAGGTCGGGATACTTTTCGATCCCATCCGTAATGATTTCCTCCGCCACGCGTCGTGCCTTGGTGATTAAGGGCATATCGGTCAGCGACGCCATCTTCAAATCCGGTAAGCCAGATTGGGCCGTACCGTACATCTCCCCCGGGCCGCGCAAGGTCAGGTCTTTTTCCGCCAATTCAAACCCATCCGTGATGGCGCTGAATATTTCCAAGCGTTGCATTCCCCGCCCGGTTGGATTATGTGGAATCAGCAAACAGTGCGACTGGTGTTCGGCCCGCCCGACTCGTCCGCGCAGCTGGTGCAGTTGTGCTAAGCCGAAGCGATCGGCACCCTCAATTAAAATCACGCTTACGTTCCCGACATCCACGCCCACTTCCACTACGGACGTTGACACTAAGACGCTTGCGATTCCGGCGCGGAATTGTTCCATCTCAAACGTTTTCTCTTTGGCGCTCATTTTGCCGTGCACGAGGCCGACGGTAAGGTCGGGGAAAACGTCGGTCTTAAGGCGCTTGTATTCCGCTTTGGCGGCTTTGACCGAGTCGTAATCAAAGAGCGATTCCTTTGGGTTTGCTTCTTCCACAAGCGGACAAATAATGTACGCTTGGCGGCCTCCTTTGATTTCAGCGCCGATTTTTTTATACGCCTCCTTGCGCTTTGCATCGAAAATGATTTCGGTCTTCACCGGTTTGCGACCGGTAGGCATCTGCGCGATTGTAGAAAGTTCCAAATCGCCATAGAGCGCGAGGGCGAATGAGCGCGGGATCGGCGTGGCGGTCATCGACAAAAGATGCGGGATATTCCCGTCCGCTCTACCGCGTTTTAATTGCGAGCGTTGCTCCACGCCAAAGCGGTGCTGCTCGTCCACAATCACAAACCCTAATCGGCTAAAGCGTACGCCTTCCTGCAAGAGGGCGTGCGTGCCCACCACCACATCACAGCCCATCACCTCTTCGCGTTCGCACACTAAACCATTTTTTTCACAGTGATGGGCACTTAGTAAACCGACCGATACCCCGAACGGGGAGATGAATTTTTTAAGCGTTTTCGCATGCTGCTCGGCTAAGATTTCCGTTGGAGCAAGCCATACCGTTTGGAGTTTGGCGCGGGCAACCTGCAAAATCGCAATCGCGCCCACAATCGTTTTGCCGCTGCCCACGTCGCCGTTTAAGAGGCGATTCATCGGATGCGGTTTTTCCAGATTTTGCATAATCTGCCACGCGGCGCGCTTCTGGTCGGCGGTCAACGTAAACGGCAAGCCGTGCACGAAATCGCGCACCAACGCTACGTCGGAGGGGATTGGGACGCTTTTCCCTTTCTCAAGAATGTGTTTTTGGCTCACGACGTTCAGCGTAATCCGCAAAAGTTCGTCAAATCCGATTCGATGCTTTGCACCCGCAAGCTCGGCTTGATTGGTAGGTGCGTGCAGAATCCGCCACGCCCGCTCGCGCTCAATCAACCCTTCTTTTTCACGGATTTTTTCAGGCAAAGGGTCAGTGAGTTGATGGGCAATCGGTAAGGCCTGACTTAAGAAATAGCGCAACTGCTTGGATGTAACGCCCGCGGTTTCCGGATAAATCGGTACGATTTTTGGCTGGAGTTCATATTGCTGGACGTGCAGTACTTTTCCGGCCTGGCGCTCCCGCGCGGCTTTGCCGAGCACGGTAATTTCTTTCAAGCGCTCAAGAGTCGGTACCAAAAACGCTTGGTTAAACCACATTAAACTAATTGAACCGCTCTCGTCGGTTAATATGGCGCGCACAACCGGCAGGCCGCGAAAACTATGTTCAAGTTTAATTTCCGATACTGCTCCGCGCGCAATTGCGGCTTCGCCTAAGCGCAAGGATTTAATCGGTGTCGATCGCGAATAATCGTCCCAGCGCCGCGGCAAAAACGTTAAGAGATCTTGAACTGTTTCCACGCCTAACTTTTCAAGGCGGGTTTTCTGCAACGGCCCGACTCCCCGCAGGATTGTCACGGGATCTGAAAGTTGGAGCATAGAGAATTATTGTAGCGTAAACCTTACAAATTATTCGCTCTAGTGAACATAATTTAACGGTATACTGAAATCAATGCAGTTTGCCAAAGTACAATCCGCCACATTTCGAGGGCTCGAGGGAATGCTGGTGGACGTGGAAGTGGATTTGGGAGCGGGCTTGCCGCAGCTGTTGATTGTGGGCTTGCCGGACAAGGCGGTGGAGGAATCCAAGGAGCGTGTCCGTGCGGCCTTAAAGCACGCCGGCTTCACTTTGCCGCAGCGCCGCGTGACGGTGAACTTGGCTCCGGCCGATGTGCGCAAAGCAGGGCCGGCTTTTGACTTGCCGATTGCTCTGGGAATTCTATTGGCCGATGGCCAACTGCCTGCCGAAGTGCTTAAAGACACATTGATCGCCGGCGAGCTCGCTTTGGACGGAACAATCCGGCACATCACTGGCGTTTTGCCGTACGCGCTCGTGGGGCGGGAGCGGGGGATCAAAAATATCCTTGTGCCGTCAACCGACGGACCGGAAGCGGCGCTTGTGAAAGGAATTTCTGTGCTGCCGGCAGCAACCCTTCCTGAGCTCGTCGAATTGCTGCGGGCGGGGAAGTTGCCAAACCCCGTGCCGACACGTTCATTGGATGCAATCAGCGTCGCACCGGAATGGCAAGAAGATTTTGAAGCCGTGCAAGGGCAAGAGCACGCCAAGCGCGCGCTGGAAATCGCCGCGGCCGGCGGGCACAATATTTTACTGACCGGCCCGCCCGGTTCCGGGAAGACTTTGCTGGCGCGCGCCGTGCGCGCGATTCTGCCGGAGATGACCGAAGACGAAATTTTTGAAGTGACTAAATTATATTCCGTGGCTGGGCAATTGCCGGATGGCGAAGGGATAGTGCCGGTCCGCCCGTTTCGCAGCCCGCACCACAGCGCATCGTCCGTGGCGCTTGTGGGTGGGGGAACATGGCCACGGCCCGGGGAAATATCACTCGCCCACCGCGGCGTATTGTTCCTTGATGAACTGCCGGAATTCCCGCGTGGCGTTTTGGAAGCGTTACGCGGACCGCTCGAGGACGAGGTCGTGCACGTGTCGCGCGCGCATGAGACGGTTTCGTTCCCCTCTTCGTTTATGCTGGTGGCGGCGATGAATCCCTGCCCGTGCGGTTATTACTCCGACCCCAAACACGAGTGTCGCTGTTCGGCTGCCGAAATCGTCCGCTATCGCAAAAAGATTTCCGGGCCAATTTTAGACCGCATTGATTTGCATATCGAAGTGCCGGCCGTCGGCTTTGAAAAACTCACGAGTAACGTGAAAACCGAAACCGCGGACGTTGTGCGAGTGCGCGTCCAAGCGGCACGTTCTTTAGCCCGCACACGCTTGCACGGTAAAAAAATCTATACGAACTCGCAGATGAACGCTCAAACTGTGAAACAGATGATCCCTTTGAGCGCGGACGTGAGTACGTTGCTGCGCCAAGCAATGGAACGGCTGAATCTTTCCGCCCGCGCGTTTCACCGCTCGCTTAAAGTGGCGCGCACAATTGCCGATTTAGCCGGTAGTGAGGAAGTAGATGTGGCGCATGTGGCCGAAGCGCTGCAATACCGGCGACAAGAATGAGACCCACCTCGTAACTATCTCTAGTAACTGCAGCAGGCCTCATTCTGCTGCAAAACCGGTAGTGTTCGTCAAGATAGATTCCACTATCTCTTCTCACACGTACGTGTTTTCGCTCAAATAATTTCCTGCTTCGTTTCTGGAAACAGTTACTAGGTAGGTCCTAACTGATATTCAGCGCTCGAAAAAGAAAGTCCGCTGTTTTTTCGAATAGAGCTGTTTTCCGCTGAGCAATCGCGGCGGTAACGTAGAGGAGCGCGATTACGGCGGTGATCAATCCGATTCGACGCACATCTGCCAAGACAATCGCAGTGGGTGGGACGAGCGATCCGCCTCCGAGAGCCGCGGATGGTAGAATTACGCCGTGATGCTGGGATGAGCTAACATGGGCAGGAATTTCTGAGGTACTCGTTGCCCGCGCTGGGATTCGGGCGACAACCGCTTCGTGTCCGTACGACTCGTGCGGTTGGGCAAGAACTTGATGCAACAGATCGACCTTGTGGTATTTTTTGAATTTTTTCTTTTTACTCATTGTTTCTAAATTAATTATACTCCACAATTAGAGATTCTAGAGTATCTTTATGACTTCGCTCGAACCTATTTTATGCGAAATCTCTGACAAAAGAAAGTCGCTCCGCCTCGTCGCAAGGCGGCGGGGCTCCGCGAACGGCTCGCGGGCAAGGCGTTTCCTCCCTCAGACCCCCTCCACGCCTTGCTCGCTCGCCTTGAGGGACGATTTTCGACAGCTGGATTGGGCGGAAGTGTACAAATATCCGACCGTGATGCTCCAGCAAATGCGAGAGTTAGTCGGAACCGCACAGAGTCAGGATTAGTTTATAAACAAAACACCCTCCATAGTGAAGGGCGTTTTGTTTAAACTATACCGCGCATTTACTTATCAAATCCATTGGCTGGTGTTATGCCGTCCCAGGTGAGTCCCGTAGCGCTCACAGCGGTAACTTTTGTTTCGTAATGTCCCGATGGAGCAT
>CAYIGD010000016.1:0-11971 GCA_964362865.1 uncultured Candidatus Saccharibacteria bacterium | reverse complement strand
GCCGCCGGTGCTTGGGGTCCATTTGGGGGTGGCGCGCCCGCGGGTTTTGGGGCGGACGCTGGGTTGGGGGGGGGGGGGGGGGGGGGTTTGTTTTTTGCGTTGCCTGTAAGCTCGTCCGTGAATTGGCGCATGCCCCCTTCTTCTGTCTGCGGGGGGGTTGAATCTTTTTTAGCAACGGCGTGATGTAGTTTGCGATTTCCGTCTTGGTCAAACTCCGCTCCCTTGACGCTTACTTCCCCTTCCGAGTCTCTAAAGTTTCCGTCCGCGGTGATGTCGTCGCCCGTGATGTCGGAGAGGTATTTAATGTTTACGATTGCGACCGCGGGCTTGCCGTCGCGCAAAATAATGTAGAGATTGTTTCCGCCGCCTTCTTGAGAAATGGTCTCAACGATTTTTTCGAAGTCTTCTTTGGCTTCTTCCAGCGGAACTATTTTATCGATTTGCACGGAAAGCATCAGCCTCCTTTTTATAAGCATACACCAATCTAAGCATACACTTTTTCTTTTATACCTGTTAAACTAAGAACAATGTTTTCGATCACAGAACGCATCCTCGCCCCTCATCTGCGGCTTTTTACGATTCCGCTTCATGAAACACAGGCGGTCAGCGTTTTATTCTTAGTGGGGGTCGGTTCGCGCAACGAGCAAGACCCGCAGGCTGGAATTTCGCATCTCTTGGAGCACATGGTGTTTAAGGGCACGCGCAAATACCCTTCGACAAAAATCCTCTCCGAAAAATTGGACGGGGTGGGGGCGGAGTTTAACGCCTTTACCGGCGAAGAGTTCACTGGGTTTTGGGTGAGAGCGGCCGCCGAACACGCACCGCTTGCGATTGAGCTCGTCAGCGAACTCGTATGGCGAGCAGCGCTTAAGAAAAAGGAACTGACGCGGGAGCAGCATGTCGTGCTTGAAGAAATCAAAATGTATCACGATATGCCTCAAGCGCACGTGCAAGAACTGAATCAAAAAATTCTTTTCGGTCAGTCAACGCTCGCGCGTCCGATTATCGGCACTCCTGCTTCGGTTTCCGGGATCACAATCGAGGATTTGAAAGAGTGGTACGAGCGCTGGTACCAGAGCAAAAACATCGTGATTGTAGTAGCCGGCAACCCCCTGCAATACGACTGGAGCGCACTTGTCACAGAGCGGTTCCCCGCTCAAGCGGCACGCGAGGTTGACCCGTATCTATACGGCGCATTTCCCACAGCAGGGCCGCATATTTTGGGCGAGACGCGCTCGACGGATCAAGCCCATTTGGTGCTCAGTTTTAAAACCTGCTCGTATCACGATCAACACAAATACCCATTGTGGGTTCTCTCCAACCTTTTGGGGGAGATGATGTCTTCCCGTCTTTTTCTGGAAGTGCGCGAAAAGCGCGGATTGGCTTATTATGTGGGGGCGGGGACGCAAGAATTTTCCGATACCGGATACCTCTCTGTGCGCGCCGGGGTGAATCCCGCCAAAGCCGAAGAAGCGCTCGCAGTGATTGCCCGTGAACTCGTCAAACTCAAAACAACGGCAGTGCGCGCCCCAGAACTGACGCGCGCCAAA
Organism: uncultured Candidatus Saccharibacteria bacterium; assembly: GCA_964362865.1. Lineage (GTDB taxonomy): Bacteria > Patescibacteriota > UBA1384 > JAGVHQ01 > JAGVHQ01 > JAGVHQ01. The sequence continues at coordinate 10,421 of CAYIGD010000016.1, read as the reverse complement.
GAGAACTTAAAGGGTGAAACAACCCTTAAACTCGAAGATTCAATGGCGATCGCCCGCTTTGTGGGACAACAAGCGTTGTTACTTGGTACAGTAAGGATGCCGAACAAAATTTTTGAGGATATCGAAGCGGTCCGAAGCACCCACTTACAGGAAATTGCCAATTCATTTTTCACAAACGATAATCTCCACCTCAGTTATGTCGGTCCGCTTTCAAAAGAAGAAAAAATAATCAAGGCAGCCATGCTAAAAGAATAATGATAAATTACGAATTAAGCATGACAGACAATCTAAAATCTGATTTATTCCCATTCGTTACTCATCATTCGCCATTCATCATTCTTTAAAGGAGTATATGCATCATCCGCAAAAAGAACGAACGTTGTTACTCATTAAACCCGATGGCGTGCGTCGGGGTTTGACCGGCGAGGTTCTACGCCGGATTGAGCAGCGCGGTTTGAAAGTGATTGCTTTGCAGATGATTTCACCCACGCCTGCTCAAATGGATGCGCATTATCCGCACAGTGAGGAGTGGTTGCGCCGTCTCGGTGAGAAAACGACCACCACGTTTCAAAAATACAACCGAGACGTTACCGAAACTATGGGCACCGCGGACCTGCTTGCGATCGGCACGGAAGTCCGTACATGGTTGATTACGTATATGTCGAGCGCGCCGATTGTCAAAGTGATCGTGGAAGGGATCCACGCCGTGGACATGGTGCGCAAGCTCGTTGGCAACACCTTCCCGTATCAAGCCGAAGTTGGCACGATTCGGGGCGATTTTTCGGTTGATTCGCCGATCGCGGCGAACTTGGACAAACGCTCGATTTTCAACATTGCCCACGCCTCGGAAACTCCCCAGGAAGCAGCCCACGAAATCGCGCATTGGTTTACTGGAGCTGAACTGCACGAATACGACCGGTCTGTTGAATGAACGCACTCGCAGTTTTGGGGGCGTTCGTTGCCGGGGGGATCAGTTTTCTTCTCACTCCGATTGTGACGCGCGTCCTTACTCGCGCGCGCGTTTTCGCCGTGCCAGGCGGGCGGCACACCCATGCCCGCCCCACGCCCAAAGGTGGCGGCTGGGCGATTGTCCTCGGGTTCTTTTGCACTCTCGCGCTGATCGCTCTTTTTCGCCCCGAGGCGCTGCATTTCGTTGATCAAAAAATTGGGGGGTTCGACAAGAATTTGTTGGGAGTCATCGCAGGCGGAGTGGCAATTGCGATGGGAGGGTTTTTAGACGATCGTTTTACTCTCAAACCAAGCACTAAATTACTGTTGCAATTGGGGGTTGCGCTCCTGGTACCGCTTTTTGGGATCTATATTTTTCACATCCGCAATCCGTTCGGAGCCACACTGCAGTTCGCGGATTTCGCGCCGCTTGCGACTGTCGTGTGGGTGTTAGTTGTGACGAATACACTCAATTATTTAGACGGCGTGGATGGCCTGGCAGCCGGGGTGGGATTCTTAGCCGCCTTTTTTATCGCTGTACTCTCGAGTTTGGCGGAAGTAAACCAGAGCGCGACAGCCCTTTTGTCCGCCGTTTTAGCGGGCGCGATTTTCGGATTTTTACCGTTTAACGTGCCGCCTGCCCGCGTTTTTCTGGGCGATACCGGTTCGCAATTCATCGGTTATATGATCGCCGTTTTTGCCCTTATTGCAGGAGGGAAAGTGGCAACCGTGGCGCTGATTTTAGCAATCCCGATTCTTGATGTGGTCTGGGTATCGGCGCGCCGGATACTGCACGGCACATCGCCTTTCCGCGCCGATCGCCTGCACTTGCATCACCGGTTGCTAACCGCCGGATTCTCAGCGCGCGCAGTACTGGTCATTTTGTGGGGTTTCGCGGCCTTGTTAGGGTCGGTGAGTCTCGTCACAACAACGGTTGGCAAATTCCACGCGGCCTTGATGATTATCGGTGTGATGGTGGCAATCGCCACCGCGCTTGTTTTGCTAGAGTGGAAGAAAGGAAAACAGCGTGGATAACAGTTCAACGCAGACGAAAAGCACGAAAGGGTGTCTACGAGTTGCGATTATCGTGTTTGCTATCATTGTCATTTTTACACTCGCGCTCCCGGCGCTCACAGGACTTTTTTGATGGACCAGGATTCAAGCACAGGGTTGGTATTTGACGGGCAGCGAGCAGGCGAGAAAATTATCATTGTCAAGCGCCAGCACCCTTGGGCGCTCGCGCACACCGGGCTTTTTGTATCGGTAATTATCAGTGTGATCATCATTGCAGCATATCTGTTTAAGGCCAGTCCGCTCACAAGCTGGATCATTTTTGGCACGCTGCCTGTCACGCTGGGTTGGGGTTTGTATGTATGGTACGGATGGTGGAACACGATCATCATTTTAACGAACGACCGTATTTTATTGATTGATCAGCGAGGGCTCCTTTCGCGCACGGTTTCCGAGGTTCCGATTGCTAGAATTCAAGATGTCAGTTTTAAGACGAAAGGTTTATTCCAAACACTTTTGAATTACGGGGCCGTGACCGTGAAAACCGCCTCTTCCGAAAACATAATGCGGATTCCAAATATGGGTAATCCGTATCACCTACATCAAGAGATCATGAAAGTGGCCCAGACAACGTGGGCTGTTCCGCACCAGACGTAAGCAAGCACGAAACTCGAACTGCGAATTTTATTGAATATGGATTCCTATTTTTTCGAGTGCGGCGATAAAAGCCGGTTTGGGCGTGACATGTTCAGTCGTGCGCACCCGCCGGAGTACTGCGTCGCGCATAAATTCAAGCACGACCCTTTCCGGTCCCGGGCACGCGCGGCAGGCCTTTTTGAGTTCCTCAAGAATTGCGCGAGTCGTCCCTTCTGTGAGCACGAGCACGATTTCTTTTTCCACTTCCTTTACCGGCTGAGTTGGCTGTTGCGTGAGCGCGTCGTGCGAGTCAACATGCTCATTAATCGGCTGGGCGGATTCCGCCATAATTTTAAGCGCGCCGTCTTTATGCGAGATACGGCCTTTAACCGTGAGGACCGTATCCACCTGCCAGAGATCGCTCTGCGCGCGCAGTGTTTTGGGAAAGACCACTACTTCGGTCGCGGCATTGAGGTCTTCAAACCGAGCAAACACCATCGGTTCTTTAGAGCGAGTGACGATTTTTTGGACAGACGTGATAATCCCGGCAATGCTCACGACCTCGCCTTCACGGCGCAGGATCAGCTCCCGTATCGGTACGACCACCAAGCGCTCGAGCGAAGCGCGATAGCTTTCAAGGGGATGCTCGGAGAGATAAATGCCAAGTAATTCTTTTTCCCATGCGAGTCGTGTACGCTGCTCCGCCGCCGGGGCATCTTCCAGCTTCAGATGGGGCTTAATCGTTTGATTAAGCGCGCTCCCGAAAAGCGATTCCTGGCTGGAGGACACGCCGTTTTGGTGGGCGCTGTGGGAGAAATACAGGATTGTATCGAGGTTATGCAAAAGCGCGCCACGCTCGCCGAGCCCATCGAGCGCACCGGAGCGGATTAAGCTTTCAAGGGTTTTTTTATTGACCGTTTTCGGGGAAAGTCGCAAGAGGAAATCCTCAAGCGATGCATACGGCCCACCCTGCGTGCGCTCGGCGACAATTTCTTCGGCTACGCCTTTGCCCACGTTTTTAATTGCGGACAAGCCAAAGCGGATATACGCGCCGTGGCCTGTAGCCTCTTGACCCTTCGAGCTCACCACCCCAAAATCCTCAAAGCTTTCGTTGATGGCCGGGGTCTTCACCATTATCCCGAGGCGCTTTGCTTCTTCAATTGCGACCGATATTTTATCGATGTTATCGCGGTCGCTTGTCAAAAGTGCGGCCATGAACTCGACCGGATAGTGCGCCTTGAGGTACGCAGTTTGGTAGGCAACCAAGGCATAGCTGGTGGCGTGGGCGCGGTTGAAGCCGTAGCGGGCAAATGGCTCGATAAACTCAAAGAGCTTTTCTGCGATTTTTTGATTAACTTTACGCGCAACCGCTTTATCAACAAACTTTTTCTGCTGCTTTAAAAGCAGCGATTTGATTTTTTTACCGACAGCTTTGCGTAAAATGTCGGCTTCTCCCATCGTGAAACCGGCAATGTCGCGCGCGATTTGCAGCACTTGCTCCTGGTAGACTGCAATCCCGTAGGTATCTTGAAGGATTGGTTTTAATTCCGGGACCAGATACGAAATCGATTCCCGACCGTGTTTGCGCGCAATGTACTGGGGGATCAGCTCCATCGGGCCGGGGCGGTACAGGGCGACCATTGCGATGAGGTCGTCGATCACGTTTGGCTTGAGTTCTTTGAGATAGCGTTGCATCCCGTCGGAGGCAAACTGAAATACCCCGATCGTCTCGCCCCGCGCCAGCAATTGAAACGTTTTCTTATCGTTGAGATTCAAGTGTCCAAAATCGATCTCGTCCCCCTTTGTTTTGCGGATAATGCGTAAGGCGTTTTGCAAAATCGTAAGGTTTGCAAGCCCGAGAAGATCGAGTTTAAGCAGGCCAATCGCTTCCACCGCGTTCATTTCATATTGGGTGGTGATCGTCTGATCGGCGCGCGCGGCATGTTGGAGCGGAACGTATTCGGTGAGCGGTTCTTTGGAAACCACGATTCCGGCGGCGTGCGTCGAAGCATGCCGCGCCACGCCTTCGAGCCGGCGGGCCATGTCCAAGAGGCGCTTGGTTTCGGATTCGGCCTTGTAGACCAGCGCCAACTCACCAGACTCCTGCAGTGCTTGTTCAAGGGTTAAGCCAAACGGCACAAGCTTGGCGATCCGGTCTACGTCCAAATACGCCATCCCGAGCGCACGGCCGGTATCGCGTATCGCGCCCCGGGCAGCCATTGTTCCAAAGGTTATAATTTGAGCAACGTGGTCAGCGCCGTATTTTTGCACTAAATATTCAATCATTTCCCCCCGGCGCGTATCAGCAATATCTAAATCCACATCCGGAGGAGAAATCCGGTCAGGGTTTAAGAATCGCTCAAACACTAATTTGTAGCGGAACGGGTCAATCTCGGTAATGCCGGTTAGGTACGCAACTAAACTTCCGGCTGCCGAACCTCGCGTGTTGGTAGAAATTCCCCGCTCCCGCGCGGCGTTTACCAGATCGGCCACAATCAGAAAGTATCCCGGGAATCCGGCGTTTTTGATTACTCCCAGCTCATATTCGAGCCGCTCATGCACTGCCTCGGGGACTTTTTCCGGGTAGCGCAGCGCTAAACCCTGATCGCATTGGGCCCGCAAATAACTCATGAGGGTCTGGCCCTCAGGCACATTAAAGTGGGGGATGATCGTCTCGCCCAGTTTCAGTGTGAGGTTGCATTGGTCGGCGATTCGAGCCGTATTCTCGATCGCCTCGGGCACATCCGCGAACAGATTGACCATTTCCTCCGGTGAGAACATCGAGAGGTGCACTTCCTGCATGCTTAAACGTTCTTGATCGTCTACGTCTTTGCCTTGCTGCACTGCCAGCAGCACTTCGTGGGCATCCTTGTCTTCGGGCAGGATATAGTGGATATCGTTTGTCGCCACCACGCTCGCGCCAGTCTCCCTCGCAAGCTCGAGCAGTTGCTTGTTGATTTTAACCTGGTCCGCAAAATTAAAGTGCGGTTGGATTTCGAGGTAAAAGTTATCTTTTCCGAAGATTGATTGCATTAAGGCGATTTCCTTGAGCGCTGCTTGGCGAGTTCCAAAGCGCAAGTGCTTACCGATGACGCCGTTAATGCAGGCCGAGAGCGCGATTAACCCTTCAGCGTGGTGGGCGAGAAAGTCGCGGTCCACGCGCGGTTTGTAATAAAAACCGCGCAAATGGGCGGCAGTTGTCAGTTGAATAAGGTTTTTATACCCGGCTTGATTTTTGGCCAGCAGGATCAGGTGGCTTGCATGGGAATCTATGCGCGGCTCGCGCTCATTCATCTGGCGCGGCGCAATATAGGCCTCGATCCCGATAATTGGTTTAATCCCTGCTTCAAGGCAGGTTTGATAGAACTCGATCGCTCCATATAGCACGCCGTGATCAGTGAGGGCAAGCGTTTGCATCCCAAGCGTTTTGGCCCTCTGTACCAAATCGGGAATCTTACCCAGCCCGTCGAGCAGGGAGTAATGGCTATGGACATGCAATTGTACAAAGCGCGGATTAAAAGACATAAAAAAGAGGTATCCCCTCCCTCCATTTTTTACCGTAGCGCAGCTATTTGAATCGGACAAGATTATATGGTATACATAATGATTAGTGACTGTGGTTTTTGATTGGTATTGTTGACTCTGATCATTCATCACTCACAATTCATCATTCCCCAAAGGAGTCTATGGCCCATACAAAAGCAAAAGGAACCTCGAAACTTGGCCGCGATTCTGCTTCCAAACGTTTGGGAGTGAAGATTTTTGGCGGGCAATTTGCCAAAGCCGGAGCGGTTTTAGTTCGTCAACGCGGAACCAAGTACCACCCTGGCGAGAATGTCGGTAAAGGGGTGGATGACACCCTGTATGCACGCGCAGCTGGGATTGTACGTTTTGACTCGAAGAAAATCCACACAGTGCATCAAGCGACAACTAATCAGCGCCTCGTTTCAATTGAGAAAACCGCGGAAAAAGAATAGTTCTCCTTCACCTCCATTACCCATCGCGGACTTGCTCAACAGAAGCAAATCCGTTAAACTGTGAGGGATAATGAATCTCATCGCTCAAGCAACAAAATCGTATCTCAAGAAAAACCCGCCTGTTTTGCGCTCGGGTGATACCGTGCGTATCCACCAACGGATTGTTGAAGGCGCAAAAGAGCGGATCCAGATATTTGAAGGTCTTGTGATCTCAGTTAGAGCCGGGCGCGGTTTAGACGGTAACTATACCGTGCGCCGCGTGGGAGTCGGCACGATCGGGGTGGAGCGTACGTTCCCGTTGCACGCCCCATATATTCTGAAGGTGGAGCGCGTGAAATCCGCACAAGTACGGCGCGCTAAACTAAACTATATGCGCACGCGTTTCGGCAAGGCCGCCCGTTTTACTAAGGAAAAGCGTGAAAGCACAGTATGGGAAGAGCCGGAAGCCGAAAAAGAACTTGAAAAAATTCAAGAAGTCCAGGTCAAGGCGGCTGAAGAAAAAGTTGAACTTGAACAAGAAAAAGAAGCCGAACTCGAAGAGAAATTCCAAAAAGCGCATAGCGCGCATGCAACGCAGGATGCCAAGGAGGCCGATGAAAAAGGAACCAACGACCCCTCTGGGGAACCAGGGGGAAAATCTGGCGAGCCGGTATCTCAAAAAGAGGGGTCTCAAGATTCGAGCGCGAAATCTAAGGCTTAAAACAGGCGAAATCGACATCCTCGCCCAAGAAGGCACCACACTCGTGATTGCCGAAGTAAAAACAAAGACGTCTTTTGAAAAAGGCACCCCGCAGGAAATGGTGCATTTTTTAAAACAGCGCAAATTGCGCACTCTTGCGCGAGAGTTAAGCCAACGTTTTCCCAATCAGCCGATTCGCATTGATGTTGTCGCAATTCTTGCGCGATCCGACGGGACGCACGAAATTGAATATATTCAAAATGCAGTCGAAGGTGAGTAAAAACGGATACAATTCCTTTTCGAACCAAGCTGAGCGCGCCTGCGGAGCTTCTCAAAGGAATGTATCCGTTATTAGATAGGGTAGGATAAAAAATATGAGCGTACGCGTAAGAATTGCCCCCTCGCCCACAGGACCGCTGCATATCGGCACGGCGCGCACGGCTTTGTTTAATTATCTGTATGCCCGCAACCACGGCGGGAAGTTTTTGCTGCGGATCGAAGATACCGACCGCGCCCGTTCCACGAGCGAGCACGAAAAAGATATTCTCGATAGTTTACGCTGGCTTGGCCTGGAGTGGGATGAGCAGATCGTGCACCAATCCAAACGCTTAGATGTGTATCAAAAGGTGGTGGAAGGGTTGATTAAAAAAGGCCATGCGTACGAGAAAGAAGGCGCGATTTGGTTTAAAATCCCTGAGCACTTCGAAAAGCGCAGCGCAGTTCTTTTTAACGATTTAGTACGCGGCCCAATGGAGTTTGCTCTGAAAGAGATTCAGGATTTCGTGATCCTCAAGTCCGACGGCCATCCAACGTACCATTTTGGGGTCGTGGTGGATGACGAGCACATGCAAATTTCACATGTAATCCGGGGCGAGGATCACCTGACCAACACCCCTAAACATATTCTCATCCAGGATGCGCTGGAATATCGTGTGCCCGTGTATGCCCACATACCCCTCATTTTTAACGCTGACCGCACGAAGATGAGCAAGCGCCGCGACCCGGTTTCGATCACGCATGATTTTCGTGATCAAGGCTATCTGAGCGAAGCGCTCATCAACTACGTCGCCTTATTGGGGTGGAACCCGGGCGAGGGCAGCGAACAGGAATTCTTCACTTTAGCCGAGCTGGAAAAGGCGTTTGAGATCGAGCATGTCGGCGGTTCGCCTTCGGTTTTTGACCAAACGCGCTTGGACTTTTTCAACGCCCATTATCTACGCAAGCGCTCGGATGAAGCCTTGCTGGAAGTTCTGCAAAACCATACACAACTGCCCCACTCCGACCGCGCCAAACTCGTGCGGATTGTGCACGTGGTCAAGGAGCGGATGGTCACCCTTGCCGATTTCACACGCTTTGGGCATTATTTTTTCAAAACTCCGAACCTTGCAGCCGCCCCGCTTGTCTTTGCAAAAAGCACGCACGCGGATGCGCTTCAGGGTCTTGTTGAGGCACACTCAGCGCTGGCGGCGGCGCCTGCCGCCCATTGGGAATCGGTTAACGCGCTGAACCAAGTACTTACCGCAACGGTGAAGCGTGCTACGCTGAAGAATGGCGATGTATTTTGGCCGGTCAGGGTGGTGCTTTCGGCAGAATCCGCGAGCCCCTCGCCAGCAGAATTACTGTGGATATTGGGCAAAGCCGAATCTCTTAAACGCCTAAAGGAGGGAGTACGCCAGCTCGGAAAACAAAAACAAGCGCCAAGCGCCCCCAAAAAATAAACCGACCGCGCGCCCAACAACGTACTCAGCGCCACGTGGGGCAACGGGTTTTGCACATTTTAGGCGATGGCTCGCTCGCGGGGTTGCCACGCCATGTAATTGATTTAGCGCTTGGGACGCTCAATTCCCCCTTTCCGCCGAGCGTGATCGCTCCTTCAGGGCCGATTATGGAAGTGCTCGAAGAAGAAAAAATACCGCATATCCCTGCCCCGATGCACTTAGGTACGATTCAAACCGTGAAAGCCTTGAAAGCGCTTTTGCGTCGCGAAGCGCGGGAGCGCGGGCCGTTTATCCTGCACGTACACGGCCCGCGCGCCGGGTGGCTTGTCCGCCTGAGCGCGTTCGGGTTAAATCTTAAACTCGTCTACACTGAGTATCAATGGACGCACGATACCCGCTCGGCCTCCAGCATCCGCGGTGTTTTGGACCTCATGGCGATGAATTTTTTGGATTCGGTTACAACCAAAACAATCGCCACTTCCCAAGCTACAGCGCATTTTCTTTTAGATCGGGGGATAACGCGTTCCGAAAAATTGGCCGTGATCTACAACGGAGCGTACTTGCATCGCCATCCGAAACAGCATGCGAGCGCTACGGTTCAGATCGGCACGGTGGGTACCATCAAAGACGGCCGAGGGTACGAAGATCTGATCGAGGCAATGGTCTTGTTGGTCAAACACCATCCGAAAATCCACCTTGATATCGTCGGCCGTGGCAGTGATATTCGTGACCTTGAGCGGCTGGTGCAGCGGCGAAAATTAACCAAGCATATCGATTTTAGCGATTTTATTTTGGATCTCTCATCAATTCTTCAGCATTGGGATATCTACGCGCACCCGCATCGGTATGATTCGTTTGGGCAGGCGCTCATGGACGCGATGGGTGCGGGTTTGCCGGTGGTGGCCACCAACGTAGGTGCGACACTGGAGGTTGTGGGCGATCGTGTGACAGGTACTTTAGTAGAACCGCGCAATCCGCGAATGCTTTTTGACGCCCTTGACCATCTGGCTTCAGATGCCGCCCTGCGCACCCGCTATGGCAGCGCCGGATACGATCGGATTCAAGCGATGTTTACGGTCGAGCACATGGTGTCTCAAACCCTCGAGCTCTACGAAACCTTATAATCTCCCCGTTGCTTGAAAAAGAGGGGGAAAAAAGGTAAAATCCGTTCAGATTCCGAGATCGGCTAATGGTAGGCCACCAGGTTCTGGCCCTGGCAATCCTGGTTCGAGTCCAGGTCTCGGAGCCAAATTCGTGTAAGTCGCCGGAGACTTAACTCCGATTATCCTGATGACGGAAGCTTATGATTTTTAGTATAAGCCGGGTTCGTCTAGTGGTCTAGGACACCAGGTTCTCATCCTGGAGATCACGGGTTCGACTCCCGTACCCGGTACCATGTAGGAAATTGCAAGCAAGAGGGGTTCGCCTCGCTTCGCTCGGCGACTAATTGGT
>CAYIGD010000015.1:0-17506 GCA_964362865.1 uncultured Candidatus Saccharibacteria bacterium | reverse complement strand
TTGATTTATTGACCGTGATCTTCTTAACCAGTTATGGCCGTCGGCCCGGGCATTATTTCGGCCGCTTAAGTCTGTTGTTTCTCTTGCCGGGAATCGCGATTAGCGGCTATATCGCCTACCTCAGGATTGCGACCGGCTCGATTCAGTTCCGCTATCCGTTACTATTTTTAGGAGTACTTTTGGTGATCGTGGGCGTGCAGGTTTTAATGAGCGGTTTAATTGCCGAGCTGATCGTGCAGCACTCCACACCCGAACGCGCTCGTAATTTCCGGATCGCCCAGATCGTTTCCCGGCGAAAACATTGAAGTACTAGTCTCCTACTTCCAAGACGGCCGTCGTGGGAGGTATGAACGGGCAGTCTTTGAAATCGTCAATTACATAGGTAATTTGTTGCGCTTCGTTACCCGCGAAACGGAAAAAGAGTTCGCGCGGGTTGCGGTTTTCATCCATAAATAATTGCGCGGTTGGAGTGTTCTCCGTGAGACGCCGTTCAACACCATTCGTATCTTTCACACTGAAGTGCCCCGCGATTGTGCCTGTGCATAGCTCACCCCCTGAGATCTTAATGCTCCACACCCGCCGTGGGGCTGGCAGGTCCACGACATAAGTATCGAACGCGACTTTACTGAGTTGTAAGGGCGTCAAGCGGATTTGTCCGATTGGCACATGCGTTTGATCGTTTTTCCAAATTTTTAAAAGCGGGACGCCGTCGACAGTGACGGTATGTACGGGCGTGAGGTTTTCGAGGTATTCGACGGCATACGTTTTTTGGGGCGGGAAGCCGACATAAGCGAGTTCCATGACGTATTCGTCAAGGCGCAGCGCGCCGGAAAAATGCACGTCGTTGATTTGAATGTCGTCCCGCAGCCGTTCAACCGGTAGGCTTGAGGCAGTGGAAACCGGCAAGGCCAGTTGGGAGTTGGGTTCGGCATGAACGTTCAGCCACTCCACTCCCTGTAAAAATACGTTGCCGTATGTGTTACCCGCCGCCGGAAATTTTTCGTCTACGACTTTTTGGAGTCCGCCGGAAGCGACATTGAAATATACATTTTGATTGGGATGGAGCGCGATTAAGCTCACTACAGCAGGGATAAATGCGAACGTGGCCAACCCTGCCCCCGCCCAGGGGTTCCGCGCGTATTCTAAATACGGGATTCGCGCGATCCCGCGCACAATCACGTGCGCGCCCACTCCTGTCAAGAGAGCAAGCGCGGGCAGAAACTCCATGATCTGACGCACGCCCCCGTAAATTGTTGAACCAGGGATGCTCACGCGCACAATCGGGATTGCAAGCCAAATAAGAAAGAGTGCCGCCGTGCTTTTGCGCTGGATCGCCCAGACGATTGCGGCGAAAATCCCGATTGTGCTAAGCAGCAGGACCACTTCCGGCGTGGTTTTCAGAATCCACTGTAGAGGATACGTGTTCCATCCGCTGGCGCTGATAAACTCGCTTTGAAATTGGGTGCCGCTCCCGATTCCGCTGTAAAACTCAAAAATTTTATTTAATCGTGCGTAGGTATCGGTCCATAGATACGGCCAGCTTGCGAAAAAGAACGTTGCCCCAACCGCGAGCCCCCCGAGCACGCCGGTTAACGTTGGGAGATTGTACAAACGGCCTAAAGCCTTGAACGAACGTTTGCTTACCGCCCTTGCCACAAGCCAACAAACGATAATTGCGGGAATAAACAAGGCGTTGAACTTAATTGCCATTCCGATCCCGGAAAATCCGCCCACCAACCACCAAAGCCACGGTTTTTTGGACGAGACCGCCTGCCACGCACAATAGAGCGCGAGCGTGATCGGCAGCGTGACTACGGGATCCTTAATGTTGAAATGTGACTCGGAAAAAAAGAGCGGATATGTGCCAAGCGCGAGCGCGCTTGTCCAGCCCGCGACCGGCCCGAAGGCCTGGTAGCCGAAAAGAAACACTACTCCCACGAGGATACTCGCGGCAAAAATTTCAAACAGATGGTAGGCGTCAATGTCGCCGAGCCATCCGAGTACGCCGTAAAAGAGGCGATTGGTAGCCGCGGCCAAGATTCCGTTCAAGGGCGGATGGCCAACGTCGTCCTCAAGCCAATACGCAGGCGGCTGGGTTGGGTTTTGGAACACGCTGCGTGTCACCCGCTCTGGCGGAGCAGTTTTCGTGCGGTTGCCTTCTGCATCAAATACGATTCCCCGGATCACATAGGGCGGCAGATTCTCATACTGCGTTGTGCCGGTCGTAAGGTAGGTGAGGTACGCCTGCCCACGCGCGAAATGGACCGGTTCGTCCCAGTTGATGCCGTAATCTTTAAGAGTTGCGATTCCGATAATGCAATATGCTACTCCAACGATTACCGCCAATACGATCGGTGAGTAGTTTTTGCTTGTCACGTGTGTTGCTCGGCGAGTGCCGAGCAAGACGGATTGTTTGTTGCTGATCACATATTTATCGTAGCAGTGAAGCGAGCGCTTTGGGGAACAAGACGTCCCAATCATAGGTTTTTGCCAGCGCGTAGGCGTTGCGTTGCATCCGCTCCAGGCGCTTCGTGTCTTGCAAAAGAGCGATGATTGCAGGGGCTAAATCGTCGTTTGGATCAAGGGCAATGCCGGCTGTATTTTTTTCGATTAGGTCTGCGATTTCCGGGATGCGGGTGATCACTACAGGCAAGCCGGCCGCCAAGTACACTTTCGGTTTACCCGGATCGGCATAAAAGGTGAAATCGGATGTACCGTCATAGGGCGCTACGGCAAGCGCGCATTCGCGCAAGCGCTGCTCTAATTCTTGGTGCTCTTGCACATACCCGGTCAGCTCAACCGATTTTTCTAGCCCGCATTCTTTGACCCGTGCGCGAATTTTTTCTTCCAATGGACCGCCTCCTAAGAGCAGTAATTTGGCCTCCGGCACACTCATTTGAATTGCGCTGAATGCCTTAAGCAGCGCTTCTACTCCTTGCCCCTCGCGCATATGCCCCATGAACGCGATAGTGAGATTTCTTTTCTTGAGCGGTTTCGCGCCGCGTAAAAACAACCCGCCCGCAGTTGTGCGTTGCGTGTAGGTAGGGATGCCGCGTTTGGCTCGTGCTTTTTGCATGCGGCTGGTCAAGTTCCATGTTTGGTCAACTGTGGCAACCGCTTTGTGATCAAACCAATGGTAGGCGGCATTCAGCAGCGGATTTTTGAAACGGCGCGGCACGTAATCGATCGTGTAGAAAATGAGTTTTTGGATGCCGCGATGATGAAACGGGCGAAGTGCATAGACATTGAGCGCGTCCGCCGCCACCGCGAAGTCGAAATCGCGTCCGGCCGCTTCCGGATGAGGCGGAAGAAAATCGAGAATCCACTGCCGGGTGAGGCGCACGTCTTTGATCCAGAAAGAGAACTCGGGTTTGCCTGTCCATGTTTTGTAAATACGTTTCTGAATGAGCTTTCCCTCTTTCCAGTGCTCGAGCCAGCTGCGGGTATCTTTGGCGTACGAAAACGGATGGGCGATAAACACAAGTTCGCCCGCCCTCTTTTGCAGCCATTCGAACAAATCGGTGGGCTGACCGCCAGTGGCGTAAAAATGAGTGACGACAAGAACTTTAGAATTCTTTAATCGATCTAAAAACTTTTTTGGAGAGGTTACAGAATGCATGATTAGTCCGGTGAAGATAAAAGGCAAAATTAATCAATAAAATTCGCCTTGATTTTTCCTTTTAATTTTTACCTTTGCCTTTCATGCTCGTACCACTCGATTGTTTTCTTGAGTCCTTCTTCAAAAGTAACCTTCGCTTTAAAACCGAACTCTTTTGTGGCCCGCGTCGTATCAAGCATTCGCCGCGGCTGGCCGTCGGGCTTGGATCTATCCCACACTAACTTGCCTCTATACTGCATCAACCGCGTGATCGTTTCGATCAAATCTTTGATCGTTATTTCGATTCCCGAGCCCAGATTGACCGGATCGGATTTGTCGTATTTTTGGGTAGCGAGCACGATTCCCAGCGCCGCATCTTCGACGTATAAGAACTCGCGACTGGCTTTGCCTGTGCCCCATACTTCCACCGTGGGAGCATGGGCTTCTCGCGCTTGGAATACTTTTTTAATAAGCGCCGGAATTACATGCGAGGATTTCTGATCAAAGTTATCGCGGGGGCCGTACAAATTGACCGGGAACAGCGTGACCGCGTTGAAGCCGTACTGGGTTCGGTAGGCCTGCGCCTGCACCAAGAGCATTTTTTTTGCTAAGCCGTAGGGCGCGTTTGTTTCCTCGGGGTAACCGTTCCAAATGTCGTCTTCTTTAAATGGGACGGTGGTAAATTTTGGATAGGCGCAAATGGTGCCAAGCGCGACAAATTTTTTCACGCCTGCTTTGCGTGCTTCTTCCATTAAAGGGATGCTCATCATGATATTGTCGTAAAACAACTCCCCCGGTTTTTCGCGGTTGTAACCGATTCCGCCCACTTTCGCTGCCAGATGGATTACAATTTCAACGCCTTTGACGATCCGTTTGACATCTTCAAGTTGTGTTAAATCCGCTTCTTCAATGCTGGGGGTAACAAGATTGGTAGCCCCGGCTTTTTTGAGTTCCTGAAGTAAAAAGTGCCCTAAAAATCCATGCCCTCCGGTTACGAGAATTTTTTTATTCGCAAGATCAATCATTATTTTTTTCGTGGCTTTCCTTTAGACCAGCCCATGAACTTCGACGCGTCTAACCCAACTTTTTCAAGATCGGCCTCGAGCATGATCCGCACGAGTTCTTGAAACGTTGTTGTCGGTTTCCAGCCAAGCACTTTGAGCGCCTTAGAAGCGTCGCCGCGCAGAATATCAACTTCAGTGGGGCGAAAATAGCGCGGGTCGATTTCTACATATTTTTTCCAATCGAGCTCCACAAGGCCGAATACTTCTTCGACAAACTCCCGCACGGTGTGCGTTGCACCGGTGGCAATGACGTAATCATCGCCTTTTGGTTGTTGCAGCATCAGCCACATTGCCTCGCAATATTCAGGTGCGTAACCCCAGTCGCGTTTCGCGTCTAAATTCCCCAAAAAGAGTTTTTCTTCCAGACCGGCAAGAATGCGAGCCACGCCGCGAGTAATCTTGCGGCTGACAAATGTTTCGCCCCGGCGTGGACTTTCATGATTGAAAAGGATGCCGTTTGAGGCATGCATGCCATAGGCCTCGCGGGCATTGACCGCCATCCAGAATGCGTATACCTTGGCAGCCCCGTACGGGCTGCGCGGATAAAAGGGCGTTTTTTCCGTTTGGGGGGTTTCGGCTACCTTGCCGTACATTTCCGAGGAGGAAGCTTGGTAGAAACGGGTTTCATCCAGCCCTGCGTCGCGGATTGCTTCAATGATGCGCGTAGTGCCCAAGCCGGTGACATCTCCTGTGTATTCGGGGATTTCAAACGAAACTTTGACATGGCTTTGCGCGCCGAGGTGGTAAATTTCATCAGGGCGGATCATGCGCATCAAACGGTTGAGCATACTCCCATCCGCCAAGTCGCCATAGTGCAAGCGTAAACGGTATTTTCGCTCGTGCGGGTCTTGATAGATATGGTCAATCCGCTCGGTATTAAACGTCGAAGAACGCCGGATAATGCCGTGTACTTCGTAGCCTTTAGCCAGCAACAATTCGGCAAGATACGAGCCGTCTTGCCCCGTGATACCCGTAATCAGCGCTTTTTTCAATGGTTTGTCGTTCATAATTCGTATCTTGTTTTATTGTTTCCAGCCTTTGCGCGAAAGCGGGCCTTTGACGAACGTGGCGCTCATGCGCCCCCACCCGTATGCAAGCAGCGTAATCCAACATGCCAGTGGATGCAGAAACCAAGCCGTGTCTTTACTTTTTACAAACCCCTGCAGCGCTTGCCAGATGGTCGGCAGAGTTGTAATCGTTGCCAGTGCAAAGATTACCAAGCGCGCAGTGGGTACATGCCAAGGATACGTGCGTACGCCGAGGCTACTGTAGTACACGTAGTCGCGCGCGCGGCGTAATTGTTTACGGGCAAAGGTGCGTGCGTCTCCTGAAAAAACATGCACGATACCGACTTTCACCTTAGCAATTTTCCACTTTTTCTTCAATAAAAGCTCGTACATAAGATCAAGGTCGAACAAATAGTCCCGTTTCCCGAGCATTTTTTTGAGCTGAGCTGCCTGCACAAGTGTGCCGTTGGCGCCGATTGTGGGTAGGGAGCGCGGTTCAAATTCAATCGCGAGCCAATCACCCTCATCGGTAGCGCGGTGGGGCACTGCAGTCCATTTTCCGGTTAAAAGACACTCCCGGTCATAGTTGCCTAAAAATAATACCAACGGATCGCTCATCCCCAGCATCGCGGTATAGCGCGTAAAATCGCCGTCTTGAGCGCGGCGGGTGTAGCGAATCGGCTCAGATGCCAAAATCTCAACATTGCTAAAGGGTACGATCATCTGGCGCAGCCAATCTTTTGTGGGCAGAATGTTGTCTGAATCAACAAGAGCGATCAGCTCGCCTTCGGCCGCTTTGACCCCGACGGCTTTGCCGGCTTCGCCGGTTACAAGCGGATTATCCAAAATTTTTGCCCGGTAACGCCGTGCGAGCGAGAGCGTTTGATCTTGGGATGCGGCGTCAACAATCAGAACCTCAATTTTTTGTTGAGGGTAATCTTGGGCGCGAATAGACGCCAGGCATTGTCCAAGCGTTTTAGCCGAATTTTTGGTGGGGATCACAACACTGATACGCGGGAGAGTATTCATGATTGCTTTTTAAAAATTGCTAATTCCTCGGCCGGTTTTCCGGCAAGCGCACCCTTGAGCGCCCACGTAAAACCACGGTATGTTTTTTCCCAGTCGAGTTGGTCTGCCCACTGACGTGCTCCCTGCGATAACCTCCGGCGCACTTTAGCGTCGAGCGCGATTTTTTTCATCGCGCGCGCCAATTCCGCGGCAGTGGGGTTGGGGGAGAGCACCAAGCCTGTTACATTGTTTTTGACTGAATCCTTGAGGCCTGTAACGTTTGAGACAATCGAAGGTGTACCGCAGGCGGCCGCTTCGGTGATGACCATCCCCCACCCTTCCTTAACCGAAGGCAACACGAGCGCCCACGCCTGTTGCATGAGCGCAATTTTTAGATCTTTCGGGGCTTTTTTGAAAAAGAGCACGTCTTTGGTAAGGATTTGAACATGATTTTGTAGTTTCAACGAATAGATTAATTCGCGCAGGGCGTTCTCCTGCGGCCCATGCCCCATGATTACGAGCTGCGCCTGCGGCATTTTTTGTACGACGATTTTCATCGCCTGAATCGTGAGATTGGTGCGCTTCATTTTTGCCAGGCGATTCACCGCTACGAATAATGGATAGCGCGCCTTACGCGCTTTCTGGTAGCGGCTATGGTCTACGCCGAGTGGAAATTGATGAATGTTTCGCTGCGGAATCCCGAAGCCGACCAAGTCCGTTTTCGTGGACGGTGAGTACACGATGAATGGTATTTTTCGATACGATAAAAATTGCACTCGTTCGGCCAAGCGGGCTACAGGCGCGAGCAGACGCGGGGCTTCATACGAAAAAACCTCTTTTGCAAGTTGGTTGACATAACAGACCTTCTTTGACGACCGTGCAAAGAGGGGTGTCTGCCATAGCACGGTATTGAGCATATCCACGACAACATCCGGTTTTTTGCCAAGACGGCGATAATAAAGCCAGCCCCAAAAATAGGTTGAAATACGATTTCCTTTGCGTACGAGCTGAATCCCCTCTATTTTTTCGCGCGCTTTTGCACCCCGAAAACTGCGGCAAAACCACGTGACGCGGTGCCCGTCCGCCACCATCCGGCGGGCAAGCTCCCACGTAATGATTTCCGCTCCGCCCACATCAGGGTGAGCCAAATCTTTCCAGTTGTAGATGAGAATTTGCACGCGATTTCTCTATACGAGGCCAAGGCGGGGAAAAATATCGCGGTTTTTTTGCACCCACCCGGTAAGTTGTTCGAGCCCTTGGGCCGCAGGAATCGTTGGCTGCCAGCCGAACTCGGCGGCCGCTTTCGTAACGTCAGAAACGTAGACGGGCTGGTCGCCGGGTCGGGTCGGGCCAAACGTGTGCGAGATGGTTTTGCCCCAATAATTTTGCAGCCACGCCATCAATTCCAAAGGCGAAAGAGTGTTCGTCGGTCCGCCACCGATGTTGTAAATTTTACCTGCCGTAACGTCGATTTTTTCAATCGCCATTTCATAAGCGCGTACGAGATCGTCCACGTGCAAGATATCGCGAATTTGTTTGCCGTCGCCGTAAATAGTAATCGGGCGGTTAAAAAGTCCCGCGATCGTCAACCACGCCACCCAACCTTGATCTTCAATGCCGAACTGACGCGCTCCGTAAATGCACGATTGTCGCATCACGACCGTGCGCACGCCGTAGATGCGATGGTAATCGCGCACATACTGCTCAGCCGCGCCTTTAGAGCAGCCATAGGGCGAATGGAAATCAAGGGGGTGCGTTTCGGGTACGCCGCCGGGCAGATCGCGGTATTCCCAGCGGTTGTTGCGCTGGGCAACTGCGACGGTTGCCATCCCGCCGTAGACTTTATTGGTCGAGGCATAGATCACAATCGGGGCAGGCTGCATCGAACGCGCCGCCTCCAGCACGTTCAACGTGCCAAGGGCATTAATCTCAAAATCCTCGCGCGGTTTTGCGACCGAGGTTGTAACCGCGACTTGCGCGGCAAGGTGGATCACCGCTTCGGCACCTTCCATTGCCTCTTTGAGCATTTCCAAATCGGTGCGGATATCGCCCCGAAAAACTTTGAACGCGTCTGATCCAAATTTGTCTTTCAGCCACTGTATGTTCAGCTCGGTACCTGTGCGTGAAAGATTATCAAAAATACGCACGCGATGGCCCTTGCCCAAAAAGGCCGCCGTTGTATTTGCGCCGATAAATCCTGCTCCTCCAATCACTAAAAGATTCACTCATCCTTCCTTTCTCGTTTAAGCGAAGGCAAACTATACCAAAAAATCTCCTTTTTAGCAATAGCATACTTCCCTTGTAATAAAAAAAGAGGCGCCGCGAGCGCGCCTCTCACCAAAAACTGCATTTTGGGGCGGAAAACTCATATGAGTCTCCCCAGAAGCTTTGAATAGTGCCACTCCCAGCCCATCGAGCGCCCGTAGAGAATCAGCGCGGCCATGCCGGTCGGTACCCACACGCCGCGTGCAAGCTCGCCACCGAGCTCGAGGATCCCCGTGAGGTGTTCCTTGGTTGCCGGCAACGGTATGAGGACCCCCTCGTTTTTGTCTCTCGCGCCCTTGTGCCGTCGGTTGATCTCAGAGAACGTAAGCGGGACCTCGATCAGGAAGCAGAACTCGTGGTTCCACCGTCCGGGCGTGAGATCCTTGGCGATGCCGAGCAGCGTGGGCATCGGGCACTCTTCGCAGCCGATCCCCAACTCCTCTTCAAGCTCTTGCTTGATCGCGCTCACCGGATCCGGGTGAGCGAGAATTCCACCTGGCATGTGCAGATGCCGGCGGTAGGCCACGTCGCGTCCGCGCAAGTGGAGGACCACGTAGCCGTCGGCGGACAGAATTACCGCGCAGACTGCGGAGCCGGTATGCACCGCCCAGTTTCCATAAAGGTGCCTGACTTCGGGCACCGTCGTGCCGCAGAATACGCTATAGGTCGTAGGCCAGTACCGGAGAGTTAGGCCGGCATGGGTATACGTTTTATCCGGCCCCACGCCTTTTCCCCGAGGGATGATTTCCCGAATAGAGATGTTCGGGCCGTCGAAGGCAGAGGGGTTCCATCGCAGAACATGCTGCCATCTTTCGTCAACCACCGCTTGGAGCGCTTTGGGAAGCGCTGGCGCCTGTATTTTCTGGAAATCAATCTGATCCACCGCGACTCGCCCTTCAAAGGCGATTTCAAAGGGGGCTGCCATATCATCGCTCCTGCGAGTTGTCAATTTTCCGGTGATTACCAAAAAACTGCTACCTGAAGTATAGCAGTTTGTCGGGAGAATGTCGATAGATAATGACTAGGTCCGGCCGATGCCGATGTAGGTGAGACCTGCCTTTTTGCACGCGGCAGGGTCAAGCGCGTTGCGCCCGTCCACGACCACTTTTCCGCGCATTGCTTTAGCGATTTTTACCGGGTCAATTGCGCTAAACTCGCTCCACTCTGTCACCACCACGAGTGCGTCCGCGCCCTTGACTGCTTCCAGCGGTTCTGGCGCGGTGGTTAGGTACGGCAGCTGGGCCATCGCCGCTTTTTCCGCTACCGGGTCAAACGCTTTAATCTGGGCTCCGAATTCGTGTAATGCGCGCGCGATCGTGATGGCCGGGGCTTCACGGATGTCATCAGTTTTCGGTTTGAATGCCAAGCCCCAGAGCGTAATGCGCTTCCCTTGCAGGGTGCCGAGCGCCGCTTTTAATTTGACAACGACGGACAATTTTTGATGCGTGTTTGTGCTCTCGACGGCATCCAGAATGTCAAAATGTACGTCGTTTTCGTGCGCGATCCGGATTAAAGCGCGCACGTCTTTGGGAAAGCACGATCCCCCGTACCCCACGCCCGCATCCAAAAACGCACGCCGGCCGATACGTTTATCTAAGCGCATCCCGTTTGCCACAAGCGTTACGTCCGCTCCCACCGCTTCGCAGATTTTAGCGATTGAATTGATGTAAGAGATTTGAGTTGCCAAAAATGCGTTCGAAGCGTACTTAATCATCTCCGCGGTTTTGATATCCGTCAATAACAGCGTGGCGTCCAGTTGATCGTATAAAGCTTTCATTGTCGCGCGTGCCCGCTCACTTCCGTCGCCGATGACAATGCGGTCGGGTTGCATGAAGTCATTGATTGCCGAACCTTCGCGTAGGAATTCCGGGTTGGAGACAACGTCGAATTCACCTTTGTAATGCTCGCTGATGCGGTTCGCGACTAAGTCGCCCGTGCCGATCGGCACAGTGGACTTATTGACGATTACGGCATAGTGGTCGAGTGCTGTGCCGATCGCTTTTGCCGCCGCTTCCACTTGCGTTAGATCGGCCCGGCCATCATCTAAGGAAGGCGTACCCACCGCGATGAAAATCACCTTGCTCTGCTTCACCGCGCTGACAATGTTGGTCGTAAAGTGCAGACGACGCGCGAGGGCATTGCGAGTAATGAGCTCTTCAATCCCGGGTTCGTAGATCGGGGATTTACCCTTTTTTAAGAGATCAATTTTACGCTTATCAATATCAACGCAGGTAACGTCGTTCCCGAGTTCGGCAAAACAGGCCCCGGTAACGAGCCCCACATATCCTGTTCCGATTATCGTAATATGCATTGATGAGCCATTCGCCAATCGCAACGAGCCGTTAGCTCGGATTGCCTTTGCGGATATTCTCTATTTTTCATTCTCTATTTTTCATCCTTGTTTGTGCCCAGTCCCGAAGGGCTGCCTGCCACGGCCGAAACGTGTACCCACTCTCTTTCTGAAGCTTGTGGGTGGTCAGTACGCTGTCCTGCGGCCGGGCGGCGACAACTTTACCCGCGCTCTCCAAATACTGCTTTGTCGTTTGCGGACGAACGGTTGCGTCCAGCCCAGTCTCTTGCAAGATTGCCCGAGCGAAACTATACCACGAAGTACTGCCTTTGTTAACCCCGTGGTAGAGGCCGTACGAGGAGGTCTGCGCAAGAGCGATAATTGCCTCGGCCAAATCTTTGGCATACGTCGGGCAACCGATTTGATCCTTGACCACACTCAGTGCCCTTCCAGCGCGCGCGCTTTCAATGATTACGGTTGGAAAATTTGTGCCAACATCCCCGTACAACCATGCCGTACGCAGAATGAAATATTTCCCAGCAGCATTCTGGACGAGGAGCTCCCCGGCATATTTACTGCGCGCGTACGCGCTCTGGGGGTTGGGAAGATCAGTTTCCACATACGCAGATTTTTTAGTGCCGTCAAAAACAAAATCGGTTGAAATATGCACGAATACACATCCATGTTTGCGCGCCGCAAGCGCTAAGTTCCACGGCCCGGCGGAGTTGATCGCAAACGCGATAGCGATCTCTTTTTCGGCCTGATCCACTCCGTTGTATGCGGCAGCGTTGATCATGTGCGTTGGCTTGTGTTTTGCAACAAATTTTTCAACCGCGCCAAAATCGGTGATATCCAATTCATCCACGTCTGTGGCAACGCACTGCACGTGCTTGTCTTTTAATAATTCTTGCAGATGATGCCCGAGCTGCCCTCTCGAGCCCGTGATGAGAACCTTCATGATTTTTGCTTACCGTACTGTTTGGCGTAATAATTTTTATATTCCCCGCTTTTGATATGCATCCACCAACGCCGATTGTTTTTATACCAGTCGATCGTTGCTCGGATGCCGCTCTCAAAATCGTATGCGCTCTTCCAACCCAACTCGCGTTCGATTTTTGAAAAATCAATCGCGTACCGGCGGTCGTGTCCGGGGCGATCTTGCACATATTCGATCGATGATTCGTCTTTGTTGAGCATGTTCAACATTGTCTGGATGATTGCTAAGTTCGAAACGTCTTCGGCCATCCCGCCCACGCAATATGTTTCACCCTCTTTCCCTTTTTGTAAAATCGCATCAATCGCACGGCAGTGGTCTTGCACATAAAGCCAGTCGCGCACGTACAAACCATCGCCGTAGACCGGCACTTTCTTACCTTCTAAAAGATTAGTGATCGTCAAGGGAATCAGTTTTTCGGGAAATTGATACGGGCCATAGTTGTTAGAGCAGTTGGAAATCGTAATCGGCAGGCCGAATGTCTCCCCATATGCGCGTACTAAATGGTCGGAGGCGGCTTTGGAGGCGGAGTACGGGCTGCGCGGGTTATAGGGAGTTTGTTCATCAAATTTGTTGCCGTCTCCGAGCGCGAGCGCGCCAAAAACCTCATCCGTCGAAATATGGTGGAAGCGCTTCACTTGTGCTTTAACCGCGGCGCTCAAAAGAACTTGCGTGCCTAAAACGTTTGTTTCAATAAAAACCGCCGGGCCTAAAATCGAACGGTCCACGTGCGTTTCCGCCGCGAAATGCACCACCCAATCAATGCCCTTGATCGCCTCCGCAACAATCTTCCCATCCGTCACCGAACCCTTTATGAATTGATAGTGCGGGTTGTCTTGGTGCGCCACCAGATTTTCGAGATTGCCGGCGTAGGTTAATGAGTCAAGATTAACAATCGAGTCTTCGGGATGGTTTTGAAGCCAATAGTGAATGAAATTACTGCCGATGAAACCAGCCCCGCCAGTTACCAGAAGTTTTTTGGACGTGTCTTTCACGTTAGCGATTGCTTGTCTTCCAATCAAATCCAATCTTCGGATCGTCAAATGGTAAGCGTTCTTCATCCGGATTTTTGGGATCGTAGGCTTCGGTCGTAAGGTACAGCAACCGCGCGCTCTTACTCCCTAACACGCGGTATCCATGAATGACTTCCGGTGGAATCAAAAGGGCGAGTGGGGCGCGCTCACCCATGTAGACTACTTGGGTTTGTCCTTTAGTCGGACTTTTTTCACGTTGATCGTACAAAACAGCCTGAATGTTCCCGCTGACGCAGTACCACAAATCGTATTGGCGTTTGTGCCAATGAAAGGCCTTGATTACGTCTGGGTACGTTTCGGTTACGGAAGCCTGCTTAAAGTTTTTCCAGGCTTCTTCCCCTTCTTTTGCGATTTCCGTAAAAAACCCCCGGTCATCAGGAAACTGCGCAAGTTTTTTCATCACGATGCCGTCAATCATTTTTCAACCTCCAAGTGTGTGTAATTGTTGCATTGGTATTGGTATATGTAGGGAAGGTTACTTACCCTTATCTAATTTTTCCGCCCAGTAAGCCCCAGAACGGTATAAACTTTCGAACGTGCCCGCATCCGACCAAAATCCGCCCAGCATCTCCCAAGAAAGCTCGCCTTTTTTAGCGTACCAGTTGTTGACATCCGTAATCTCAAGTTCACCGCGCGAAGAGGGCTTAATCGAACGGACTGCTTTGAACACGTTTTTGTCGTAGAGGTAGAGCCCGACCACCGCTAAGTTATTGGGTGGATTCTTTGGTTTTTCAATAATTTTTTCAATTTTTTTCGGATCATTTTTCGTAAAGACCGGTACTCCAAAGCGTGTCGGGTCAGGCACTTCGCGCAAAAATACTTTTGCACCCGTAGTGAACAAGTCCACCGCCTGTTTGATGCTTGCATCAGTGGTGTTATCACCCAGAATAACGGCGATATCGTCTCCCGCGGCAAAATCTTCACACAGCCCCAGCGCTTCCGCGATCCCCCCCTCTTTTTCTTGAAACGTGAATTCCAAGTGTTTGAGTCCTAACTCTTTTCCGTTTTTGAGTACGCGTAAAAAGTGTCCCGCATGCGGGCCGCCCGTGACAACAATCACTTCCGTGATGCCGGCTTCAACGAGCGTCTGGATCGGATAGAACACCATTGGCCGATCATAGACAGGCAATAAGTGTTTATTGGTTGCCCAGGTGAGCGGATAAAGCCGTGTCCCTAATCCCCCCGCTAGAATTGCGCCTTTCATGTACTTCGAGCCTCCTCGAGAAGTTTTCTATTCTTCATTTTATCGTATTGTTCTTTTGTATTACGCTCGTTTTGATTTTTATACCAAAGCGCGGTTTTTTTAAGCCCGTCCTTGAGGGTAGTCGTGGGTTTCCAGTGCAGGATTTTTTTGGCCCGCGTGATGTCGGGCTTGCGCTGTTGAGGGTCCTCCGCAGGAAGCGCTGTATAGGTTACTTCTATCTTTCGACTGTCCGAGGGTGCTCGAAGTACACTACGCTCGGGGGCAACATTTTTGATAATTTTTTTCACCAATTCCGCCAGCTCATTCATTGTAAACTCTCCCGGGTTGCCAAGGTTAATCGGGCCCTCGGCTCGAGATTCTCCCATCGCAATCAGCGCCTGAACCATGTCGTCCACATAGCAAAACGAACGCGTCTGCGTTCCGTCGCCGTAGATCGTGAGCGGCTTTCCTTTGAGCGCTTGAGTAATAAAGTTGGCGATGACACGCCCGTCAATCGGGTCCATCCGCGGGCCGTATGTGTTGAAAATCCGCACGATTCCGGTGTTGAGGTTGTATTTGCGCCGGGTGGTATAAATGAGCGCTTCCGCAAAGCGTTTTGCCTCGTCATAGCAGCTGCGCGGGCCGTATGAGTTCACGTTCCCCCAGTACGATTCTTTTTGCGGATGCTCTAAGGGATCGCCGTATACCTCTGAAGTTGAAGTGTGTACAAAGCGAGTGTTGCTTTTCACCAAGCCGAGGATATTTTTTACGCCGAGCGCGCCCGCCCAGAGCGTTTCCTCGGGATACGCCCCATAGTATTTGGGAGAGGCGGGACTGGCAAGGTTGTAGATCAAATCCCATTGCGTGCGTACAACTGCGCTCGGCAATGCTTGCGTGATATCGGCTTTAATAACCGAGAGATTGCGCTGCGCTGCAAGGTTATCGCGCGATCCGCTTGAGAAATTATCCAAAACCGTTACTCTCTGCCTGGAGGCAATCAGCTCTTCCACCAAATGCGAACCGATGAACCCTGCTCCACCAGTGACTAAAATATTTTGAATGCGTTTATTTACCATTTTTTTGTGAGTGTTTATTGCGAACGTCAAAGGCGGCAGAAGTGTAGTAGCGCAGAATATGCGTGCGGTAGAAAATCGCGGCGGTATCCACAAGAATATGCCGAATTTCTTTGCGGTTGATACCGCTCGTTTGAAAGTTATAGCGCATGTCGATGGGACCTTCGCTGATTTTCGTAAATCCAAGGGCGTTGGCGACGACCAATAGTTCCAAGTCAAAAGCGTAGCGCTTCACTAGTACCCGTGGCAACACTTTGACTAACACTTGGCGCCTGAAAACCTTTAGTCCGGTTTGCGTGTCGCGCACCTTAAGGCGGAATAAAATCCGGATGAGCACTTGATAGATCCAACTGTACAACCGCCGCACCCGCGGGTAATTAACCTTGCTCATCGGGTGGCGTTTGCTGCCAATCACGATGTCCGCCGCGAGCGCTTCCATTAATTTCGTTAGGCGCACGATTTGAGCTGGGTGAAAATCACCGCCGGCGTCCAAGAATGTGACGAGCTCGCCTTTCGCATGTCGCACGCCATAGGTGAGCGCTCCGCCTTTGCCATGGTTGCGTTTGAGCGTCAGAACTTTCACGCGCTCACTTTTCACGCGGCGCGCTTGGGCACTCGTGTTGTCCTGCGAGCCGTCATCTACCACGATCACTTCGTATTCGTTTAAATGCCGATCCATTGTCCGCACCACATCGCGCACGGTCGTGCGGATGTTCACCCCCTCGTTATAGGCAGGAATGATAATGGATAATTTCATTGAGTATGGCGCGCTCCCCACAGCGCAAACGGCAGTTGCACCAAGAGCGCGGCCGCGGAGCTCAGCGTCAAAATCGTTACAAATTGGGCAAAACCCTGAGCGCTGGTAGTATACAGAATTATCTGTGTGAGTGCAATAACCAGGAGCGGCCAGACAAACCGTGTGCGGTTGATGGCCAAAAGGTACATTGTGGTCATCGTTGAGAGCGTCACAAAAAGCATCGCCAGGGCGTACTGCCCGAGATAGGGCGCGGCCGCGCTAAACGGCTCGCCGTAGAGAATCCGCACTACAAAAGAGGGCCGGAGCGCGAAGCCGAGCGCGATTACGCCCGAGGCGGCAAGCGTCAAGCCGAATCCGCCTAGGAAAATTGGCAATAAGTTTTTGCCTTCACGCTCAGCCGTCGCGGCAATCGGCTGGAGCGCTCCCATAATTGGCATCGCGATATATAAAGGAATATGCCCGATTGTCGCAAGCGCGCCGTAGAGTCCGGCTGTTGCCGGCGCGAGCGTATGCTTGGCAAATATTACGTCTGTAAAACCAAGAGCCGTTACGGCACCCAGCCCAATTAAGCTTGGTACGCCGAATCGGAACAATTCTTTGCCGCTAAAACTTTTTTGAGTCGCCTCCGGCAAGCCGCGCATCAAATAGAATCGCCCGACAAAAAACGAAGACAGCGCGCCGATTGAAAGACCCAGCACGCCGCCGGTCGCGCCTAACCCGGCCGCGATTAAGCCCAAGCCCCCGCCTAAACGCCCCGCGGTATCGGCCAAAAACGAGCCGGATAAAGCGAAGAAACGTTGTACGCCTTGCAGCCCGCCGCGTATAACCGGTAAGCCGAACGCGCCCAAAACCGCGCCCGTGATGCCAATCACGGTCCACACCGATCGGATATTCAGAAAGTCCGCGATCATAAATGAAAAAAGTACAAACACGACGCCCACGAGCGCAGCTAAAGGGTAGAGTCGTTTCTCAAACCAATGCAAGAGGGCCGAGATTCTGCCTTTTTCAGCTTCGGCCGCGTCACTGGCGACAAAGCGTGTTACCACGGTGGTGAGGACGTTAATCGGCACGTTCAAGAGCGTGAGCACGGTAATCATCGCCACCACTTCCCCGTACCCCACCGGCCCGAGCGCTCTAGCGGCGAGTACATTAAAAAGATAACTGCCGAAGTTAGCAATATTCATACCTACAAGGAGCACCGTGCTCCCGCGCAAAAGCGTTTTTAACGCCACA
>CAYIGD010000014.1:0-18153 GCA_964362865.1 uncultured Candidatus Saccharibacteria bacterium | reverse complement strand
GTCCCAAATTTGGGCTGCGCCGTACGAAAACCGGCACATCCACGGCGCACTCCGAACTCAACAAACTGCGCGCTGCGCACCCTGTGGTGGAGCTGGTCTTGAAATGGAGAGAAAAGGCAAAGTTGTTATCCACTTATCTTTTACCGCTGCCAGAATTAGTCGGGGAAGATGGTAAACTCCACACTCATTTTCGTCAGGATACGCATACCGGGCGGCTTTCGTCATCCAGGCCGAATCTGCAAAATATTCCAGTTAAAGGCGAAGATGGGACCCGGATTCGTACTGCGTTTGTCGCAGGACCAGGCAACGTATTGATTTCGGCCGACTACGCCCAGTTGGAGCTTAGAATTGCGGCGCATCTGGGGAAAGATACCGCAATGCTCAAGGCATTTGAGCAAGGGCGCGATATCCATACCGAGACCGCGCACAGTCTGAAGGTGGACCGACGAGTGGCAAAAGCAATTAATTTCGGCCTGATTTACGGCAAAGGCGCGTATACGCTGGCCGAGGAGCTTGAGACATCCCGTGAGCAAGCACAGGAGTTTATTGATCGTTACTTTAGCGCGTTTCCCGGAATGCGAGCCGGAATGGACCACACCCTTTCTCAGTTACATGCGCATGGGAGCGTCCAGACACTTTTCGGCCGTACACGCTACTTCCCAGAATTAAAAAGCGGTAATCGAATGCTCGTGGCGGCGGCTGAGCGCGCGGCTTTGAATCACCCGATTCAAGGCACAGCGGCCGAGATCGTTAAGCTGGCGATGATTACGCTTGAAAAGTCTATCCCAGATATGATTGTTCTGCAGGTACACGACGAGCTCCTTTTCGAAATCGAAAAAGGGAAAGCAGAAGCCGCGATCCCGATCATTGTCTCGGGCATGGAGGAAATTGACGAGATCGAGCTGCCTCTAAAGGTGGAGCTTAAATCTGGATCGAATTGGGGCGCGCTGGAGAAGTTGTGACGTATTTGATCTATGGGGAAGATTCGTTTGGTGTGCATGAAGCGTTACGTGCCATCCGAACTCGCTATATGGGAAAAATCGGAACGACGAATATCCTGCATCTGGACGGGACGCACACGAGCGCGAACAAGCTGGTAGCCGCCACTGGGGCGACCCCGCTTTTAGCAAGCCATCGGCTGGTGATCGTCTCGAACCTAATGCTTGATACCCCGCTTGCTCGGCACGCGGGGTATATTCCGGTGATCGAGGCGATTCCGGAAACGACCGTCGCGCTGTTTGTCGAATACGGCAAACCACTCCGCACGAGCCCGTTGTTTGGGCGTTTGAATCGGCCGAAATATACTGTTGTCGCCCGCCATTTTTCAGCTCAAGAGCTGCGCGCATGGGTTGAAAAAGTCGTCCGTGATGGTGGAGAGACAATCACGCACGACGCGCTCGATTTAATGATTAAATTGTTTCCTACTGATCGGTGGCAGATCTACAACGAAATTCAAAAAGCGCTTCTTTTTGCGCATGCCTCAGGAAGCGAAATCAACCGATCACTGTTGGAAACATTGTTAAAGACTTCCCCGCTTGTTAACCGCTACGGAGTGCAAGATGCAATTTTTTTCCGCAGTAGCCGCCAGATGCTCGGGGCGCTGTCGCACCTAGAGGAAGCGGAAATGATTCCTGTTCTGGCCGGATTAGTCGGAGCAGTCCGCACGCTGCTTTTGGTAAGTGCCGGTCCAGAGAACGCGAGTACGCACATGTTGCAAGCGATGGGGATCCATCCTTATGTGGGACTGCGTGCGCAGGGCGCCCTCAAACACTATAAGGAAGGCGAAATCGAAGCCCTATTTTATACGCTCGCTGACGTTGACTTCAGGGTTAAAAGCGGCGAAGTTGACCCGCGCGCCGCGTTAACGCACGTAGCGCTTTCGCTTGAACGCTCGACAGGTATAGAAGGGCGAACTATGCTAAGAGTGTGAGTTATGCGCGCCACTTTTTTTTGAGTGTGAGAGGGGCGCACCAGGGCGCCAGAAGGGCATGGGTAATCTTTGCGTTGGCCGTGCCTTTGCTTTTTGTGGTGTTGGTACGCAATGCTACAAGTTATGCGGACCTGGGCTTAAACGCCCAATTCGTTGCTCCCGATCATACGCGCTTAGCGGTGGATGTCTCTTCTGATGGTCAAGTGCTGGTTGATGGCGTACGGGCGTATCGAGCTTTACGATTAATAAGTCAAGACGGAAACGTTGAATTGCGCCTGCCGCTTGTTTCCGAGCCGGGATTCGCAATCGAGAATGTTCAGGCAATCGTGACATTCCCGAAAACGCTCAAAATCAAAAATCCTCAGGATGTGGCAGCGATGATTGTGGATGAGCACGGGGTGGGGAACACGACGATCCGCGTGAGTGCGCCAAATCAGTTGATCTATCAGGCCTATGAACTTTCGTCGATGGCAAATCTAACGATCGTTGCCCGCTTGCCCGAGGGCATTGTCACGCTTCCGCTTCTGCAGCGGATCTTGTTTGCTTCTGCCTCAAGTTGGATTTTCGCCTCGGTGGGAGTATTGGTACTGACGGTATTGATTTTGTTGGTGGCGCTGGTGCGGCAGTGGAAAAGCAACCGAGTACTGCATTCCAACCGCACCGTGCTTACTCCTCCGTTTGCGCTTGCCCCCGCGATTTCCGGTGCAGTGATTGACGGAAAAGTGGGAGCGCGTGAAATCGCCGCGACACTTGTCGATTTGGCAAATCGTGGTTTTTTATACATAACGCGACGTGGAAACGACTTTGTGTTTGCCAGGCGAAAAAATTTTGTATTGGAAGGACCGGTACGGGCTTTAAGCGAACTTCCGCTCCCCGGGAGTGCAGATGTAATGCCCCTACCCCCGGCATCCGGTGTGGTGAGCATTAGCCACCTCACTATTGATCAAACCCATCGTTTAGCCGGACCTGCGGTAGGTATGTCAACTGATTTGCGGCATTATGAGAAAATACTTTTAAGTAAGTTATTTAACCCCCAAGAGTTTCGCGCCTCCAAACAGATGATTAATGTTCGCGTGGGACGGCATGTTTTTTCCCGCCGAATCGCGCAAGTGTACTGGGAAATTTACCAAGAAGCGACAAACCTCGGGTATTTTGAAGAAAATCCATCTCGCGTGCATGTGCGTTTTCGCATAGCCGGCCTTTTACTCTTTTTTACCGCAGTAGCAGGTTTACTTTTGGGGATTTTGATTCCAGATCCGAAATACCCACTTCTTTTTTGGATTGCCACACTGATTGCTTCGACGCTGGTGATTGGCATTTCCGGATTAATGAACATCCATACTCCAGCCGGGAAGGCCGCTACGGAAACCTGGTTGGCATTTCGGAATTTCCTCACAGACGAAACCCCGATTGCGTATTCCGCGGACGCCCCGGAATTGTTCGTACGCTACTTGCCGTACGCGATTGCTTTTGGGATTGAAGGCGAATGGGCCCAACGCTTTTTGCACCTTACGTTTCGCCCTCCGGACTGGTTTAACAGCACGCAGGACTTGGTCTCGCTGGAGAATTTCATCGCGGCAATGTTCCCGATCGTGCACTCGATATCGGAAATGTTTGCCGAGATTAAAGAACCGATCGTGCAGTAGGGCTAATAACTGGTGTGCTTAATGGCGCCAAGCGTTGATGCCGGCCACAGCGAGAATGCAGCACGGCCAATAATGAATTGGCGGGGTAATATTCCCCAGATGCGAGAGTCGTTGGAAAGCGCGCGGTTGTCCCCGAGTGCGACATATTCATCTGATCCGATCTGGAACTCTTGATGCTTAATTGAGGTTGTCGTCGTGCCGGCCGGAAGATAGGCCTCACTAAGGCGTTCGTCGTTAATGAAGACGCTTCCGTCGCGCATTGTGATGTGTTCACCGGGTAATCCAATGATCCGTTTAATGTATTTCTTATGAAACGGATCGCCCGGAAACTTCATCACTACTACATCCCCGCGCTGCGGCTCTCCCATAAAGTAGCCGATTTTTGAGACAAAAACGCTTTGTCCGGAATGAAGATTTGGTTCCATTGAGCTTCCTTCAATAATCACAAGCGTCCCCACAAATGTGTGCAGGATGATCCCGATTGCCACTAAGAAAAGGGCGTTTCGGGCGAGTTCGAAACTGTAACTTACGAACAGAATGAACCGTTCGGAGCGAAGTGTGCGCACTGCCATAACCCTCCTTTAGCGTAACTACTTCT
The DNA here is from genome assembly GCA_964362865.1 of uncultured Candidatus Saccharibacteria bacterium. Classification (GTDB taxonomy): domain Bacteria; phylum Patescibacteriota; class UBA1384; order JAGVHQ01; family JAGVHQ01; genus JAGVHQ01. The sequence continues at coordinate 13,979 of CAYIGD010000014.1, read as the reverse complement.
TCAATTTTTTTCTGGGCGCTGCTTTTTTCTTTGTGGGTGTGTGAGCAGTGCTCGAGGGAGTTGCCCCGACACTTTTTGCCCCGCGCGATTTTATCCGAGCGGCTCTAGCAGCAGTCAGAAGGCCTTTTTTTGCCGCTTTGTCCACTGCTTTATAGATCGCATTGATCGTTTTTTCGGTCGGGCGCTTCAGAGTTTTTCGCAGAGCACTCAAGGTTATAAGATTACGTGTCCGACGCGCTCTTGCGCTGCGTAAAGCTTTCTTCTGTGAGGCAAGTCGAGGCATACAATTCCTTTCAATATCATCGTACTCGAGAGTAAGGTGCTTGACAACTTTTTTTGGTACCGCTTAATAATTCTCTCGATAAAATTTACCAAATACAAAAGGCTAAAATGCAGTTTTGGCTCCCGTGTTGTCAACCCCTGTGAAATCCCGATTGAATTAGGATATTGGGGATCATCCTTGTGCGACGCTCTGCGTTACAAACATTACACACGGTTGACAAGCCGATGATACCTGTGTACAGTAATTTCTTCACGATGGAATTAACCCCGAAACAGCAAACAACCGAATTAGTGCGCACTGCCGCGCGAATTTTAATTGTGACGCATTCCAATCCCGATGGAGACGCGCTCGGAAGCACGTTGGCACTCATGATGGTCTTAAAGAAATTGGGGAAAGATATCCAAACCGTTGTCGCGGATCCGATTCCGGAAGTTTTTACCTTTCTCCCGCAGATTAGCGCGCTTGAGAGCGCGATTACGCAAGGCAAGGATTTCATCATTTCACTGGATACCAGCCATGCCAAAGTTGAGAAATTGGGATATAAGTCAGTCGCCTCCGAGCAAAGGGTAAACATCATTGTCACGCCTTCCGAAGGGACATTTGGTCCTCAGAACGTGTCTTTTCAAGAGGGTAGTTTCAAATTTGACCTCATTTTTGTACTTGACTCCCCGGATCTTGACCGGTTGGGGATGCTGTACGACGAAAATACTGATCTTTTTTATCAAACCCCGGTCGTCAATATTGATCACCATTCAGGCAACGAATATTTCGGCAAGGTTAATTGGGTGGATTTGACCGCGACTTCCACAGCCGAAATTCTTGTGTCGCTGATTGAATCATTGGGCCGAGAGAAATCCTTATTTGACGAAGACATTGCCACCGCGCTTTTAACCGGTATTACAACGGATACCGGAAGTTTTCAGAATACGAATACGACTCCCAAGGCTCTGACGGTTGCGGCCCAAATGGTTGCCGGTGGAGCGCGTCACGGCGAAATTGTGCGATCGATTTACAAAACCAAAAAGCTTTCAACGTTGAAGTTGTGGGGGAAAGTATTGAGCGCGATTCACGAGGAGCCAGAGCGATTCGTGTGGTCAACGCTCACCGCCTCGGATTATACGGATGCCGGGGCACAAGAATCCGAGTCTTCAGGCGTGATCGACGAACTGTTGAAAAGCGCGCCGGGGCAGGAATTTGCGTTACTTTTGACCGAGCGTTCAGCCGGATTGCATGGGAGTCTGCGCTCGATTGAGAAAACCGTGAATGTAGCGGAGATCGCCCGGTTGTTTGGAGGAGGCGGGCACGAGCACGCGGCAGCATTTTCAATCGAGGGTGCTACGCTCAGGTCCCATCATAAAGATCAAATCCTCCCTCGCATCCGAGAGTATTTAAAGACAAAAATAACCGAGACCACTGAGGTAATAGAAGGTTGAGACTTGCCAGAAACTACAATCACGGGTAAGATAAACAAGACATTATGCCGAAATCATCAACCCCCAAACGCGCCGATTTAGTGCGCAAATACCGCATTCATAAAGAAGATACCGGCTCCAGCGAAGTGCAAGTCGCGCTCTTAACCAACCGCATCAATGAGCTTGTCTTGCACCTGCGTTCGCATGCCAAGGATTCTGATTCGCGCCGCGGGCTTTTGATGATGGTTGGGAAACGCCGACGCCTGCTGAATTATCTTAAGAAGGAAAAACTTGAGCGCTATGAGAAGCTGGTGAAGGATCTTGGCCTTCGCAAATAGAGCGAGTGGGGCGAGTAATGTGGGGAGTGAGCCTCTCTTTCACGAGAGGCCCAACCCTCACCTTACACGCCTCCTCGAGAAAGGAACTGCGTGACTAAAACAACAAAAGAAAACTCTGTGCACGAACTGAGCGTGCCGTTTGGAGCAGGGAAGCTGCGTTTTGAGACTGGCCGTCTTGCACTACTTGCGAATGGTTCGGTAACCGTCACTTATGGCGATACGGTCGTCTTGGCGACAGCGGTTGTCGGGGATGTTCCCCGTGAAGGCGTTGATTTTTTCCCGTTACTGGTTGATTACGAGGAGCGTTTGTACGCCGCCGGAAAAATTTCCGGCTCGCGGTTCATCAAACGCGAAGGTCGTCCGAGCGAAAATGCGGTTCTCACCGCGCGCCTCATAGACCGTCCGATCCGCCCGATGTTCCCCAAGGATTACCGCAATGACGTGCAGGTGATTGTGACGGTTCTTTCCTACGACGAGGATCACAACCCCGATGTTGTTTCCATTATTGCCGCCTCCGCCGCATTAGCGCTTTCTCACGCGCCGTTCATCGCTCCGATTGCGGCAGCGCGGGTGGGAGTGTGCGATGGAAAAATTGTGATCAACCCCACCGCGGCGCAATTAAAAGAAGCAACTTTAGATCTTGTCGTTGCCGGAACTGGGGATAAAGTTTTAATGCTAGAGGCCGGAGGGCATGAAGTGCCAGAAGCAACGTTTCTGGCGGCAATTGAAGCCGCGCAAAAGGAATTTAAGCCCCTGATCGAAGCGCAAAAGACGCTTGCGAAGGATTCTCCTGACTCGGTTCAGGTAACTCCGGATGAAACGCTCCATTTGGAAGTTAAAAAATATCTTGGTGAAAAACTTGGCCCGGTTGCGCGCGAAGCAGATAAGCTGCGCCGCCAAGAGATGATTGGCGCCTTTGAAAAAGAAGTTTTGACGAATTTTGAAGGTAATTACAAGCAAATTGATCTCAAAGCGGTTTTTAATGCGATTCTAGAAAAAGAAGTTCGGGACGCAATCCTTACGGATGGATTTCGTCCAGACGGCCGCGCGCTCGATGAGATTCGTCCGCTCTCAGCCGAGGTGGGGGTCTTACCACGCACGCATGGTTCCGGGCTTTTCAGCCGTGGGCAAACGCAGGCATTAACGATTGCCACGTTAGGTTCTCCTGGAGATAAGCAGTTTATTGACACAATGGAAGAAGAGGGCACTAAGCGCTATATGCACCATTACAACTTCCCGCCTTTTTCCGTGGGCGAGGTGAAGCCGGTTCGGGGTGCCTCTCGCCGAGAAATTGGTCACGGGGCTTTGGCCGAGCGAGCTCTACTCCCTGTCTTACCGCAGATAGATCAGTTTCCCTATACAATTCGGCTTGTCACCGAGGTGCTTTCTTCGAACGGCTCAAGTTCTATGGCAGCAACATGCGGCTCAACGTTGGCGTTGATGGATGCGGGCGTCCCAATTAGCGCCCCGGTTGCCGGAATTGCGATTGGCCTTATCAGCAAAGACCCGTATGCCGTACAAGGTGTTGAAAACGACTATCAACTCCTGACTGACATTCAAGGAATCGAGGATTTTGCCGGAGACATGGATTTCAAAGTTGCCGGCACCAAGGTAGGTATTACCGCGGTCCAACTCGACATGAAAGTGCGTGGAATTAGTACTAAAGTTATTGAAGTATCTCTGGCTCGTGCCAAGGATGCCCGAGAAAAGATTTTAGAATTTTTTAAATCCGTGCTTGAAAAACCGCGTCCCGAGCTTTCCCACTACGCTCCTCGAATCTACACGGTCAAGATTGATCCGAAGAAAATCGGAGAGTTGATCGGGCCCGGTGGAAAAGTGATTAATGGCATTATTGACGCGCACGGCGGCAAAGAGGTACTGGCGATTGACATCGAGCCTGATGGGACGGTTATGGTGTCCTCCGCGGACGCGAAAGCGGCGGACGCGGCCATCAATGAGATTCGTTCGATTACAGCCGGGATTGAGGTGGGTCAAGTCTATACAGGTACAGTTGCCGCAATTCAGACCGACCGTTTAAGCGGCAAAGAAATTGGCGCGATTGTTCAGTTGACTCCTAATAAAGATGGCATGGTGCATATTTCCCAAATTTCCAAGCAGCGGATCAACAAGGTTTCCGATACGCTTCGGGTGGGGGAGAAAGTGCAAGTGAGAGTTCAAGATGTTGACGAAGCACGCGGTCGGATTTCGCTCACAATGCGTCTTGACGAAGACCCATCTGAGCGCAAAGAATTTTCGCCCCGCCCTGCAGCCCGCAGGGTATAGGGCTTGACAAAGTGGGACGAAATTAGTAAAGTAAGAGTACTCGATTTTTATTCGTACTCTCACGTAGAACTTAAAAAGGCACGGGAGGATACCAACCGATAGTGATACGGCGTGAAGATTGACAATACTATATAAGTGCATTATTAGAAGCTCTCAAATTAGAAAGGAGATCGTTTCATGACCGCAATTTCAACCCCGGCAAGTGCTCCTGCGCTTGCGCCCGGGCGTTCTCGTACACGACAAAACCCCGCAGTGCGAACCAGTCCGAGTATTCAGCACAGAGGACGCGAACGTTACCGTAGCCCGCGTACCTCCCGAGAAGCAGTCCGCGGCACCCGTGTTTTTAATGGCTACATTCCTGCACCTGCGAGTGCCCGTGTTCCTCAGGAACGCAAAGGTACCCTGCGCGTCATTCCCTTAGGCGGTTTGGGCGAAATCGGGAAAAACATGATGATCTATGAGTACGAGGACGACATTATCCTGATCGATGCCGGCATTATGTTCCCGACATCCGCCATGCTGGGGATTGACTATATCATTCCTGACATCAGCTACCTTCTGGATAAAAAAGAAAAGATCCGCGGGTTCGTGTTTACGCATGGACACGAAGATCACATTGGGTCCGTGCCATTTATTATTCCGCGTTTGCCTGTTCCGATGTATGCCACCAAACTGACGAAATCGTTGATTGAAGCCAAGTGTTCGGAACATGAAATTAAGCCTGATGTACGGCTGGTGAACCCGCAGGATGTTTTAACGCTGGGTGTGTTTACGATCAGATTTATACCGTTTGCGCATACGATCCCGGACGAAGTCGGACTGGTGATTGACACCCCGGTCGGGCGTTTTTTGCATATCACCGACTTCCGTTTTGACCCGGCAGTTGGTACAGCCGACCTCATGGCCAAATTAGGGGGATTAGGGAAAGAAGGTATCCGTTGTCTGTTGCTCGAATCAACGAATGCCGAAGTCAAGGGTGCCAGCATTTCTGAAAAAGTGGTCGCGGAATCAATTTCAACTATCTTCCGGCGCGCCCACGGACGGATTATCACGACTTCGTTTGCTTCCAACCTTGATCGTGTTCAAGGTGTCGTTGACGCTGCCCATCGTAACCGGCGGAAATTGTTCATCTCCGGCCGGTCGCTGGATAAGATGATCAATATCACGATGAAGCTCGGATATTTGCGAATCCCGGAAGGGCTCTGCGCCGATATTCGCCGGATTGCACATTACAAAGACGAAGAAGTCGCCATTTTATGTACCGGAAGCCAAGGTGAGGAGTTTTCGGCTTTAGCGCGGATGGCAAACGGCGAGCACCGTCAAATCAAAATCAAAAAGGGAGACACAGTAGTAATGTCTTCTTCGGCGATTCCTGGAAATGAAGAAGCGATTAATACGACCATTGATAATCTCTTCCGCCAAGGCGCAGAAGTGCTCTACGGGGGGGAATCAGCTGGGATTCACTCTTCCGGGCATGCCAAGCGCGAAGACCTCATGTTAGTGACGGCGGCGGTGCGCCCGGATTACTTTATCCCGATTCATGGCCAGTATCGCCATCTTGTGCACCACGCCCGATTAGCCCAGCAAGTCGGGATTCCGGAAGAACATACGTTCGTGGGCGAAGACGGGACGGTGTTTGAGTTCACAAAAGAAAAAGGACGGATCTCCGATGAGAAAGTACCTTCGAGTTATGTTCTCGTGGACGGCTTGGGAGTCGGAGATGTGGGCAACATTGTCTTGCGCGATCGGCAAGCCATGGCCAAAGAGGGCGTGTTCGTGGTGATTATGACGATTGATCACCGCAACGGTACGCTCGTGACCAGCCCGGACATTATTTCGCGCGGGTTCGTATATATGCGTGCCGCTGAAGATTTGATTCAAGAAACGCGCAATAAAGTGAAGGCGCTTGTGCAAAAGCACAAGCCCGTAGGAACTTCTCAGGCAAACTGGGCGCTTTTGAAAAGTGACATGCGCGATGAGCTTGGGGAATTCTTGTTTACCAAAACCCAACGCCGCCCAATGGTAATTCCGGTCGTAATCGAAATCTAGAACCTATCTTGTAACTGTTTCTAGAAACAAATCGAAGGATCTTTTAGGCGAAAAATTCGTTAGCGCGAGGAGTGCTAGTGGCCACTATCGTGACGAGCGCAGAGGATTTTGCAGCCAAAAGAGACCCGATGCAGTTTTATCAGATATAGGTACAAGATGGGCTCTAGTAGCCCTTACTCGCGGTCCCTGATACGGTAGAGAAGGAGGGTTATGCACGCCACGCTTGCTAAAGTAACACGATACGTGACAGGCGGAATGTTTGGAATGGCCGTTTTGATGGGAGCGGTGTGGTCTTTTCAGTCTCCCAAAGTTGGCGGAACAGTTTTAGGCGCTTCGATTGCGTCTGACACCTCCCTTATCATTGAAAATACGGAACTTAAATCCACACTCGCGCCTGAACTCAGTGCGTTTGCCCAGGTGCGGGAAGCCGGTCCGGTACGTCTTGAAGTTCCCGCATACTCCACATTTGTTTCCAATCGTCTTGATCTTAAACTAACGTATCCCGCTGCGCATGTATCGCACGAAGGATATACATTACTTCCTATCCCTGCTGTTGAGATTGTGCTGACGGAACCGATCCTCTATGCCCCCTTGGTCCTGACATATCAGGTTCAGGGAGAGTGGTCCCCTCAGGCAACCTTGCTGTTGTGTCAAGCAAATGAGTGCACACCGCTTGCGACTGAATCTCAAGAAGGTCGGTTGCGTTCTGCAATCCGCTTTCCTGGTGTAGTTGTGGTCGCCGCGCCGTCACAATAAGGCGCTATACTGAAGAAAGAGATTATGGCGCGCAAGAAAAAAATATCTTCACACCCGGCCGCTAACCCCGATATGCTTCGGGAAGTTGCTGCCGCGGCGACTTTTTTGCTCGGGTTGCTGCTCTTGTTAGGGCTCTTTGACGTTGCCGGATCAGTGGGGACCTTGCTTGTACAAGTATTTGCTGTTCTGTTTGGGTCAGTACGATTTCTACTGCCGCTGATTTTAATCGCAGTGGGAGTAGGATTATTTCTTAATCGGTTGGAACTTACCGCGCGCCGCAGCATCCCGGTTGTCATTCTTGCGTGTATCCTCCCTGCTTTAATGAACCCGTATGGGGGCACAATCGGAGCGGGTATTTTTTCGATCTTTGAGCGCAGTATCGGCAATGTTGCCGCATATATAACCTTAACCCTGATGATTGTTTTAGCGATCGGCTTCTTGTTTAACACCTCAATCCAGTCGCTTTTGGGAGTTCTTGCATTTTGGCGCCGGCCGTTTTCAAACCGAGGGGGTGAACCCAAGGCAATGGTATTTGAAACAATTGGAGGAGCGCTTGGCCGTAAGCAAGCGCGCGGACCCGCAACACTACCGGCGACAACAGTTGCTGCAAATCCAGATTGGAATTTTCCGGCTTTAGACCTACTTGAGCTTTCAAGTTCAAAACCGAATGCCGGCAACGTCGCACGCAACGTCGAGATTATCTCCAAGACCCTCAAAGATTTTGGAATTACTGTGGCGATGGGCGATGTGAACATCGGTCCGACTGTCGCCCAATATACTTTGAAGCCCGACGAAGGCGTACGCCTGAACCAAATTACGGCGCGGGTGAACGACCTTTCGCTTTCGTTGGCCGCCCATCCGCTTCGAATCGAGGCGCCGATTCCCGGAAAAGCAGCGGTTGGGATTGAAGTCCCGAACAAAACCGTTGCGACGGTCACGTTGCGCGAGGTATTAGAATCGAAAGCGTTCAAACAACCTTCCGGTAAGCTAACCCTTGCGATTGGTCGGGATGTGGCGGGTGCGCCGTTTATTACCGACCTTGATAAAATGCCCCACTTGCTGATTGCGGGTGCTACCGGGAGTGGGAAAAGCGTTGCGATTAACGCGATGATTGTTACTCTTTTGTATCAACATTCCCCGACCACTTTACGTTTGATCCTTGTGGACCCGAAACGGGTGGAGTTAATTCACTACAATGGGATTCCACACCTCTTGGCCCCGGTCATTACCCAAGTTGATAAAACAATTTCGGCCTTGCGCTGGGCTGTATCGGAAATGGACCGGCGTTTTGAAGCATTCTCGCAAGCAGGGAAGCGCAACATCGAGGATTTCAATCTGCATTCGAATGAAAAAATGCCGTATATCGTCATCATTATTGATGAACTAGCAGATCTCATGGCGCAGGCCGCCAACGATGTCGAAGCGGCGGTCGTACGATTGGCGCAGATGGCGCGGGCAACCGGTATTCATCTTATTTTGGCAACCCAGCGCCCATCCGTGGATGTGATTACGGGTTTAATCAAGGCCAATATTACCACCAGAATCGCATTCGCGGTTGCTTCACAGGTTGATTCTCGAACTGTACTTGACCTTTCAGGGGCGGATAAACTGCTCGGACACGGGGATATGCTGTTCGTCTCCAGTGAGTTCGGCAAGCCAAAACGAATTCAGGGCGTTTTAATTCTGGATAAGGAAATTCAGCGGATCGCCGAATTTCTGCGAGAGCAAGGGAGCGCCCACTACGATGAATCAATCACCAGTTTCCGTCCCAGTTCCCAGCGTGCGGTAGGTAACGCATTGATTGATGACGATCTGTTTGATGAGGCAAAACAACTTGTGATCCAAGCTGGCAAAGCGTCGGCATCGCTCTTGCAACGTCGTCTTCGGATCGGGTACGCCCGCGCGGCCCGGTTGCTGGATCTTTTAGAGCAAGAAGGTGCGATTGGTCCGGCAGATGGTGCTCGGGCCCGAGATGTGTTGGTGGGCGGTCAGGGTCAGTTTGACGGCCCATCTTCCTCGTCCAACGCCGATGATTTCAAAGAGTAACGGTCCCCATTGGCACGCCCTGTCTGTGAAGCGGGTTGAAGCATTGCTGAAGGTCACTGAGCATGGGCTTTCCAGCGAGCTTGTACGCGCGCGGCGCACGCGCGATGGGCTGAATCAATGCGAGGTGCGTTCTTCTTGGCGCTGGCTTGAACGCCTGATTGCGCAGTTTCTCACGCCTTTCACGGTGGTCTTGCTGGTCGCGGTTTTGGTTTCAGCCGCCGCGGGCGATGTATTAGAGGGGTGGATTGTCGGCGCAGTCATTTTTATTAATGGTTTTATCGGGTTTATCCAAGAGGCGCGTGCTGAAAAAACAGCGCAAACACTGAAACGTCTGATTCCGGCCGAGGTGACAACGTTGCGCGAGAACCAATGGCAGAAAATTGCCACTTTTGAGCTCGTAGTCGGGGATCGGATTCGACTTGAAGAAGGGATGCGCGTGCCCGCTGATGCGCGCATTGTTGTGGCTAATGATCTACTGGCGGACGAGTCTTTGCTGACGGGTGAGGCTGAACCAATCCATAAAAATACGCTTGAGTTAGCTGCTCGGACAATGTTTGCCGAACGGGCAAATATGATTTTTGCGGGGACAGTTATCCGTTCTGGCGCGGGCGAGGCGCTTGTTATAGCCGTGGGGTGCGCAAGCAAGCTGGGTGAAATCACGACAACGCTTGCAGCGATTAAACGCGAAGAAAGCCCTCTCACAGCTCAGGTAAGACAAATTGCGCGCGTTATTCTGCTTTCGATCGCGCTGATTGTTGCGGGAGTGGGGCTTATTTCATTGGTGCAAGCTCGCCCGGTTGTTGACACTCTTGTGCTGGTCGCAGCATTAGCAGTGGCAGCCATCCCCGAGGGTTTGCCGGCTCTTTTGACTATCACGCTCATTCATGGGGTACGAGTTATGAGCCGGCGAGGGGTATTGGTGCGAAGACTAATCTCAGTTGAGACGGCTGGTACAATTACTCATATAGCGCTTGATAAAACGGGGACGCTCACTGAAAACGCAATGCTGGCGACACGAATCTTCATCGGGAGAGATGTGTTCGCCGTTACCGGCGAAGGGTACATTCCCAAAGGGGAATTTTTTGCGGGTAAAGAAAAAATTACCCCTCAATCAAATCGTGTTTTGAAAAAACTCCTCAGAACGATCCATTGTATCCCCCACGCAGGGATCGAAGTGCAAAACGAGACATACTTACCCTTAGGGGATCCAACTGAAGCAGCGCTCTTTGTTTTGGCTAAAAAAGGAGGGCTTACACTGCGCAGTCGGGTCGTTGATCACTTGCCGTTCAACCCCAAACGCGCATTTGCGGCGACAATCGTTGAATTTGAACCCGGAGCGCGCGAGCTGCACCTGCGTGGTGCGCCGGAGCGGATTCTACACCGAACCCCTTACATTATGCGCGGCACGCGTGCCGCTCGCTTCTCTTTGAAAGCACGCCGGCAATTGCTAGAGGAAATCCGCGCCCAAGCGCGCGGGTTACGCCTGATTGCCCTCGCTATGCGCCCTACGAGTAATTCCCGGATTCTGCCCGCTCAGGTAAACGATCTGATATTTTTGGGAATCGTAGCAATCGAAGATTCACTTCGACCAGGAGTAGTGGAGGTTCTGCACAAGGCACAACGCGCGGGGGTCAAAACATTAATGCTTACCGGAGACGACCCAACCACCGCGCGCTTGATTGCCGAGCGCGCCGGAATTGTGGGGGCCACAGATAAAGTCGTTTCACTGGTTGATAACCCGCACCTTACGAAACAAGAAATTCTACACGGAACGGTTTTCGCTCGTGTCGATCCGAAAACGAAACTATTGATTGTGCAAACCTTGCAAGAGAATGGCGCGGTGATCGCAATGACGGGCGACGGTTCAAACGACGCGCCGGCATTGGCGCGCGCTGACGTCGGAATCGCAATGGGTCGCAACGGGACAGATACGGCGCGGGAAGCGGCAGACATCATCCTCACCTCAGATCGTTTTGATCAGATCGTTGCCGCGATTGAAGAGGGAAGAACCGTTTTTCGGAATGTGCGTCGTACCGTGCTGTTCCAGATCGGCACTAATCTCGCTGAGGTAGCGATCATCGTAAGCGTGCTCTTGGGCGGCGGCCCTACTCCGCTTTTACCCCTGCACATCCTCTGGGTGAACGTCATTAGCGATGGGCTTGCCGGGTCGGCGCTGGCGTTTGAATCAAAGCATCGGGACGTATTGCAATATCCGCCTCTACCCAAGCATGCAGCGCTTCTCTCGCCGGTTTTAATCACGCGCCTCGGCCTCATCGCACTCTCCGTAACCCTTGTCACATTAGTCGCGTTTTGGTGGGGCAGCGGCCACGCAGGCCTTGCGTACGCGCGTACGCTCACCTTCTTTACGCTGATCTTTACGCAATTAGTCGTGGTCTGGGAAACAAAATCACTGAAATATTCTCTGATTGGAGCATCTATTCGAGACAATATAACACTCGTGTATCTGACCGGCCTCGGGTTATTATCCGCATTATTACCAATCATTGTCCCTCCCCTGCGAGACCTGTTTCATTTTACCCCGCTTGATTTGGGAGGATACGCACTCGCGATAGTAGCCGGAGGGCTAATTTTTGCGATGATTGAATTCGATAAATATATCCGCGCTCGCGAGCATGCCCGTTATTAATTGTGGCCTCCATTGATTCGGATGATGAGGATGCATACAATCACAAGGGAGGGTCGCGGATGAGAGATTTTATTACCCGGCCAATACACCGAGCGCTCACAGTTGGCCAGCGTTTGCGCCGCGCCCGCAGGGCTCATAAGCTTTCTCTAGAAGAGGTGGAGCTTAAAACGCTGATCCGCCGTCAGTATCTCGAACAATTTGAAAATGACGATGTCGACCATCTCCCGGCGGATGTGTATGCGCTGGGGTTCCTTGAGCGTTATGCCCTTTTTTTACATTTAAAAAAGGACTCGATTGTCGAGCAGTTTCGCTCTACACGCGCCCTTTTGGTGCCCCGCGAGGCGCAACTGAAACCTGAGCACTCCGTCAAAGAAATGAAGATTTTGATTACACCCCGACTTTTCATCGCAACCTTGGTGACGCTCTCTTTAATGGGGCTGTTCATCTATATCAGCTTGGCTGTACGGCATTTTACCGCCCGCCCGACGCTTGAACTACGCACGCCCTCTGAAATTATTACAAGTGAAAAAGTGATTGCGGTTGAGGGGCTTTCAGATGAAGCCGCGACCGTGACCATTAATCGCGAACCGATTGCCTTAAACGACGATGGATCATTCCGTCAAGAAGTTGCCCTGCACGAAGGCGTTAATATCGTTGAGATCATCGCAACTAATCGTACTCAAAAAGAAACCCGTAAGACCCTCACAATCTTTACGCCTGACTCTCAATAATCCCCCATATATTTGTATTCATACCAGGTAGTAGTTTATATTTATTCTCGGAACTGTTCTATCTGTTGCGCGCAATGCTTGCATTTCGCGCAAAGAGGAGCTCCAAACTTTCATTGTGAAATCCCGATGTATCGGGATGAGCATCAAAGTTTGTGAGCGACGAAGGAGGTCTATGGCACAAAAAAAGGCGCGTTACGATACCCTGCGAGCCGCCGTTTCTCAAATTGAAAAGCAATTTGGAGAAGGGGCGATTATGCGTTATGTAGGAAAACATTTGGACATCGCTGTCATTCCGACCGGTTCGCTCAGTTTGGATTTGGCCTTAGGCGTGGGGGGGGTGCCCCGCGGAAGAATTGTGGAAATCTATGGGCCGGAATCTTCCGGAAAGACAACTCTGGCAATGCACATTATTGCCGAGGCCCAAAAAAAAGGCGGGCTTGCCGCGTTTATTGACGCCGAGCACGCGTTTGATCCTGAATACGGTCGTCGCATTGGAATTAACCTCGACAATCTGCTTATTTCTCAACCAGATTACGGAGAGCAGGCGCTCGAGATTACGGAAACGCTTGTCCGCTCTAACGCCGTGGATGTAATCGTGATTGACTCCGTTGCCGCGCTCGTTCCTAAAGCCGAAATTGAAGGCGAAATGGGGGAACCGCAAATGGGACTCCATGCACGTCTCATGAGTCAAGCTCTGCGAAAAATTACGGCGATTGTTGCAAAATCAAAGACCTGCGTGATCTTTATTAACCAAATCCGGATGAAAATCGGCGTGATGTTTGGTAACCCCGAGACAACGACAGGTGGAATGGCACTCAAGTTTTATTCGTCCGTGCGGCTCGACATCCGCCGCATCGGCGCGCTTAAGGAAGGCGAAACCATCATCGGAGCTCGAACGCGAGTCAAAGTAGTCAAGAATAAAGTTGCCCCCCCGTTTCGGGTTGCGGAGTTTGACATTGTATATCCAAGCGGGATTTCTCGTGAGAGCGACCTGATTGATATGGGTCTGCAATTCGGCATCTTTGTGCAATCCGGTTCGTGGTTTAGTTATAAGGCAGAAAAAATCGGTCATGGGCGGGAAGCGGTCCGCGCGTATCTTCAGTCACATCCCACCATCGCCAAGAAGCTCGAAGATGAAATCCGAGTTCAATTCGAGAAGGCGCAGACTCCAAAAAAGCCAGAGACTACACAGCCCGTGCAAGAATAAGCGGTTGGCGCTCCCCGTACCAACACGATACGATAGAGAAAAGAAAGAGGGTGTGTGGCGCGCGAAATTGTCTGGTTTGAAGACGTACAAAAAACCGATATCGAGCTTGTCGGCGGTAAAGGCGCAAATTTAGGGGAGATGACACAGCAGAAAATGCCGGTCCCCCCCGGGTTTATTGTGACAGCCGGAGCATACCGTGCGTTTTTACGCGAAACAGGGCTCTCACG
>CAYIGD010000013.1:0-18289 GCA_964362865.1 uncultured Candidatus Saccharibacteria bacterium | reverse complement strand
AGGCGCGGCTAAAAGCAGCCGACCGTTCGACGATGACGAACTTCGACCAACCTGAAACCGGAACAACGCTATGGATGAGCAAAATCCTTCCTCAAACGGACGCGGGGTTAAGCGAAGTGTGGGAGTTTAACACCGCCACCGAAACGCTCACTCAATTGAAAAATGCTTCTGCGGCTTTAGATCAATGCCCGAACGTTACCCCCGGAAATCTTCGTGTTGTAGCAGCCGGTCCCCAAACGAGCGATCCGGCCAAGTTGCAACTGCTGAAATTGATTGATTTACCGACCGATACGGTTTCCACGCTCGTGCAACTTGAGGGCTCAGAAACACTTTCCCGCTTTTTGGAACTCGGACATGAAACGGACATCGCTTGGAGAGATGCAACACACGTAAGTTATGCCGTCTATGATTCGACTAGACAAGAAGAAGAGAAGTTTGCATTAAAGGAAAAACGAACGATGACGATCCCCGCACAGTAACCCCACACGATTGGTTACTGCAAAACCTACTAGGTAGTGTGATTGCAATGCGGTATATACAGGGCAGGCATTCGAGAGAGTTCATTGCAATAATTTGACAAATATGTCCGAGGGGATCTCGACTTTTCCGAATCTACGCATGCGGGCTTTGCCCTTTTTTTGTTTCTCCAAAAGTTTTCGCTTGCGCGTCACATCCCCGCCGTAGAGCTTCGCGGTCACGTCTTTACGCAAGGGCGAAATCGATTCGGACGCGATAATCTTACCTTGTCCTGAGCCATTCGAAGGGCCCCCGATTTTTACTTGAATTCGCACCTCAAACAACTGACGGGGGATCAGCGTTTTGAGCCGCTGGGCGATCTCACGCGCGCGGCGCTCGGCTTTAATACGCGGAACAACTTGATGAAACGCTTCCATATCTTCACCACCCAACGCCACATCTAACCCGATTAAATCACCGGGGCGAAATTCTAAAAATTCATGGCTCATTGAGCCGTAACCGGCAGTCGCGCTTTTTAGTTGGTCGTAAAAATTCGTAATGATTTCCGCAAGCGGGGCCTCATACGTAAGCAGGACACGTTCACCTATATACTGCATGTTGCGCGCGATTGCGCGCGCGTCTTGCGCGAGCTTGGTGGTCGGTCCGATTGCCACACGCGGCACTAATAGATCGAGCGCAACCCACGGCTCTTCAATTCCGTTGGGCGTAAAGTGGTATTCAACCGACGGGGCCGTAATCACTGGTTCAAGATCGTACTCGCGGATTAAGCGCTCACGCGTGATTTCCAAGTGTAGGATCCCCAAAAACCCAACCGTAAATCCAAACCCGAAGGCCTTGGAATGATGCGGTTTAAATTGGAGGGCCGAATCGTTGAGCGCTAATTTTTCGAGTGCTGTTCGCAACTGCGTTGCTTCGCCCTCACCGGTATATAAACCGGCGAAAACCATCGGGCGCGGCTCACGATATCCTGCCAACGGTTCGACCACACGTGCCGTTTCGATCTTCGTACTGCGTGTTTTGGATTGAGCTGTAATCGTATCTCCCACTCGACACTTGGTGACGTCCTTAAGACCCGTAATAACATAGCCGATTTCACCGGTTGCAAGCCGCTCTTGGGATTTGCGCTCGACCGCCATGTATCCCACTTCCTGAGCTTCTCCCTCTGATGCGGTCGCGATAAATCGAAGCGTATCCCCTTTTTCAAGCGCACCGTCCACAATTCTCACATACGCAATCACCCCCCGGTATTGATCAAACACACTATCAAAAATAAGTGCTCGTAACGGCGCGTCGGAGCTGCCTGCTGGAGCAGATACCTTATCAATAATCGTATCCAGAATTTGGGGTACGCCCTCGCCGGTTTTACCGGAGGCGCGGATCATCGGTATCTGACCAATGATCGCGCGGATCTCCGATTCGGTTGCGCCGATATCGGCGCTTGGGAGATCAATCTTATTGATCACGCCAATGATTGCAAGGCCAGCTACGCGCGCCAAATCCAAATTCGCAAGTGTCTGAGCTTGAATCCCTTGGCTTGCATCCACTAAGAGCAGAGCGCCTTCCACCGCTGCTAAAGAGCGCGAAACTTCGTAGCTGAAATCCACATGCCCGGGAGTATCAATCAGATTCAACTGGGTGTTTTTCCACTTTAGACGGGCGGGATTGAGTTTAATTGTAATTCCGCGTTCACGCTCGAGATCCATGGTGTCAAGCGTTTGCTCGCGTAGTTTCGACCCAGAAAGCGCTCCGGTCAACTCCAAAAGCCGGTCCGCGAGCGTCGATTTCCCGTGGTCAATATGAGAGATGATCGCGAAATTACGGATGTTCACTGTACGGCTTCAGGCTTTACTTCAACGACAAGCGTAAGGGTGTTGTCACTGAGCTCAATATCTTTGATTTTGAATTGCTGCTCACCTTCTTTGCTATGGGTAAGGGCCTGAGCCAATTTTTCTTCGATGATGGAGTTTACGCGCTTGACTGCAAACTGGGGCGCGTTAAACGTTCCGGCTTCAATCCGTATGATTGTGAGCGTAAAGCGCCCATCCTGCCCAATGGAGGGCATCGTACGCAGCGTTAAGCGCGTACGTACCGGGCGTGTTAAAAGCCCGCTCAGCTCAATTTCATTTGCTTTCACAACCGCCTGCAATTCATCAACCGGCAGTTCCCCGGGGGTATTGATCAGGAGCCCTGTCAGCTCGGCGGATGTGAGCGTGATACGCGCCTCCCCCGTGCTCTTTTCACTCGCGGATTCTTCTAACCGCTCTTCCAGATCGCGCGGGGTAAAGCCAACCGGTTCCACAATGACTGAAGGTACGCGGGGAGTTAATATTTGGCGCGCAATAACGATTCCGACAATCCCCAGCAGTATGCCAAGCGCAAAAAATCCGATCGCCAAGCTTTGGCACGTACAACAGCCGCTTTTCGCGCGCGCTTGGTCTAAGTCTTTAAAGAAATCTTTCGAGTCTTTAGCCATTGCCATTCCCTTACATTAAAGCCTTGTGTTAACACATAATACACTGCGATTCCGACGAGCGAGGCGAACAATGCCTGAATCAATAGCCCGATGCCTGTATGCGTGTCGAGCCCTACCCCCGGAATCACTTGCTGGGAAAAAATCTGAATCCCTGTGCCGTTGGCGATCCGCAAGGCAAGCCACATCGCAAATCCCATGCCTGAGGCTATAAGAGCAATCTGCGTGGATGAACGCACGATCCGCTCAAGTGAAAGCGATGGCAAGCGATGAGCTAATACCATAAGCATCCAGACCGCATTTACGATACTCCCAATCGAAAACGCAAGCGCTAATACGGGTACCTCGGCACCCATGAGCGTTCCTGTGAGCGAAATCCCTACCATCAACGCAAAACTGACCACGGTAATAATCATCGGGGTACGCGTATCGTGAATCGAATAAAACGCCCTCGCAAACACGGGCATGAGCCCCTGCGCAATAATCCCCGGAATAAACCACGCGAGCGTATCAATCGCGCTGATTGTTTGTGACCATGAAAAATGACCGCTGCCCAAAATCAACCGCACCACTTGGGCGCGCAAGATAAATAAACCAACCGAAGCGGGAATTAGCAGAAACGTAATCACCCGTACAAGCTGCTCGATCAGTTCCCCTAGTTTATTTTTCTCGTTCGCGCTCGCTAGCCCTGCCATACGCGCGAAATAAGCAGTTGCAAACGAAGTCCCTAAAATTACTACCGGAGCGGTTTGGATGTTGTTGGTAAGGTTGTAAATTGCGATTGAACCGGCAGTCATAGCCGAACCGATCACGGTAAAAGCGGTTAGTGCAAGTTGCTGGCTGCCAAGCGCGAGCACGCGCGGAATCATGAGCGATCCGATCCGTCGGACAGCAGGGTCTCTGGTGGTAAAGATAAATTTCCAGCGGAATCCAAGGCGCAGCACTGAGGGGAGCTGAGTAAGCATATGCAATGCCGCACCCGCCACCACCCCCCACGTGACGGCGTACACGCCATAGCGGTCGGCGAACATAATTGTCGCGACAATGATCGCCCCGTTATAAATTAACGGGGCTGCCGAATACGCCACAAATTGCCCAAACGCGTTGAGAACCGTGCCGAAGATATAAGAAAATCCAAAGAACAGTGGTGATAGGAGCATAATCCGTGTTAGTTGTACGACAATCTGCATCCGCTCCGGATCAAAGGAAGGGACAACCAACGGGATGAGAACGGGTGCCAAAATAAATAAGAATATCGCCAGTGTCACGGTAAACAGAGCGGAGATTGTGGTCATTGTTTGGGCAATTTCCCACGCCCGCGCTGCCCCCTTACCTTTGTTCCAAGCGCCAACAAACACTGGTAAAAATGCTGAGGTAATTGCCCCTAAGAGTAGGAGATTAAACAGTAAATCCGGAATCCGGAACGCAGCGTAGTATGTGTCCAAAAGGGCGGTGGGAATTTTTTGCGCAAGATAGTGGTCGCGCACCACGCCTAACACGTTTGAGGCCGTGAGCGTCAGTGCGAGCATAATCGTTGCTCCCCGCGAAGTTTGGGAGGCCCCCATGCCGCGTAATAACCAACCGATCATTTTTTTGGTTTCTTATGTTTGAGGACCTCGTCGAGCGCCCCGCCATCGAGTACTTCTTCTTTTAACAGGCGGGTTGTAAGACGCGCAAGGGCTGTGCGGTGCTTGCGCAAAACCACAAGTGCCCTTGCCTGGGCCGCTTCAATCAGTGCACGCACCTCTTCGTCTACAATTGCTGCGACCCTTTCGGAATAGTGAGTGTGCTCGCCCAGCTCACGGCCCAAAAACACCATCTCTTCCCGCCCCCCGAGCGCGACCGGCCCGATGCGTTCGCTCATCCCATAGAGGCGTACCATGTCGCGTGCGATTTTAGTCGCTTGGCCGAGATCATTTTGCGCTCCGGTCGAGTATTGATTGAGGATCAATTTTTCCGCGGCCCTCCCACCAAGCATCTGCGCCAGCTCATCGTTGAATTTATCGCGGGTAATCAACCGGCGGTCCTCGCTCGGTAAGCTCCATGTGTAGCCGAGCGCCGTTCCGCGCGAGATGATCGAAATCTTATGCACCGGGTCGCAGTGCTCTAACATATGCCCCACAATGGCATGTCCCAGCTCGTGCGTCGCTGTGATGACTTTTTCTTGCTCGGAGAGCACGCGTGAGCGCCGCTCCGGCCCCATCATTACCTTCTCAACCGCTTCGGTCAGATCTTTGGTGGTAATCTGTTTGCGCCCGGCGCGCGCGGTTAAAATTGCCGCTTCGTTTGCCATATTTTTCAAGTCGGCGCCAGAGAATCCGGCGGATGACGCGGCAACTTTTTGTAAGTCAACATTGCTCGCAAGCGGCTTTTTAACGGTATGGATCCGCAAAATGTCTGCCCGTTCGTTTTTATCGGGCAAATCAATCACGACCCGACGGTCAAAACGGCCGGGGCGCAATAGCGCCGAATCCAAGACGTCCGGGCGGTTTGTGGCTGCCATCACGATCACGCGGCTGTCGGTTTCAAACCCGTCCATCTCAACTAAAATTTGGTTGAGGGTTTGCTCGCGTTCGTCGTGGCTACCACCGAGCCCTGATCCGCGCATCCGCCCAATCGCGTCCAGTTCGTCAATAAATAGGATTGCCGGAGCGTTACGTTTTGCTTTTTGGAATAAGTCGCGCACTCGAGCCGCGCCAACGCCGACGAACATTTCCACGAACTCTGAGGCTGATATGGAAAAGAACGGTACGCCCGCTTCGCCCGCGACGGCCTTGGCAAGCAAGGTTTTACCGGTTCCCGGCGGCCCGATCAACAAGACTCCTTTAGGAATCTCGGCACCCAGCGCGCGAAACTTCTCCGGGCTCTTCAAAAACTCTACAACTTCCGAAAGTTCAAATTTTGGTTCCGCTAAACCGGCAACATCCGCAAATGTAATCCTGTTTGAGGCAGGATTCACAAGCCGAGCCGTGCTTTTGCCAAAGCTCATCGCGCGCATGTTCGCCCCTTGAGCGGAGCGAAACATAAACCAAATAAACCCGCCTAAGAGCAAAAACGGTAAAATCACGGTCAAAAGCGTCGGCAGCAAACTGCCTTTATCGGGGTTTTCAACGTCAATCGAGACCTTATCGGGCGTGATCCCATATTCGGCAATACTCGTGTCTGCTTCTTTATACGTACGAAAATTGCGGTTGTCTTTGAAGGCGCCCTCGATCGTATTCCCTTTGATGGCAAGGCGCTCCACTTTACCCTCTTGCACGGCCTGACTCAATTCGGAAAGTGTAATGTTCTCACGCTCAACGCGCGTGGAAACCGCAAGGTTATAGAGCAAAGTTAAACCGAGGAAAATTGTAATAAACCAAAAAAATCCTCGTGAAAATCCGCTTCGATTGGGTATGAGTGGGTTCATAATTCGTTGTTGGTTATTCGTTTGTTGATGTTTCTTCGTTTCCTTTTCGCGATGAATACTTGCATTCGGAGCGAAGAGGAGCTACTGCTTTGTTCCGTCGCAGTAAATTCCGATTTGCTGCGAAAAGGAGACACGAACTTTCTTTCGCGATCGTGGCGTCGCCACGGAGCCTAAAAGTTCCGTGTCGACGCGGTGGTGGCAGGGGTGGGGGTCGAACCCACGACCGCAGGCTTATGAGTCCTGTGCTCTACCAACTGAGCTACCCTGCCTCTTATTATACCTGTTCAGGTCTTTCAAAGTATAGCAGCTCAACAGGTTGAAATCAACGAAAAGAAAGTGCCAATCCGACCGATCAAAAAAGCACCTCGGAGAGGCGCTTTTTTGGGTGCGGGGGTCGGATTCGAACCGACGGTCTGCAGGTTATGAGCCTGCCGAGATTCCGCTTCTCCACCCCGCGTTGTGCTGATCATACCCAATTAATGAAAAAAAGTCAAGTCGCATGCGCAGGGTTAGATCCGTAACACCAACCGTACCCATCGGCGCCAGATCGGCTGGTCGGCAAAGGGAGAGGGAGCTGCCGTTTGCGCAACGCCGGGCTGGTCCTCTGATATGTGCGGGATTAATGTCGGGACAGGTATCGCCTGCTCGTCCGGCTTCTTTAACCCCAATTTGCGGCGCGCTTCGAGCTCCTTAAAGCTTTCGGTTTGATAATACAAAAGCAATTGCTCGAGGCGCTCATTATCTGATTGCATCGTAGTAATTTTCGTTTCCCGCTCGGAAATTTTCAACTGCGTTGTATGATTCTGCCACGCCGAGCGGCCGACCATCCATAAAAACAGTAATAGTAGCGCCACAACTCCCGCGCGGGTCAATAATTGAGTAATTTGTTTCACCACTCTATTCTAAAGCAAAAGTCCCGCGATAGGCGGGACTTTTGCTTTCCTACTATCTTGAAAGGCAGCGAAAATTCTTTGAGGAAGCTCAATAAAGCACTTTCTGACAAGAACTTCACCATCGAGGGTCATCCGCTCGTCGGCACACACTTTCTGGCTTGGCATCTTTCCGATGCCTTCGCAGAGAAAGTATGTGCCTCCTCCTTGCGCAAAATGCTTGCATTTCGCGCAATTTAAAGAGCGAGGACCGAGGGAGGCGTTCGGTGGAACGCCGAGCGTACCCGAGATGGTCGAAGTTCTGGCGGTAAGAAGCTAGAAAAATACTTTCGTGCCGCTACTCTTTTACCAGCGCGACGGCGGATCGTTGCGGGGCGGCGCATTCTTGCGCGGCCGGCCGCGGCCGCGAGGCGCTACAGGAGGAATCGGAGTGCTCTTGGGCATCATAGTCTCTCCTTTCATCCACCAGCCGTATCCGTAGTAACCGCCAACCGCGGCCCCAATCGCAATCACGATAATTCCAAGCGTTACCAGAATGCGGGTCCAGTTGGTTGCGGCCGGCTCGGTCTGAGCACCGGCAATCGCCGCTTCGGTCGGCTGCACGACGAGCGAGGATTCCCCTTCGGGACGAGCGGCAATCGCAGGTGGAGCAAAATCGCTCACACCCCCACCGATCGCGTCTTGTTCACCGGTAGCAGTGGCAGTGGCTATGACAGTGGCCGAAATCGGTATCCCCACTTTTTCGGCTGAAGAAATTTTATTCCCGGCTTTGTCATACGCGGCAACGGCAAAGAAATACCGCTTGCCGTTTTGCAACCCCACAATCTTAGCGCTCGTTACGTTGCCGGCAAGCTGCACGCTAAAATCGTATACGCCGGAGTGGGTGCCGTACATCACGTCAAAACGGTCTACTCCGCCGATTGGCTGCCAGGTCAACAATACCTCGGCGGGTTTTTCCGTAACGGTCAGGATGATCGGGCGCTCTGGAGCAACGGTATCAATCGTGGTCGTAACCTGCGCCGCGACAGGGGTCACCTGCCGGTTATTCGCCAAATCGGTCGCGATAATGTAGAAGCCGTACTGCCCGTCGGAAACAGCGGTGTAGGCAATCGGGCTGGTCGTAAACGCCCCGGCCGACTGCCACGCGCCGCCTTCTTTAATAACAAACAGCTCGACATTCTTGATGCCGATCCCTTTGTCCGTAGCGCTCCACGTCAGGTTAACGGTACGATTATTCGTAATCGTTGGGCCGGTCATGATCGAGGTCGGAGCGGTCAAGTCCTGCCAGGTAAGCAGGGCGTCGGAGTCGATCGAATTGCCAGCTTTGTCGAAGGCGCGTACGCGATACGCGTGCTGGCCTTCGGCAATCGTCAAACCCTCAAGGTAGCGCGGGCCGGTTTCGCCTGTAAGCACCGTTTCAAAGCCGGCTCCGCCGATTGAGCGCAATACGCTGTAGTCGCGGATACCGCTCGCGGCATCAGACGCGCCAGTCCAGTTTAGCTCCACCTGCCCAGGCCGGGCGGAAAGGATCGGAGCAATCGGAGCCAGCGTATCGATCCGGAATGAAAATACGGGACTAAAACGGTCCAGCGTGCTGGGCGCTGCCCCACTGCGTTGGATCATCTGTGGCACGCACCTGCCACAGATAGTGCTGGCCTTCAATCAGCGCGGTTGTCGCTTGATACGCTACAACGCCGGCGGCCGTTGTCATAAACTGGCCGGTACTTGTTTCTTGAACGTTAATTACCGGACTTACAAACGTCGGATCGTCCGCTTTTGTTACTTGCAGATGATACGCGAGCGGGTCATCTTGCGCATCCACAGACGCACTCCATCCAAAAAACGGCTTGCGCATTTGAGCCGCGTTGGACCAACCGTTGTTGGCTGGACTGCTGAGAATGGGCGCTTGCGGAGGAGTGTTGTACTGAATCACAAGCCGGGGCTGCAGGTCGGGATTAATGGGATATTCAGATGATGCCCAATCTGAAAACGCCGCGACGGGGGCGTTTTCCACGTTATCTTTCAAGACCCAACCATGATTAGTTGCGGGGGCGGCAATAAACGCGATTACGTCGCTGGTCACATCCCACATTTTTTCACCCAGAAAACCAGTTCCGACACTGTTTGAACTGGATAACGATCCGAGGGCATTGCCCACTGTTGACCAAAGAACAGTGCTCTCTGCCCAAGCGGTTGTTATTTGGTGCACGTCGTAGATGCGATCAGAAGCGGGCCCCACAACCGAATTAAGAACAAGCTCGGCATCAAGCACAGTGGCGTTCGCGGGTAACGCGCTCAAATCAGTTACTTTGAACACGGCGCGCTGATTGCCGGTCAACCCTGAGGACTGAACGCGTACTGTGGTGCCATTTAATCCTGAGTCAGGAATTTCAATTACGGTTGCGTCCTCGGAAATCGGGATTATTGCAACAGACGGCGCCGCCAAGACGCGAGGTGCGAATGTAAACGTTCCCGCGATAATTGCCGGAACACCAAGAGTGGTTGCCAGCAGCACGGAAAACGCTTTTTTAACTAGCCCTCCAAAGCGAAATCTTTTTTGAGAAGAGGAATAATCACCTAATTCTCCAAGAGATCGAGCGGCGGACGGGAGTGTTCGATACATGCTTTCTCCTTTATTTATCTCGAGCTAGTCGAGAGACTTCGAGTCCGTCATCCGCCAACTGGCGGAGCCGGATCAAGAATTTTTATTACTAATAAAAACTGCATGCTCCGTAGAGCATTTAAAGACCATTACCCTCTCATCAGATCTTTTAATGACGAGTTGGATAGTGTGCCGTATCAAGCAGGCAATCCATAGCTGCGTAATGAGTGCCCTAAGGTGAGAAAGCTTCATCTCGGCAAGGCGACGAACCTTGACGGATAGTACCCTAGCGCGTGCGAGCCATAGCACAAAGACCGTACTCCACACACTAAATTAGTGTCAACATGGTTCGTATTATATATTTTTGATGGTCAAATTAAACCGAGAAAAATTAGAGATAACTTAATTGACGGCCGTCAAAAAGGTATTACAAACGATCTGCCCGGACACGCAGCATTGCAAAAAATACTCGCAGCCGCTCAATCAAAGAGGCCTTTTCAAATTTTGTCTGTACGCCTTGCACGTTTTGCGCCCCAAAATGTTGAACGACTACGGCCGTGTGCTTTCCATTAAAGTCACCTTCCACAACCGCAATCCCGATTTCACGGTAGTGCGAATTAAGAATGTTAGCCGCGTGGGTGGGGGAGAGCATCCAGGCCTGCTGAATCGGGGCGGCTGTAACAAAGTCAAACGCAAGGTTTTCCCCTGCCCACGTATAGGCATACCCGGCATCAGTGAAAAACGTCCACGGGGTTTTACCGTCCGGCGTATCGTGGTTGAAGTAGTCGCGCTCAAGCAAATCGTGCGCTTTTGCCTGTGCAGAGCGCTCAAGGGTTGCGCTGACAGAAAGCTTCGGCAAGCGGTTGCGAGCGCGTTCGGTATTAGTAAGTTTAACAAGCTCAGCGGCGGAAATATCCGCGTGGTTTGCTCGCGCTTGGGGGGCGGGAATAATAACGCTTACGCCAACCGCAAGGGCGAGAATAAGAGTATTAATTTTAGATTTTGGTGAGTGGAACACTGCGTCTCCTTACTCACCGCCATCCACGAATTACATAATCATATCAAGAAACCGCCCAAATGTCAAGAGAGATACCATTAATTTGCACTAATTAACCCAGCAGATTCGAAAGGTTGGGGATGCTTATAACGCCGCGTTTTTGGAACTGCCGCGCGGTTACTAATCCTGTCTCAACACCTAAAAAATTAAATCCGGCTTGCAGTGCTGCTTGGGCGTCAAGGAAACTGTCGCCGATATACAGAACCTCCTCGGGCTTCACTTCCTGCGCTGTAAGCCATGTAATCGCTGGTTGAAATACGCGCGGGTCGGGTTTGTGAAACTGGGTATCGTCTTCTACTTGCGTATAATCGATTAGCTCGCGCGCGCCCGGATGCCTATCAAGGTCATTCTCAAGATATTGTCTACTCGTGGCGGTCACAACGCCGATTAATTTGCTTTCCTTGTGCAGCCGTGCGAGAACGGGAATTGTGGTATCAAAAAATTTCTTTATGTACATGCGATGATAGCGGCTGATGTGAGTAATCGCCGTCTCAGGATTATCTGTACCATAAAGCAGAGAAATCATTTGCTTAAGCGGCTTACCCCAGTGCTCGTGGAGCTCTTTGTCGGTTAGGTTTTTCCCGTAATGCCGACGTGCAACGTGTTTGTGGAGTTTCCAGACCGGTTCTATCGTCGCGACAAGCGTGTCGTCGTGGTCAAAAAATACCGCTTTGATGTGATCGGCAACATGGTTCATATTTTTCATTGCTTGTGCTCGTTCACACTACATGGTCGCATGTAGTGCGAAAAAGGAAGTGCAAACTCTAGAATACGATATCCCGCTTGAGCGGAATGAGTCTAAGAGTTTAGCGCTGACGTTGGTGTGCCCGCCTGGATTCGAACCAGGAACCATCTGTATATAAGACAGAAGCTCTGCCGTTGAGCTACGGGCACTCGTCGGCATTAAAGTTTGAAGCTCATCCTTCAACTACGCTCAGGATTTCGCAATAGAAACTTTATGCCTCCTCTTTGCGCGAAATACAAGTTTTCCGCGCAACATTCACAACCTACGATTACAAATCATACCTGAAAAATTGATTTTTGAGAAGGATAAAACTATTTTTGCGGCTCAGGCGCTTGTTCGCCGGAAACCGCGGGTTTCTTAACCAAGTACCCATGTATTTTTTGAATGAGCTCGCCCGGCATTGTCTCTGATTTCACGACGTAGTCTTGCGCTTGGTCCAATAAACCCTGCATTTTGGTGGCATCTTGCACCAAAGCAGTCAGCATAATCACCGGTATTTTTTCCGTTTCGGGGTGGGAGCGCAGATTTTTGAGGGTGTCCAAACCGTTTACTTTAGGCATCATAATGTCTAAAAGAATCAGGTCTGGTTTTTTTTCGATCGCGGTCTTCAGCGCGTCTTCGCCGTTATGCACCACCAACACATTGAGCCCCTCAGCTTTGAGGCGCTCCTCGTACATTTCCGCAAGCGTCAAGTCGTCGTCGGCCAAAAGAATCGTCGCCATTCCCTTACCTAGTTTTACGGCCGTCATTGAAGGGTTGGTTCTTCGAAAGCACCTGTTTAACTTTTTCAATCACTTGGCCGGGCATTGTTTCGGATTTCACAAGGTAATCTTCCGCGCCGGCCTTGAGCCCCCGTTCGCGGTCGATGTCTTGAATCAAGACAGTCAAAATCAACACTGGGATATTTTTGGTTTCAGGCGTAGATTTGAGGATGTCGAGTACATCAAAACCGTTTACTTTAGGCATCATCACATCCAGTAAAATTACATCTGGTTTGGAATCCACGGCGCGTGCGAGCGCTTCCTCGCCATTGCGGGCGACAATCACCTCAAATGCCTCCTCCTTGAGACGCATGGTGTACATCTCTAAAAGGGCTTGATCGTCGTCTACCACAAGAACTTTTGGTTGACGCATAGATTCCTTTTTGCACTATATGCTTTTACTATACTGCGATCGCTTCTCCCGTCAATACCCAGTTAGCTTCGTCGGCGGTGCATTGGGCTAGGCCGGGGGCGTGGCATTACGCGCCTCCTCGGATTTTTGTGCCAGTGCGCGTTGCTCAAGCGTCATCAGTTTCGGATCACCCGAGATCATGTGCTTTTCTTCACCGGTTGCCACCGGCAGGGTAAAGAAGAACGTCGAGCCCTTGCCGAACTCCGACTCCATTCCGATCTTGCCCCCCATCAGTTCGACAAGGTTTTTGGTGATAAAAAGCCCTAAACCTGTTCCTTGATGTTCCGAGGTCATTACATCCTCCGTGCGATAAAATTTCTCAAACAGGTGCTTTTGCTCCTCTTTTTTGATCCCGATTCCGTTGTCTTGGATCCGCACCAATAATTCATGGTTTTGGCGGCTCACATCCAGCTTGACCAGCCCGCCCTTGGGGCGATTGTACTTGATTGCGTTCCCGATCAAGTTGACCATGACTTGCGTTGCTTTCTGGGCATCACCAAAAGCCTGGCCAAGCGTACCTTTTGGTTTTTCAAACGTGAGCTTGATTCCTTGGGGCTGCGCGGTCACGGCTAAATCGTCTACTGCCTCTTGCATCACCTCTATAAGGTTGAAGGGTTGTTTGTCAATCACGATTCGGCCTGCTTCGATGCGGCTCACCGACAGAAGATCTTTAACAAGTTCCGAGAGGCGACGGCTGGAGCGATACACTTTTGTAAGGTAGTCGTGTGCCTTGCTGTCCACTTTGCCCATCCCTTCTTCCAAAATCATGGAAAGGTAGCCCTCGATCGCGGATGTAGGGGTTAAAAGTTCGTGACTGGCGATCGAAACAAATTCGGACTTGAGCTGGTCTTCTTCGTAAAACCGTGCTTTTTGGACCGCGGTCGCGGTTTGAGAGGCGATAATCTCCAAGAGGTTGCGGTCTTGGGTGGAAAAAATATCGCCCGAGAGCTTTTCGCCGAACAGCACGATTCCGATGAGCTTGTTTTCTTTGATGCCGTTACCCTTGGTTTGAGCCTGGATCACAATCGGCATCGCCACCGCGGCTTTGAAGCGCTTGAGTACTTCTACCACCGGGCCGCACACCTGGGCAAAGGCATCTCGGGCGTTTTCGCAGCGGCGCTCGAGCTCCTCGGTGATCACGATTTTGGGATAATCGGCAAAAAAATGGAATAAAGGGTTGTTATTGGGGAGCTGAAGATTAGATTGGTTGGTATATCCAAACGATTTGATGCGGCGCACCGAGGTCGCGTGGTCAAGGTTTTGCAGAATAAACGTGGCAGCCAGGCGAATGCGGAAGGCGGCAGTGGCCTCTTGCATCATGGTCGTCACGGCTTCGTCGAGGTCCACCACCGAGGCCAGCGCGTTGGTTAGGCGCTGGACGACTTCATCGGAGTCGTATTCGCCGCGAAAGAGAAACTTATCTGTGAATTGGGAAAGCCATTTATTTAAGGGGCCAAAACCAAGAGCGATTAGGATTGCAGCGAGTAGGTTGGCGATGAGCGCGGAAGTGGTCGGCAACGAAACCGCGCCGCCGAATAACGTGCTGAACAGGAAGAGAACGGCCGCGTAGGTGGAAAGCACAAACGCCAACAGCGCGGAATAAACAACCGTGCGCTTAATAATAATCCGAATGTCAAAGAGGTGATGAGCAATAATGGCGTAGCCCAATGCGCCAACCATAATTAATGTATAGATGGGAGTAAAAATCAAAAAATTAAAATTGTCAAAAAATATGACAAGTATAAAGTCACTGAAAGCGATTAAACTAAAAGATGTAATAATTCCTATTGATAAATAATTAAGCTGTTGCCTAATTAATCCTTTGGTATTGCGAGTTTTTTTAACTAGATTATAAATAGTACTGCCAAATACGCCGACTACCATGACGGCAAAGAAGGGAATTGCAGGCCCAGCAGTCGGTGATGGTATTGGATCCATCGATTTAATCTCAGTGAATATGTAAGGTGTAAGTGCAATTGCCATAACAAATAACGTATAAAGACTAAGTCCGATTAAAATAGGCTTATTTAACTGAATAGTTCTATTCGGAAATGTATGTGTGAACAAGAACAGAATAAATATTTGAGCCGCTGCAAATGATATCACCAGCCGTGCGAAGGTTAGGGCGGTATCTTTATCATCCGAAGTAAACTCGAGATGATTTACCAATAACCAAATAATCGTAATAAGAACCAAAAGTACGAATAATTGGTTGGTTCTGCTTTTTGGGTTTGCTCGATAAGCAAAAATGCCAAGTACTAAATTCCCGACAATACTGACAACAAGAATTGCTAATTGGAGCAATGCCCCTCCTACTTCATGATAAGTATATCAGAGACTTCCCTCCTAGGGGCATGTTTCGGTATTTTTGTCGGATATCCGATGCGAATCAACATCTGGGGACGAAAATTTGTCCCTAGTATTTTTTGCAAAACTTCGGGTAATAATGGGGCTTCAATCGGTGCGGTGTTAATCCCATGCGCGATTCTGTTTTTCGTTAGTTCAATAATCGCCTTCTCAAAAAAGAAGCCAGTTTTAAGCCACGCCAAGTTGTTATCGGTCTTGGAACAAAAAACTAAGAACGCAGGAGCTTTCTCAAATTGCCGCTGGTCTTCCCCTGCTTGTGCGCGACCCACATTAAACCGACGCATAACTAAAGGAGCAAAAAAAGAACTGAAAAACTTGATATTCGCCGTGTATGTTGGAATCCCATCCCGCCTACTAGATACATGTGGCGCGATGTAACTTGCCAGTTCTGCTCTAAATTTTGGGTCGGTGAAAGCGAACTCGGTCCCAATTTTTATTAGGCTTGCAATCTCTCCCAATTGCGCTTTATTGCTAACAACAAAAACCTTTATGTCTTCCCCTTCACCTATCGCTTCGAGCCTCCTCACTTCGCCGGGAGGTATCGGAATATTCATCTTGAATGGAAATCGATTGTTGTGACGTTTCTGCAATGCTGCCAATATCTCGTCTTTCTCTTTGGTTTTTGAGTCTTTTGCTGGTACTAACTGGAGACGCGCAAGACAATCATTAATTTCTCCTGACCCAGGCATCCAGATCAATCGCAAAGAAAATCCAAAGCATTCAGCTGCGAGGGAGAAATTTCCAACGAACGCGCCGATTGAGAGAAATCCTTGGCGGTATGTTGGGTCGGAAATGCCAAGAGCGCGACTTTTATCAAAAAAAATCTCTAGAGCGTCTTTATTGATTCGGCAGCGCCATGGCTGCGTATTGTGGGCAGAAGGCGCAAGAATAGCGTAATTCAATAAAAAACGAATTTGAGCTTCGATAGTATCGCTGCGCGGAAAGTCGCGTTCGCCAATATTCCAAATCGCATTAAGAGATTCAGTCTTCATTTGTCGCCTGGGTAATTAGTTTTTGAAACGCATTAAAATCTCGCATGACCTGTTTTGTATGGAGTAGCCTGTATTTTTTTTGGGAGGGTGAAGAAAAAGATTCCAGGAAATTCTTTTCGAACGAAACATCGTACCTGCCTGAAAGCATCTCTTTCCCCAATAAAATCCTGCGCGCGGCAAATGTTAGCGATATTCCCGCAAGCAATGCGGCGGTTCCTAACTGGGGCCAGGTGTTAAGAATAGTTCCAACTTGTTTGAGCGAGTCTTGGGCGCGGGGAGTTGCCTCTTCGAGATGAACAATGTTTGCAATAATTGTTAATTTTTCTGCAAACGATAGTTCCTTCTTTATTGTTTCGAGGTCAATCAATTTATCCAACCTGCCATGAAATAATGGTCGATCCGGCTCAAGGTCAAATCGTTCCACGTCAATTAATGCCCCGTCACCGTTATCGGCAGCCATAATTACTGGAATTTTATTTTTCCGTGCAAACTTTCGAGATTCAATCTTAAGGTAGGGATGATCCATCTCTTCAACAAACAGGTCTATTTTTTTATCTAGAAAGAACGACTGAAAACGCTTTTTATCTAAGCCTTCGGAAAATACATCGATTTTCAGAAATGGATCGACTTCCAGTGCACGCCGAGCGAAATAAATCGCCTTATTCATACCCACTGCTGATGCCGAAGCCATAATACGATTTAAATTAGGCACTGAAATAGTGTCGAAATCGGCGATTTTGAAATGCCGCCCAAGACCCGTAAGTACCATGGTATTCAATACATTCGAACCCACACTCATTCCGGCGATCCCGATTGTTTTTGGATTTAAGATTGCCTGCTCTTTTTCTGTCACGAGATTTCGATTGCGCGAAGTCCGGAGCCGAACGTATATTCCCTCATCCGGAAAGTGAATTAATAATTTAGACCAGGGGTAATAAACCCACACACCTTGACTCTCAAACGATCCTTTTTTCTTCCACTCGTTTAGATACGCCCTTTTTGTTGGTATGAAAGCGCCGTTGCTTGGTTTGAGCCATGGGTGTTCAATTTCGAATAGTTCTTCAAGGCAACCCTCAAAGATATCTACTTCATTTAGAATTTCACCACTTTTCTCAAGCTTTTTTAAATTTTGAGTACCGCGACTCTCAAAAAAGATTAAGTTGTAATTTTTTTCGTCCATGGGTGTTTAATTTTTATTTTGAAATCTTTATGTCCGTTCTCTTCAAATTGAATCAACGGAACTGCTTTTTTACCAATTGCCTTATAAATCACTTCGTATTCGGAATTATTTTTTCGCAGAGTGCTGACGACGATTTTCCGGAAAAGTTGTAGCAGGCCACGATCAGGTTTAACGTCTTTACCAAGTTCCAACCGCAATCGAAGAAACGGAGACATGTTTCGTTTGTGCTCTGAGGTGAGAATAAATTTGCCAGTGATATATGGTTCAAATTCTTCTTTGTCTAAGGCTTCTTTCACGTTTTCGGGATATACATTCGCACCCGAGATTTGCACCGTAAAATCTTTTCTGCCAAACAAATAGACAAGTGGGAGCTTCCACACGAGTGGCAAGGAATCTTCAAAACCAAGCTTTTTGTGGTGCGAGACTAATTCAGTAATGCGCTCGAAATTGATGGTTCCACCAGTATCGCCAATTCTATAGCGGATGAGAGGAAGGCCAGAACTGGCGGTGAGTAATAAAGTTTGGTCAGAAGAATCCTTTTCAAAAAATTTCGCGAGCGGATTGTAACTGAGAATTGAAGGTGATCGTTCTTCATGAAGCATACTTGCTCGCAAGGAATCGTTTTCATCTAGTAATTTTCGAAAAAAAATCGAAGCAGGTGTTTCAATACCCAGAATCGAGGAGTCCGCAGTGCCGTACATATTAATTGAACTTGAATATTCGTCTTTTGCGTGAATTTTCCGATGCACATACGTACGCCATTTTTCACTGAACCCTTCACCACCGAAAAAGAGTTTAATTCCAAGTTTCTCTAAGTCAATTTTATTATGAGAACAGGCTGCGACTATCTCCCGCACCAAAGGTGGATAGCCACCAATGACTGTTTGATCGAATGAGGGCGACATTTTTTCGATAATCCTCATCACT
>CAYIGD010000012.1:0-19892 GCA_964362865.1 uncultured Candidatus Saccharibacteria bacterium | reverse complement strand
ACGTGGTCGCTCGCCACTCACACTGCGCAATTACGACCATTACTTGCGGCGATTTATCGAATGGGCAAAAGGCCAACAGGTAAACTTGGTAGCGGAGATCACGCCCGAAATCGTCCGCCTCTACCGTTTACACCTGAACCGCACGACTACGACGCAAGGAAAAACGCTCCAAAAAATTACTCAAAACTACCACTTGATCGCGTTGCGCTCGTTTTTAAAATATTTGACGAGCCGCGACATGAGCGCGTTTCCGGTGGAAAAAATCGTGCTTTCCAAAACCCAAGGGCGCGAAGTCTCATTTCTGGAGACCGAAGAAATCGAACGCATCTTAGCCAGTGTTGAAACCCGCACACCAGGGGGTAAGCGCGACAAAGCAATTTTAGAAACCCTCTTTTCCACTGGCTTGCGTGTTTCCGAACTGGCAAAACTGGAGCGAGAGCAAATCAACCTCGAACGGGGGGAATTTGCCGTAACCGGCAAGGGCGGATCGGTGCGGGTTGTGTTTTTATCGAGCGCGGCGCACGATGCGCTCACTACATATCTTAAAAACCGAGTCGACCACAATCCTTCGGTTTTTATTCGGTTTTGGAAAGGCGGAAAACCGGCACTTAAAAAGCACGGAACCGAGAATGCAGCAGCGCTACTGACTCCGCGCTCGATCGAACGGATCGTGGGGCACTACGCCAAAGCGGCCGGGATTACAAAAAAAGTCACACCGCATACCCTGCGGCATAGTTTTGCAACAGATCTACTGATGAACGGAGCCGACTTGCGCTCGGTCCAGGCGCTTTTGGGACATAAAAACGTGACAACGACCCAAATCTATACCCATGTGACGAACCCGCACCTCAAAGATATCCACAGCGCGTTCCACGGAGTGCGCCGCAACACTCCTGCACAACCAACGGAAGAGCACCTCCCTCTTGCCCGAACCCGGGTCAATCCCTAAAATCCGCTTCCCCTCCATCACTAAAACTCTCACCGCCTCCGGCTAAAAAAGCAACAAAAAGAAACCCCCCCGAACGCTCGGGAGGGCCAGGTCATTTGAGTGGCAACAGACGGCGGGATGCCACGGCGGCTAAGGAATCAATTTGAAGATCGTCCCCAGTCCGTTGGTTCCGCCCAGACTGGCGGCGCCGTAGAGGACGGCGTTTTTTAGAGCTAATCCGCTAGCCGGGTTGGCTCCGTCGCCAATCTGGAAATTGTGCAGGATAGCGTAATCGGAGCCGTCAAGTCCAATCTTGAAAATCACTCCGATTGCGCCAGTCCCGCCACCGAGCGTCGTACCGTAGAGCGACGAACCCGACCGTACTAGCTCGCTGTACGGATATGCGGCGTCTTCGACTCTAAAGTGCCGCAAAACGGTAAAGCCGGTTCCATTGGGAGCAATCTTGTAGATCGTCCCCAAATCGGATTCCCCACCGAATTGAAGGGTGCCGTACAACCAGACACCGTCTGTGATCGGTGAATTAAAGACCGCCCCGTAGCCATCCTCCGCCACCAAGTGGCGCAGAACCGTGTAACCTCCGCCTCCTTCTTTGATACGGTAGATGACGCCCCCGTCGTAGGCGCCGCCGCTGTTGGTAACGCCGTACAAGTTGCTCCCAAGACGAATCACCCCGCCAGCCGGTCGGGTACCGAGCGGACCGAGCCCGAAGTGATGGAGAACCGCGAAACCAGTGCCGTCAAGTCCAATCTTGAAAATCACTCCGGTCCCGCTCGCTCCGCCGTTAATGGTCGTGCCGAAGAGTTGCCAAACCCCTCCGACTGTTGCTAAATGCAGACGGGCAAGAGGGTTAACCCCCTTAGCTCTCTTGAAGTGATGCAGGACGGCGTAACCAGTACCGTCGATCCTTAACTTAAAGACGACTCCGGCTCCGTTTTGCCCGCCGTGGGCGGTGGTGCCGTAGAGCGTCTGAGCGCGGCGCGCTAGTCCAGCCGTCGGCGAAGTGCCATTAGCATCGACGCCGAAGTGGTGGAGAACAGTGAAATCGGAGCCGTCACTGGCCAACCGATACACCGTCCCGAAGTTGTTGGCCCCGCCGGAAGCAGTTGTTCCGTAAACGGTTGAGCCGCGCACAACTGGCGTGCCGTAAGGGTGCTGGCCGTCAATCGGATTTAGGTGCCGCAGCACTGTCAGCTGGCCAGTCGCCGACTGGCCAGCCAATGCTAATCCGACTAGAAACGGTAATCTTATTACTCTCAATTCTTCAGGTATCCTTTCCTCTGACGGCCTGAAATCAGCCGTTAAGAGGTGTCGGCAATGTAGCAGATGCCTCGGATAAAGTCAAGCGCCCTCGGGGGTCGCATCGGCCAGTTACCCATCGGTTTCCCCTTGGACAATATCGTCCGACTCCTCGAGAGCATCAATCAGTTGCAATTTCCTGCCACGAGATCACGGAAAACGAACCAGTCGCCGGAAATTGGGGGGGCGGGGAATACGTCAGGTGCTCGTCAAAAAAATAATTGCGCACTAAAAATCCGTCGCTATTAGTGGATGTGACCAACCCGTAACCCGAACCCTCGGGGGTAGCGTCACAACTGCTTTTGTATGCACCAATCCCACCGTTATTAATAAAGAACGCCTTGGTCGAGCGGTTCTGGACGGTGTTGGAAAACACAAACCCAACCCCCCCGTTAGCCGCCAGCAAATAGGCATCCACCTCCAAACCCGTGGGGGGCGTGTAGTGGGCAAAGCGGATATCGCGTTGGGCTACGAGCCCCAAGGCCACGGAGCCGTCTTCTACGCTATAAGTGATGTTATCAACTACCACGATGTCGCGACGCTGACTGGGGATATCGGGAAAGCGCGCGGCCGCGATCGTGATCCGGTCGTCGGTTGTACCCTCGATCCACACATTATCTTCGACAAATACAAGTCCGTTTTGGGGGATGGGGGACGTGGTAACCAATTGCTTGGTTAAATTGGCTGCTCCGCCGGATCGAGCATATTTGTTTTCTCCGGTAACGGTATAGGTTTCAATCCCCGTGGTCGTAAGTTTTAGATAGTACCCCCGCCGGGGGCCGATTGTAGCCGGAAGGTACAACCCACCAAGTTGCGCATCAGTTTTAATTTGGGCTAAATCCGCTGCCAGTTTTTGAAAATTAACTGCGGTCACGGGAAATTGCTGGCCCTCCTCGAACACGCCCACATTCCCTCGGCTCCAGATCCCGGGCGCGCCGTTGACTCCACCCACGCACCGGGCATCGTAGGTTGTGCGAGCGCTCGTCACCAACTTGCGGGCACGCCCGTCAAAACGGATGCCGTCATTGGAATGGACCAGGCCGTGGGTAATCGCAGCAGGCCCGAACCAAACGCGGTTGTTGAGCACCCAGGCGTATTGCGCAAATGACGGCAGCCCCAGCTGGGTTTCGATCTTACGCACCCTGCCGAGCGTTGTTTCGCCTTGAGCGGTAACGCGCACCGCGGTTTCTCCCACGTTCGGAGGGTGAATCATAAGCGAGTATGTGCCGATCACCTTTCCGGTCGCGTTTTTATATTCACGCGTAAACGGCCCGTAGGGCGGATTGCCCTGGCACGGGTTGCCGTCGCAGTAATCCTCGGGGTCATGCGATAAATGCCAGAGGTAGTAATTCACACCCGCTTCGGCGATCTTGAGCGCTTCCACGGATTCGCTGCGGTGCTTGGCAACACGGGTGTTGCTGGTCACTAAATTCATGAGCCCGGTCGCCAAACCCAGAATCAACACCGAAAATCCTAAAATGATGAATGTTGTAAATCCGCCTCGGCGTGGATGTGTTCGGTCCTTCATAAGTTTGTCTTCCGGTTACGCAGATGCGCCTTGCCTTCCAAGTTCAAGACCTGCGGGTTGCGTACGCTCCGATCTTCCAGACGGACGTTGAGCTTAATCAGTGCGATGCTCCCCACGCTCGGATTTATTCCGAGGTCAACGCCGTCTTGATTCATGTAGTGCAGCGTAAAACTGTTTTCGGCTGCGTGTTTGGCGAGCGTGCGGAATGTTTCGTTTGCCGGCGGATACTTCCCCGGTACCCCTTGCGGGGGAGTCAGGCCGCGTTTCAGCTCATTGCCTTGCATGAAAAACCGGATCCGCTGGGGCAGCGCCGAAGGAAAACGCGGATAGACTTCAATCGTCAGTGTCTGCCCCGTTGCCGAGATCACATTCGTTGCCCCACGGATGTCGCGCGTGATTTGATCCAGCAGGAGCGACCCTTCGGCTTGCAGGGTCGAGGCACCTTCACCCACTCGTACGAGCCGCAACCCCCATGTGAGCGTGGACACAAAGATCGTACCCGCCACAGCCGCGATTCCGATCGCGGTCAAAAGCTCGATCACTGTGAATCCTAATTTTCGATCATGCGTGTTCATTGCAAACTCACTGCCCCCGGCTGCAGGCAGGCGCTGCTATTGGGGTTGGTAATCAGAAAATCCCAGGTTCCGGCGGGGGCGTTCGTCAACGCGAACGTCACCGTTGCTTCTTTGCCGTTGGGCTGCACGTCAACGGTTGCGGAGCCAATGTCCGCTACCCCACTTTTGCGCAGCAGCGCTGTGGCGTTTTGGGCAAAATTATCCCCTACAAGCGCAAGGATGAGCGGTCCGTTCACTGCGCCGTTGACGGGCGCAAGCGTGGTAATCATCGGGGTATTGCGGTCGCCGTTCACGTGCAGCGTGACCGTCACGCTCGAAGCAGGCGCCAGGCCTATTTTTTGCTGGGGCGAGGTTGAGCAGAGCGCGTATTGATTATCAACAAGCGTCAACGCGTAACTGTCCCACTCCATATTTTGCAGCACAATCTGGCCGTCTTGATTAGTGATGTGCGTTTGCAAAAATTTAGGCGTGTCAGGGTTATTATAGATCAGCTTGTCGGAAGTGATCGCGATCTGAAAATCCGCCACTGGCGCTTCATTTTGATCGCGCGCCAAAATAATCACGGTTGAAATTTTATCAATCAAGAATGTCTCGGTCGTCACCTGCTGGGCAAAAATGTTGAGGTCGGGCTTTAAGGCGTTCGGATTCTGGGCCGTGCGCGGATACGTGGAATCCGTGCTGTAGCCGGCCTTGGTGGCGGTCACGTGGTATTTGTTATGTTCCTCAGGCGGCAAACGCGGAATCTGCACCTTGCCGTTCACATCGGTCGTGGTAATGATATTGACCGCCGGAATGATCTCAAAATGCTGCACGGTGACGGTCGCATTGGATACAGGCAAACCTTGGGCATCGAGTACGGTGACGAGCAAGATACCAGTCCCGGTTGAAGTCTCGGCCGCCCTCGCGGCTACGTTCGTGACAAGATTACCGATCGGCCGTTTCCAGCCTGCCCGCCACACAGTAATGGCAATTTTTTTGTAATCGTATGGATACAGATCAACCGGCTTACCTTGAATCGAACCGGGCGCGTCGCCGTCAAACGGATCGTCCACGAAATCAATCCGGGTTTTAAGCGTGTATTTCAACCCGCCGGCGGTAACTTCCTCTTGGTCAAGAATGGTGCCGGGTGGGTAAATTGCGCCATTGACAGTGGCGAGCGAATCATAAGGGAGATTGTGCAATTCCTCCATCCGCGCGTTCGCAAGCGGTAAGGCAAGCGTACGCATCTTTGAAAATTGCGTGTAGTGCAACACACCCACGGCCATTGCAATAATCGCCATGCTCACCATTGTGACAATCACGACGTTCACGAGCGCTTCAATTAAAGTAAAGCCTCGATGAGGCCGAATACGTTCCCCTCGCTTCATTATTTTAAGTATACCCCGATCCCGCGCACGCTCGCCAATCGCGCCTCAACCTGTTATACTACTGATTGAATCCTAACACCGAACCCATGTGCTCCGAGGACAATCCGCAGCGTGGTTTGTTTTGATTGATTGCAACGAACACAGCGAGGACTCTTGTCCGAGGAGTAGATGGGTTTGGCACACTGTATATTCCTACTCATCACAAGAAGGATACCCATGGCACTAAAGATCGGGATCGTCGGCCTGCCGAATGTTGGCAAATCAACCTTATTCAACGCGCTCACCAAAACGTCGGCGGCGAGCGTGGGCAATTTTCCGTTTACCACGATTGACCCAAACGTGGGGGTCGTGCCGGTACCCGATGTTCGCCTTGAAACACTTGCGAAAATCGTTAAAACCGAAAAAATCGTGCCTGCCACGGTAGAATTCGTGGATATTGCCGGTTTAGTGAAAGGCGCAAGTAAAGGCGAGGGGTTGGGCAACCAATTCCTAGGGCATATCCGCGCCGTGGATGCGATCGCCCTGGTGGTGCGCCAATTCAAAAACCCAAATACCACGCATGTTGCCGGCCATCTTGACAGCGCCGCGGACCGCCAGATAATTCTGCTAGAGCTGATTCTGGCTGATTTAGGGACGCTTGAAAAATACTGGGGGGCGGTGGAAAAAGAGCAAAAAGCAGGCGCAAATGTTCAGCTTTTAATCAGCGCGTTGGAAAAAATCGAAACGCAGCTGAAGGCCGAGGCGCCGGCGGGTAATGCCCAATTGAGCAAGGAGGAGCGCGACGAGCTCAAACCCTACCCGCTTTTAACCCTCAAACCGATCTTGACGGTCTACAATGCGGACGAAGCCGACCTTTTGAAAAATACCCTTACCAAAGATTCGCTCACGATTTCGGCCAAGCTCGAGCGCGAACTGACGGATTTATCCGCGGAAGAGCAAATTGCGTACCTTAAAGAACTGGGGCTGGAAGCCAGCGGACTCGAGCGGCTCGTCAAGCGCGTCTATGCCCTGTTAGGCTACATCACATTTTTGACCGCTGGAGAAAAAGAAGTACGCGCCTGGCAGATTCAACAAGGCACAAAGGCCCCCCAAGCCGCGGGTGTGATCCACAGCGATTTTGAAAAACACTTCATTCGCGCGATGGTCGTCACCTACGACGAGTTCGTGGCTGATGGGGGCTGGGCTGGTTGCCGCGCCAAAGGTTTAGTGCGCGCCGAGGGCAAGGATTACGTCTTCCAAGATGGAGATGTCATTCTCTTTCAGACAAGCGCCTGAATCAATTCCATGATTCCTTCTTGAATCGAACATTTTCAAATTGGAACGAAACCACAGAAGGCCGAGGAGGCGTAGCGGAGATTACGGCGACGAGGTATCCTGAGCGTTGCAGCCCGATTTGAAAAGGTGCAGTTACTATGAAGGTGATTATGGATTTGGTTCTAACCTATTGTCGCACCACATTTGATCTGCTACAATCATTCTGAAATCAAATCTATGCGACAGTACGAAATCACGTATCTAATCGAAAATGAGCAAGATGCTCCCAAAATTGGGGAGTTGATTGGGCAATTCGGGGGAAGCATCATCCGCGAAATGCCGCTCGGGCGCCGCAAGCTGGCGTACAAAATTAAAAAGCATGACGGGGCCTACTACGTCAATACGATTTTTGATATTGACCAACAGAACCTTTCTTCTTTAGAGCGCAAACTCCAGCTCTCCTCGTTTGTGATCCGCCACCTTGTTGTTGCACGCCCGGTGAAAAAGATTGACGCCCATAAAGAAGAGGCCGCGCTGAAGCGGATTGAAGACAGCACCGAGGAAAAACCTGTCATGACAGACTCGGGCGTGATTGAGACCCTGAAAGATCAGGCTCATACAACATCTAAAGTCAAGGAATCCGCGAAAGTAAAAGGCGAGCCTACCGTGGCGGCAGACGGGTCTGTGGAAAAACCAGTTGTTAAAGCAGAAGAAACCAAGAAAACCGAAAAGAAACCGAAAAAAGTGAGTGAGAAGACACGAGCCGAGGCAAAAACACGCCAAAAAGCACTGGATGAGCAGCTCGAAAAACTCTTAAGCGAGGAGTTTTAATGCTCAACTTAAACCGCGCGATGATTCTCGGAAACCTGACCCGCGACCCGGAAGTGCGTTTCACGCCTGCGGGGCAGTCAGTGGCGACATTCGCTGTCGCTACGAACCGGCGTTGGACGACGAAAGAAGGCCAAACGCAAGAATCGGCTGAATATCACGACGTGGTGGCATGGGGGAAATTAGCGGAAATCTGCCAGCAATTCCTGAAAAAAGGCCAACGCGTGTATATAGAAGGCCGCTTACAAACCCGTTCCTGGGAAGGACAAGACGGGGCGAAGCGCAACCGCACCGAAATCATTGCCGAGAACGTCATTTCGCTTGACCGCGGTACTCCGTCAGCTGGCGGATTGGGTGGATTAGGCGAAGGGGCAAAGTTTGACACACGTGTTTCCACCCAAATCCCTACCTCGGCGGCAGACGGATCCTTCCCAACAGGCGGAGAAGTTCCTCCACTACCGACCGATTCCGGGGATGAAAAAACAGGAGAAAAAGAAAAATCAACTAAAGATAAAGGGGAGTCTATCTCGGAAACAGACAGGGGCACAAAGAAATCTCCCAGCACCCCCGCCCAAGCGCCTGAAGACGAAATCACTCTCGACGACATTCCCTTTTAGGAGTACGCATGGCATTACGTAAACAAAAAGGTTGCATGTTCTGCAAGAAAAAAGTCGCTACCGTTGATTATAAAGACGGCGCGCTTTTAGTACGCCAGCTCGGGATGTGGAACAAAATGAAAGCCGGGAAAAATTTAGGCACCTGCGCCAAGCATCAACGTCGCCTTTCTGAGGCGATCAAACGCGCGCGCTACCTCGCGATCCTGCCCTACTCCAGCCACTAAGGAAATTGTGAGTGAAACAAGACAGCTAACTATGCATGTATGCTCTTGGTGAAATAAAAACAGGTTACTCGATTATGCACAATGGTTTACCCCATCTTGTGCTGGCGGCGCAGCATGCCCAGATGGGCCGGGGCAGGGCAAATCTCAAAACTAAACTGCGCAACCTTGTAAGCGGCGCGGTGATTGATTACACGTTTTCGGGCAATCTGCGCGTGGACGAAGCGCCGGTTACCCATCAACACGTCACATTTCTATATAAAGATGGTCAAGGGTTCCACTTTATGGATTCCCAAACCTTCGAACAATTCCTGCTCGCGCAAGACCAAGTCGGGAACGCCGTAAAGTACTTAGCGGAAGGCACCGCGCTTGATCTTTTAGTGTGGGAAGGAAAAGCACTCGCCGTACAACTACCCGCTACAATGGTGTTTCGCGTGACAGGGGCCGAACCTGGCATCAAGGGGGATTCTGCTTCGGGCGGAGGCACAAAGCCCGTAACAATTGAAACTGGCACAACCATACTCGCTCCGCTTTTTGTCAATGAGGGTGATAAAATCCGAATAAATACCGAAACTAACAATTACCTTGAACGCGCGTAGTGTGCAATCCTAAACATCGTTAGAGCGTAGAATGAATTGAGCGATCTCGCAGGGAACTTTGGAGAGGAAAACACGATTCGGGTTTTCCTGTGCAACTGTTTTATAATGAACTCGTGCAAAACAAATGGTCTGAACTGGCGAACCTGCCGGTCGCCTCGTTAGCGGGCACGCGAAAAGTGGGGGTGGTTGAAGCGCCCATTTTTAATGCTTCAACCGGCAGCTTCTTAGGTTTCTGGGTTAAGCTCGGCTGGCTCAATCGCAAAGTCTTACCCTGGAACGCGATCCGCGAAATTGAAGAGCGCGATCCGAACCGCATCAAAGGCGGGGTGCACTCCGGTGCGTCTCGCGCCGAATCCGGCGCGGTGGTGGTCAGCTCCTCGGACGAACTAGTTGCCCCACAAGATGTCATAAGAGTCCAAGAAGCGCTCAAAGCGCGCTGTCCGATTTTGGGCCAGCGCGCCGTCAATGAATCAGGCGAATATATCGGACGGGTTAAGGATGTCAGTGTTGATTTCGCCCAAGGGATGCTCACAACCCTACACATTGTCAAAGGAAAATTCGCGTTCGATATCCCCCGGGAAAAAATCGTCGAGGTGCGAGCCGACGCCGTGGTGGTGGAGGTCGAAGAAAAAATTAAAGCAGGCGAGAGGGCGACGGCGCAAAACGAACCTGCGCTTGCCGAGGGCGAGCCAGCATAAAAGAATGCCGAGTGCTGCATTATGAAACTGACCGTTCTGGGATCCGGCAACGCCGTTCCCACCAAACATCGCTCTTCAAGCGCCTATCTTTTGGAGGCAACCGACCTGCACTTTTTAATTGATTGCGGATCAGGCACACTCCGGCGCCTCTTGGAGCACGAGTATCACTTGGGTGGGATCAACCACATCCTTTTGACCCACACTCATCCCGACCATGTCTCAGACCTTGTGCCATTACTGCATGCCAAATTCGTCTGGGAGCTGTTTGCCAAAGCAATGAAAGCTGAATCCCCGATGAACGAATATCCGATTGATTTGATCGGCCCGAGAGGGTTTGAAACAGTTGTCCGCACGATTGCAAACGTTACCGACCCTTCCATGCTCGCGGGTGAGCGAGTAAGCACATTTCAAGTGCAGTTCACCGAGGTGACTAACACGGCCCTGAAACGCGGCGCGGTTTCGATCCAAACCGTCCAAACTGAGGCGGGTGAGCAAAACTACCCGCCTTCGGTCGCCTATCTCATTACCGATCAAGGAAAACGAATCCTGTTTACGGGCGACGTGCGCCGTACCGAAGAAATCGTGGCTTTAGCGACGGCCGGGAGAGTTGGAGATCAAATCCCGGGTGTTGATGTACTTGTGATTGATTGCACGGGCGGGACCGATATGCCCCCGGGAGGGCATCTGAATCCGCCCTATGTTGCGCAAGCCGCATTAGACATGGGCGCGAAAAAAGTAATCTTAACCCACCTGTCAGAATTCATCCTCCACGATGAAGACCTCGTGCAATCCGTCAAAAGCGCCTTTCGCGGCGCCGTAATTTTAGCCCGCGACGGATTGAAACTCGAGCTCTAACAGAGTACACTCAACTCTTATGAATCTGATTGAACTCCAAGATGTCAGCCGCGAATTCCGCGAGTCCAAAACCAACCGCTTGAAAGTGCTCAAAGGCATCACGCTCGCGATTGACGAAGGCGATTTCGTGGCTTTGATGGGCCCCTCGGGTTCGGGCAAATCCACGCTGATGCATATTAT
This sequence comes from uncultured Candidatus Saccharibacteria bacterium, assembly GCA_964362865.1. Classification (GTDB taxonomy): domain Bacteria; phylum Patescibacteriota; class UBA1384; order JAGVHQ01; family JAGVHQ01; genus JAGVHQ01. The sequence goes on along the minus strand of CAYIGD010000012.1, from coordinate 8,925 downwards.
CGGACTTTTGGATCGGCCGACCGGCGGCACATACCGCTTGCACGGCAAAGACGTGAGCGAACTGAGTGATGCCGAGCGCGCGCATCTGCGCGCCCAAAAAATCGGGTTTGTGTTTCAAACCTTCCATTTGCTCGCGCGCTTAACCGCGCTGGAGAACGTGCTTTTGCCCACAATGTACGCGCGCGTTAAAAACCGGCGGGCGGGGGCGCTAAAAATCCTACGCGAGGTGGGGCTTGGGCAGCGAATGCACCATGTGCCCAATGATCTTTCCGGCGGGGAACGCCAACGGGTGGCGATCGCCCGCGCCCTGATGGCCGACCCGGATTTAATTTTGGCGGATGAGCCGACCGGTAACCTCGACAGCATTACCGGAGGGCAGATTCTGGACGTCTTGAAAAAATTGCACGGTCAAGGACGCACGATTCTGTTGGTAACCCACGACGAATCCGTAGCTCAGCAAGCCGATCGGATTATTCAAATTTACGACGGTAAAATTATTCATCCTGTTCGCGCGAAAGCACAGGGGAAGTAATGCTGCTTCTTTCGAATATCAAAGCCGCGTTCCGCTCGATCCGCTCCAATCTCGCCAGCTCGATTCTCACGATTTTGATGGTGACCATCGGCATTTCCTCGGTCGTGCTGTTGTCCGCGCTGGTCGAAGGCGTCAAAAACGACATTACCGCCCAAATCGAAACCTTTGGCACGCGCTCGATTTTCGTCGCCCCGTTTGACGCGACCGATAGTAGCCCGGAGTTTAATCCCACACAATGGTTCGGCGCCTCCAGCATTACCGAAAGCGATTACGAGCTGGTGAAAAACGATCCGGACATTGCTGCCGCGGCCAAGTTCTCCGCCCTCTCGGCCGTGCCCAAAGCAGGGGATAAAGTTTTCTTAAACGCGCTCTTGATTGCCTCCAATGCCAACTTTGCCGAGGCCTCAAACTATACTGTGGCCCAAGGCCGAATGTTTCAAACCGATAATCCCCCCACCCGCGAAGTAGCGGTCGGCACCCGCACGGCACAAGCATTATTCGATACCGAAGAGGCACTGGGCAAAACGTTTCAACTCGGCCGCCACGAGTATGCCGTGGTCGGTATCTTTGAAAAACAAGGAGTCGGCGAAGGACAAACCAGCCCGTTCGGGGGCGGCATTGACGTCAACAGCTTGATCGTCGTCCCCTACGAAACAGCCAAGAAAGATTTCGGCAGTTTGCAAATCAACCGTATTTTTGCCCAGGCCAAAGAAAGCGCTGATCCGGGCGAGATCGCCATGCGCCTCACAGATGCGCTCGTAGAAAACCACGGCGGCACGCGCGACATTTCCGCCCTCTCGGCCAAAGACGTTTTGAAATTGTTGGATACCGTGCTCGGCACGTTGGCGGCCGCCTCCACCGGCGTAGGCGCGATTTCGCTGATCGTCGGCGGAATCGGTATTATGAATATTATGCTTGTGGCGGTCACCGAGCGCACGCGCGAAATCGGCATCCGCAAAGCAATCGGCGCCACGCGCTCGGCCATCCTGCTACAATTTTTGATTGAAGCGCTTGTGATTTCCGTCTTAGGCGCAATCTTGGGCATTGTGATCGCTATGGCCGCCAGCGCGGCAATCACCGCCAAAACAAGTTTGAATCCCGCGATCACCTCCGCCTCAATGGCACTCGCCGTCTCCATCGGCCTGGGCGTCGGGTTAGTGTTTGGTTTGATTCCCGCAGTTCGGGCAGCAAGAAAAGACCCGATTGAAGCGTTAAGATACGAGTAATGAAGAAACTGGAAATAGTCTATGCGTTCATCGACGGCCAAAATCTTTACAGCGGTATCGAAAGCCAAGGCTGGCACTTAGACTATAAAAAATTCCGGCGCTATCTATCTGAAAAATACGGTGTTCAAACCGCGTACCTTTTTATTGGGTATCTTGCAGAAAATAAAACGCTCTATGAATCTCTCCAAAAAAATGGGTATGTGCTGATTTTCAAACCGGTAATCCCCGATGCCGAAGGGAAGCCCAAGGGTAACGTTGACGCTGATCTCGTGCTTCAAACGATGATCGATCTGCCCAATTATAAGCGGGCGGTACTCGTCACCAGTGACGGTGATTTTTATTCGCTCGTGAACTATTTGTATAAAAAAAACAAATTAGAAAAAGTGTTGAGTCCCTATACCAAGACGTGCTCGGTATTATTACGTAAGACAGCCAAAGAAAGAATCCTTTACATGAACAATCTCAAGCGTAAATTAGGGTATAAAAGAAAAAGTACCGCTTAAGGACAAAACCTCAAGAGGTACTTTTAAATATGTATTCAATCAAAACTTTAGAACATTTTTTGAAAGATGTCAAGGGCTATTAGAGTAACATTGTATCGAACGCGACCGCAAAAAACTTGAGAATAAAAAGTGAGAGGCGTTGCTCTCTTGATACTTGAATCCTATCCCACCAGACTCGCTTTTTCAAGCATGTAAGGTATGCGTTACGATATAAATAATGAGTAAGAAGTAGACTGTGATTTGGACCCGCAAATGGTTCCTGACATTTTTTTTAGTGCTCTCTGTGAAAACTATGGCTGAGTAAAAGGTTCGGGGGTAGAATTAGAAGATGATACTGAAACATAAAGTCTCCTTCCGAACATCAGTGACCATTCTTGGGGTGCTAGTATTATTGGCGCTAACGGGGAGTGTTGTTTATTTTCTAAAACAAAGCAACACTTCCTTAAAATCAGAGCCATTACCTACCTTAACCCTCGATCCTGTTGAAAAAACAACAAACACTGCGATCCCACCAGATGTCCCCCAGGTTGACTCGGGAACTACTGCGGGAAAACAATTATCGAAACCGAAAGTTAATCCAGGCAACATCACAAAAATTGAGCCAAAACCTGAATGTGCGTCGATCGCACAAAGTCTGGCGAACATCAACGGTTCGATACAAAAATTCAACATTGTCGCTACGTTAGATCCCGCACAACATCAATACACCTATTCCACCTGGTCAGCCTTAGACGAACAAGACGCATGTAGTCTTGCGACCTTCTCAACCTATCTTCAGGGGGAGTTTTCAAAATTTCCTGTTAGCTTGGTAGTTAATAGTGGGCTGAAAAAAATTGGTCTAATCAAAAACTTAACCGTTAGTGGGCAAGTACGCAGTAGCGTACCAATACCGATTACTAACTCTGTTATTTATAGTGTTGTTCAGCTGTACGGATCGGGCAGCAATTACGCCCGGCAGGTGATTAGCCATGAATATTGGCACTATCTAGATTATGCCATCATGGGATCTTATACCTATCTGGACGGTGCGTGGACAGCTTGTAATCCTCCTGGTTTTGCATACGGTGCTGGTGGATCATCAGCCTACGGAAATCCCAACTACTCCAGCGCGTTCCACCCACAGACCGGATTCATCACCCAGTATGCTTTGTACGCTATCGAGGAAGACCGAGCGGAATTATTCAGCTGGTTAATCTTTGACTCCCCCACAGTAACATCTCTTTACCCGGCTGACGAAAAATTAAAATGTAAGGCAGATCGCCTAGTGCAAATCATCCAACAGCTTAGCCCGGGCTTCTCTTTTTAAGACCTCTCTATCTCATTATTCCCCCCGCAAAGGCAGGGGAACTTCCATGGAGCCGCTATTTTTTAAATTCGTTCTCTTGTAGTTTTTCATTCCATATGGTGATTTGGTCCCTGCCGCGTTCTTTTGAGAAATAAAGCGCTTGGTCGGCGCGAGTGATTGCGCTTTTAATTTCTTCCTCGCGGTCAAAACCCGTAACACCCCCGCTGAACGTAGAGCGAATTTTCTGTCCGTTAAAATCTGTTTCAAAACCGATCTCGGCGCGGCGGTCTTTTTTATTGAAAAGTTTATTGATAACGTCCTGTGGCGCCGCGTTTTTAATAATGACGGCAAATTCTTCTCCGCCGTATCGGATAACAGAATCACTCTTTCTAAATATTCCTTCAAGATATTTGGCAATGTCGGCAAGAACTTTATCTCCGGCATCATGTCCGTGGATGTCGTTGATTGATTTGAATCGATCAATATCCAAAAGAAGGATCGACCACGGTTTGCCTGATTCTTTGCGTTTTTCCTCCTTCTCAGGGAGCGCATGGCGGTTTTCAAGTCCGGTTAAAGCATCGCGTTTTAGCCGTTCGATCTCTTGCGTGAGTTTTGCGATGGTTTCCTCGCGTCCGCGGAGTTCTTTGTGCAGCGCTTCTTCTCTCTGCCGTGTCACCGTTTCTTCAAGATCTCCGTTAATTTCCTTGATTATCTCCGGCGGGTGGTTTTCGGAAAATTGTTCAGTTATTTCCATGGGATGATTATATCACGGAGAACGAAAAAAAGGAGTCCAACGCAAACTGCATGTGAGCAAAAGCAAGTTCGTGTCAATGGCGTTAGAAAGTTATATGAAAAACGAAAAGAGCAAAACAACTATCACGCTTCGCGGAGATTGGCGCAAACGTCTTAAAAAAATTATCGAAACATAGTACGCTGGGAACTCAGCATCATTCGCAATTAGCGGACGCTAAAGATAGATCCGCAGGACTATTTAGCAATACTTAAAAAGCTCTATGCACAAAATCTCCCGCAGTAAAATTGATTTGTTCGTCGAGTGCCCGCGCTGTTTTTGGTTGGACCAAGTGAAGGGCGTCAAGCGCCCGAGCGGCCCGGCATTTACGTTGAACTCCGCCGTTGATCACCTTTTGAAAAAAGAATTTGACATTCACCGGGCCCACGGCACGGCGCATCCTTTAATGCAACAATATGGGATTGACGCGGTGCCTTTGCAGCACGAAAAGCTCGACCAGTGGCGACATAACTTCACCGGCGTGCGCTTTGAGCACACACCAACCGGCCTGCTCGTGTTCGGCGCGGTGGACGATGTCTGGAAAACGCCGGACGGTACCGTGCATGTCGTAGATTACAAAGCCACTGCCAAAGACGCCGAGGTGGAATTGGAAGACACGCGATGGCATAATCAATACCGCCGCCAGCTCGAAGTATACCAATGGCTTTTGCGCGGCAACGGCCTGAACGTTTCCGACACCGGCTATTTTGTGTACGTCAACGGCCGCAAAGATCTGGAAGCATTTGACGGAAGGCTCGAATTCCGCGTTAAAATAATTCCTTACACAGGCAACACCACGTGGATTGAGCCGACTTTGGAAAAAATCAGCGCGTGCTTGCGATCCAGCGCACCCCCGGATGCCGCCCCCCACTGCGAACACTGCCGCTACCGCGCCGCCGCAATGGGAATTGAAACATAAGCGGGTGTTGCTTTTGATATACTAAATATAATGGGCATCAAGCTTTGGTTTGGAATTAGTGTCTTTATTCTGGCGCTGGGGGCTGGAATCGTATGGTGGGTGAATCGGGAAAAAGAAAGTGTGGTCAGCTCCGGCGCACCCACCGCGCAACCCCGATCTGAGAAATCGGCTGAAAACGCGGCAGTCAAAGCGGGCAAAGTAATCGCTCGTAATCAGCGGTGTGAGGGTAACGAAGCGGGGAAGCTCACCCGCCTGCCGATGGACGAAACGGACTATTCAATGATTATTCCCTACGGTTTGATGGTGGGCGGACACGTGACGCCGATTGACCATCAATATTTTTCGCCCGCGGTGTTTGATTCCCCGCGCGACGCGTACCCCGTGTACGCGATGGCCGACTCCACGATTGTGGATATTAGCGAGCGCACGAATGAGCGCGGCACCGAGTACCGCTTCGTATTTATGATGAGCTGTACGTTTTTTTACTACTACGATTTAGTCACGAGCTTGGCACCCGAGATTAAAGCGGTGTACGAAAGCCGCAAACGGGACGACATTCGGATTCCGCTCAAGGCCGGGGATCTCGTCGGGCGCATCGGCGGCCAGACGCTTGATTTTGCCGTATGGGATACCACTAAACCACTCAAGGGATTCATCGTTCCCGAACATTACAATGCCGAAGTATGGAAGCTCTACACCGCTGACCCGCTCGACTACTACACTGCCGAAGTGAAAGAAAAAGCGCTCGCAAAATATATTCGTACGGTAGAGCCGATTTCCGGAAAAATTGATTACGACATCGATGGGAAATTGATCGGGAACTGGTTTTTGGAAGGCACCGAAGGATACGTCGGAGGAGGCGGGAATACCGGGAAAAAAGAATACTGGGGCGGCCACCTCTCGATCGCGCCCGATCACGTTGACCCGAGCGCGATGATTTTTTCCGTCGGCACGTGGGACGGCGGGGAGCCGAAACAATTCTTGATCCGCACTGGCGCGCCGGATCCCGCCACGGTCGGGGTGGAAACGGGTGCAGTAAAATACGATTTGGTCCAAGCCGATTGGCAGACAGCGGATGGCAAACCATGGGATCGGAAGGTGATTACCAAGGGGCCGAAAGCCATCCCCAACGCCAACGCCAATAACTTTGGCGGATGCGCCGTGTTACAATTAATGCAAACGCGCGAGGTAAAAGTGGAAACGTTCCCGAATCAAAGATGCGCGGCGGTCAGCGATTTTAGCGCGCAAGCGAAAATCTATCGGCGCTAATCGCTTGCAATCGGTAAGCCAAGGTGGAGAATAAAAATATCGGAGGCGATCACGTATGTCCACTCGCACAAAAATAAAAATTCACCATAAAACGCATTACGCCGAGCGCGATCGCAAAGGGCGCTTTACCGATATTACCAACATCGCCAAAGCAATTAAAAAAGATTCGGCGCGCAAGACCCGCCATAAAGTTAAGCGCGGCCACGGGCACGAAGGCGATCTCAAATATTAATTGGCAACAGATCGCAGACTCGATTCGCGCTCACGAACGCGCTACAATAATTTCTATGGCTCAAACAAAACGGCCCAATGAAACGGTGCTCGAGATTGAACACACGTATTGCGTGCGCATTCTGCCAACCAAGCTTGAATCGTATCAAAAAGACGAAATCCAACAGGGATATGTGAACGAAAAAGGGGCGCGGATCCGCAGCTACAACAATATCCACTTTGAAAAAACCATTAAACGTAAAGTTGATCGAAATGACTTTTCAACGGCTACGGAGCAGACCGTCCCGCTGACTGCACACCAGTTCGAGGCGCTCTGGAAACAATGCCCCCGCACGCTTGTCAAAACGCGCTATTACATCCCGCTTGAGAAACACATGGCCGAGCTCGACCTTTTTCACGGCCCGCTGGAAGGGATTGCATATGTAGAGGTTGAGTTCAAAAGCCATGCAGAGGCGGCTCGCTTTAAAGCACCCGACTGGTTTGGAGCAGACATCACTCAAAAACCATGGTCGGTAAATTATGAATTGATCGGTTACACTAAAGATGAGGTTATGTTCCTCATGGAAGAAGCTGGAAATGTTTAAGCTTTTAGGACTAATTGTGGTGGGGGCGGCGGTGGCGACGGGGGCGTTCGGATTATTGTCGTGGACGATTTTTGAAAAGTCGACGTTTTTGTCGGTGCCAGTTGTTTGTGCACCCGGCGACCGCGAACCGGACGCGGCCGACATTCGCGCCCGAGGTAGTTTTACGAATAACCGTGCTCAAGTGTTCGGAGCATATTGTGCGCAGGACACTGATCAAGAATAAAATTAACGTTAGATCGAACCGAAGAAATCTTTAATAACCGTTTCAACCGGACGGCCTTTAATAGAAGCGTACGGCACCGCGTACTGGGTGAATATAAGGCCTTGTGGTTTTAGCTCACCGGAAAAATTCAAGTACTGCTCAAACGCGGCGGCGTAGAACTCGTCTTGCAACTCATCGTACGATTGACCGTCTACAGTCGTGAGTACTGTGCCTGCCTTGCCGCTGCCCGCTTGTCGGTCGTGGTGCGGAACCCAGAACTCACCCACGAACCACTGTGTTCCGGAACTCTTGGCGGAGGCGGCGGCGAACTCCATCAATTGGGCACAATACGTTTTCCAGTCCTCCAGGTTACGTCCTAAAGGGCTCATATTCGGGGCGAGATAGTCGTATCCGGGAACATTTGTATTCGGGCTCGCGAGCGCGTATTGCGCGATGGTTTTACCGCTAAAAATTTTTTTCAGCGCGGGCAATATTTCAACGTGAAACGTATTGTAGATCTGCACAATGGTATCCTGCTCGGCAGTTTGATGATTGGTGTATTCGCGAAAGAGTTGCCAATCAAACTCACTGGCCGGTACAAAGTATTCCGCTTGGTACTGTTCGGCGATCGTGGCCCACGCGAGCGCGACTTTACGCACATCAGCGAGAACTTTTTCTTGCGGGAGGCCAAACGGAGCACTCTGGGTCCCCCACACGGCAACCGCCAGCAGCACCGCAAATCCCTTTTCTTTGGCGCGGATAATCTGGGCGATATACTGCTCGTTAGTTGCAGGTAAACCAGGATTTTCGCTGATCAAAACGAGTTCGCCATTTTGATACTGATGATCAACGGGAATCGAAACAGTATTCACCCCAAGCAGTTCGACTCCCTCATCTGAACGTGCGATCATATCCGCAAAAAACGGATTACCAGGTTCATGCACGCCTTTAATCAGGGTGGGGTAGGTGCGGGTAAAACGCGTCGTGCGGTTTTTCGTAACGAGAGCCGCGTCTGTGTCATTACGGGTATCAGCTTGGGCCGCGTGGGGAGCCGTCGGGACGGTACTCGACGAAGGTTTATTTTTCCCAAAGCGGTAAGCCAAAAAGATCACGCCAGCTAAAATCACGATTAGCAGAGTCAAAAAGGCGAGCGGTAAGAACCCTCTGCGATGATACGATTCGTGCATAACCGTACTCTAACACGCTAAGTTCTTCATTACCCTTTTGGGTCTGGAGGGCATATTTGATATCCTCTAGAGAGGGAGAGTTCTCCCGGGATTATTGGGAGGGGCGTGGACGTTATCAAAAACGAAGAAGAGCTCACTCGTGATTTAAGCGACCTGTCCGAATCAGTCAAAAAGATGGCCGTCATTGTCGAGCGCGT
>CAYIGD010000011.1:4786-20996 GCA_964362865.1 uncultured Candidatus Saccharibacteria bacterium | reverse complement strand
ACTTTGCTATAACTGTCACCCGTTCTATACCGGCACCCAAAAATTCGTTGATACCGCCGGAAGGATTGATAAGTTCAAAGCTCGTGTAGCAGCCGCCGCTGACCGCAAACATGTAAAGAAGGCACATGACCGACGAAGCGCACAAGCAGCAGATTCGCGAGAGCCTGAAGTTGCTGCAAAATCCACAGACGGAAACTGAGCTTCGCGCCCTTGCGAGCGAAGAACTCTTAGGATTATTGCAGCCCCCGACAACTGAGGGTAATGCAACGCGGCTCATTTTAGAAATCCGCGCCGGAGTCGGCGGACAGGAAGCCGAGCTCTTCGCGGGGGAGCTTATGCGAATGTATCAACGCTTCGCACAGAGTAAGGGATGGGTCTTTCGGACGCTGAATACTTCGTTTTCGCCGCTGGGCGGGATCAAAGAAGCGATTCTGGAGATTGAGGGCTCCCGCTCATACGCAATGCTTCAATTTGAAAGGGGTGTGCATCGCGTGCAACGAGTACCAAAAACAGAAAAGTCCGGGAGGTTACACACCTCGGCCGCGACAGTTGCCGTTCTCCCCGAAGTTTCCGAGAGTGAAATCGTGATCCGGCCTGAAGATCTTCGCGTAGATGTGTACCGCAGCGGCGGGCATGGCGGTCAAGGGGTAAACACCACTGATTCGGCCGTGCGCCTGACCCACCTGCCAACCGGTTTAGTTGTTACGTGCCAAGACGAACGCTCGCAGATTAAAAACCGCGCCAAAGCCATGACTGTGCTACGAGCGCGCTTATCGCGACTGCAAGAAGAACAACAAACAAGCACACGTTCCTCGGCCCGCCTGCAAATGATCGGCACGGGCGACCGCTCTGAAAAAATCCGTACCTATAACTTCCCCCAGGACCGAATTACCGACCACCGAATCAAGGAAAGTTTCCGCGCAATCGAACGTGTTCTCGATGGCGACTTAAACGCGCTTGTGGGTGCGCTGCAAAAGGCCTACAAATACGAGACCGCAGGAGCCGAGTACGAAAAACTCTTCAACGAACCCCTGCCGGTTACTCTGAAGCCGTAAGGGTAACCTTGACGCGCTTCTCCTCCCCTTGATGTAAGTATGTAATTTCAACCTGGTCGCCGGGTTTATATTTTTGAATTAAACTCACGAGCGTTCGTTCAGAGTCAATCCGTTCCCGATTAATATGGGTGATGATGTCACCCATATTAATTCCGGCTTTGTCAGCCGGACTGCCGGGGATAACCGCCAATTCACCTGCTCCCCCACTAGCATACACCAACGCTCCGTAATCAATCGGCAGGTCCGCCTTCTCGGCAACTTCTTTCGTAATCTCAAGGTAGCGCACGCCAATCTGGGGCCGCACGATTTTACCGGTGCGCTTGACGCTCTCCACCGCAGCCTGAATTGCATTGGAAGGGATGGCGAATCCGATTCCCTCTGCAACGCCTTTCTGGGCTACGGCCGTATTCACTCCGATCACTTGGCCCCTTAAATTGGTGAGTGGCCCGCCGGAGTTACCGGTGTTAATCGCCGCATCGGTTTGCAGGAGCCCGGTTAAACTTTCGGTTGTCCCCTGCTGCGCGTCACTGACATGCAGTCTGCGATTGCGCGCTGACAACACTCCGAGTGTTACGGTGTTGGAAAACTCTCCCAACGCATTGCCGATCGCAACAACATACTGCCCGATTTGCAATTTGTCAGAATCACCAAACTCCACCACCGGCAAACCACTCGCTTCAATTTTAATCACTGCCAAATCGTTAAACGGATCCTGAGCAATCACTCGAGCACTATACTCCTTGCCAGTTGAAGTAAACACGGAATAGGTTGCCTCGGCGTCGGCAACAACGTGTTTATTGGTCGCAATCAGGCCGTCAGAGGAAATGATAAACCCTGTCCCCCCGCCTTTCTGAGTGAGTACTTGCCCGAAAAAATCTTGGACATCTTTGGTGATAGTAATCGAAACAACAGACGGACTTACCTTTTTCACGGCATCAATCACTGCCGATGACTCTTCGAGCACAATTTTATCGGTGCGGGTGGGGCTATTGGGTAACAGTCCATCAATAGTGTCAGAGAGGCCAAGTGAGCTCCGAGCCGCGCCCGAGCGTACAACAATGGTAACACCGATCATTCCCCCGATAATCCCCATAATAATACTCGCGACAAGGATTAAGAAAACGCCGCGAGAATGTGCGGAAGCGCCAAATCGTGGTTGCATATTACTCCTCTTTGAGTAGTATACCAATGATCTCAGAAACGCGTCGAGGATCGATTTTACCTTTTTGAGCGCGGGAAAGCTGACCAATAAGATACCCTTGCGCCTGAATCTTGCCGGAGCGTAAATCGGCCCATGCTTGAGGATTCTTTTGGATAACGGCCAATACTGCGCGCTTTAAATCTTGCTCGGAAACTAATTGGGAAGCGTGTTGGCGCAGCAACATCTCGACCTTTTCTCCAGAACGAATTTTGGCAATGATCTCTTGTGCTTGGCGAGTTGAAATACCAAGTCGTTCCACCCCCTCCACAAACGTGGCCAGGGTTGCGCTATCTAAACTGACGCCGATCCCCCGGTGCAGCATCCATGCTAATACCCCTTCGGGGCGGGCATGCCGGGCAGCTGCGCGGAAGACCGCCACCCAGTCATTCTCTTTGGAACTCGAGCGGTTAACGAGCAATTCCGCCTCTAAAGGAGAGCACTGAGGGAATTCCTTCCTGAGAGCAGTAAATTCATCTGTCGGAAGCGTAACTGTCTTTTTCGCTTCAACAAATTCGCGGGCGTCAAACGGCGGGATGTCTGGCTCAGAAAAATAGCGGTAATCCGGAGCGCTCTCTTTAGCGCGCTGGGAAACGGTTATATTTTTGCGCGCGTCAAAACCGCGCGTTTCTTTCACGACGATTTTTCCCTCCTGAATGAGCTTGCTTTGACGCTCAATTTCGTAGCGCAACGCGCTTTCGACAAAAGCAAAGGAATTGATATTTTTGATTTCCACTGGCGTACCCGGCTTTTTGCTGCGACTGACGCTAATGTTTGCGTCGCAGCGTAAGTGTCCCTTCTCCATGTTGGCATCCGAGATTTGGAGGCGGCGGATGATTAATCTGAGACCCCGCAGAAACGCACGGGCTTCATCCGGAGAATGGAAAACCGGTTTTGTCACAATCTCTACCAGCGGCGTACCAGCGCGGTTCAAATCAACGATTGTCCCGCCTGCCCAATGCACGAGCTTACCTGCGTCTTCTTCTAAGTGGATTCGCTCCAATTCAAAAGAACGTACGTCCCCATCAATTAAAACTGGCACGCTTCCACCCTCAACAAGCGGTTGATTATATTGGGTAATCTGATACCCTTTCGGTAAATCAGGGTAAAAGTAGTGCTTGCGATCAAATTTTGTCTGTGAGGCAATCATGCCCTTGAGATATGTTCCAAGCATCACTGTCAGCTGAATCGCCGCGCAGTTCGGATACGGCAGTGTGCCGGGATATCCCCAACAGATCGGACATGTATACGTGTTCGGTGCGGCGCCATCGGGTGCCAGAGCGCACCGGCAAAACATTTTTGTTTTAGTCTTCAGCTGAACGTGGATTTCAAGGCCAATTGTCGGTTGCATTTACACTCCTAACCGACTCAGCGCATGCTCATACGCCTGGAGGGCACGTGATAATTCTTCACTTGAGAGGCCTTGATCATGTTCATGTACTAGGCGGTTGCGAATACGATGTGCATCCCAGACCGAATCAAATCGACCAAATCGGGAGCGTGCGGCACGCAAACGCTCAGCCATGGTTTGACCAGGCAGGTACAAGGCACGCAGAACAGTATCAAATAGACTGTCGGCTTCAATTAAAACCATTGCTCGCTCATGCGCATTGGGAGTTTTGGCACGCGCGTTTAAAGCGTTCAGGCGCTGGCGGAACTGTTCTCGATCGCCAAGCGCCAAACCGCGCGAGGGGCGAAAAAGCGCTCGCACAAGCGTACCGATGCCCTTTAAAATTCCCTCTACAATTTTCACTTCGGGTGCGCTCGTGCGGCCCCGTGTCATTGCAACCCAACAATTCGCACCGTTTGCATCACGTCATCTTTTGCGATCCCTCCGACGACCTCGAGCCCCTTTTTCACCTTGCCAAAAATTGTGTAGGCGTGGGGCAAATTGGGCTGATCGGCCACAGTGATGAAAAACTGAGAGCCGTTGGTATTCGGGCCGGAATTCGCCATCGCAAGTGTGCCACCCAGATACCCTGCCTTATAACTTTCGGTTTCGGAATTCAGCTCATCCGCAAATGTCCCCCCAAAAGCGCTTTCACCTCCTGTGCCATCACCTTTTGGATCACCGCCTTGAATCACAAAACCCGCTTCGACCCGATGAAACTTTAAGCCATCGTAATACTGACTCTGCGTCAGCCTTACAAAATTCTCCACCGTTTTCGGAGCATCGTGGGCATAGAGTGCCAGCTCGATTGTCCCCTTAGCAGTGGTAATCACCGCGGTCAGAGCGTCGTTTGAATCCGGAATCAGGGCGCGGTTGGCGATGCGCGTCACAAACATCCGGTAGGCGCCCAGCCCCAACACGGCAGCGATAAGGATAATCGCAACCGGCATCAGCCACTTCATTACCGTGCGCCTTTTTGCCCTAATACGGGCCTTACGACGCTGCTCAATTTCTTTCAGGACGGAGCGCACCTGAGCGTTCTTGCGCTCTTTCTTTTCTCGTGCACGACGACTCATTCTTCCCCCGTGAATTGCTTTGCAACTAAAAAGAGCTTCGGATCTTGACCTGCCGGCGCGATAAACTGTATCCCAAACGGCAATCCTTCCACGAGATCGGTTGGAACGGAAATCGCGGGAAGACCAAAGATATTGGCCGGAATCGTAAAAATATCGGATAAATACATCTCAACCGGATCTTGGACAGCGCCTAATTTGAAAGCGCACGTCGCCGTAGTCGGCGTTACAATTGCATCCACATCCCTAAAGACAGCGTCGTACTGAGCGCGCAACACCTGGGTCACATTCAGGGCTTGCCTGTAATATGCATCCTGATAGCCGGCACTGGAGGCGAATGTCCCAACGAAGATCCGCCGGCGCACTTCAGTACCAAACCCTTCCTCGCGCGCCCTGCTGATACGTTCGTTTAACGTATTAAAGTGTCCGGAAGAGGCATGGCCGTATCGGACACCATCATAGCGTGCGAGGTTGGAGGACGCCTCAACCGGGTTAATCACATAGTAGATAGCAACCGCAATTTCCGGATCAGGCAAATTAACGTCCACAGTTTCAAAACCGAGGGTCTTGAGGTGTTTGAGCGCTTGTTCGAAACGCTGCGCTTCCTTGCGTCCCAGACGCTCGGCAAGCTTCCAGCCCTGCGTTGGAACCCCAAGGCGCTTGATTGAACGCGCCGAGGGGGTGAAATTACGAGAGGTGGCGTCAAATTCGTCCGCGCCTTTAATGCTGAGGTAAACGAGCTCGGCGTCCCTGACAGAGCTGGCGAGCGGGCCGATGACGTCATAAGAACTAGCCAGCGCGACAAGCCCGAAACGCGAGACGCTCCCATAGGTCGGCTTGAAACCGACAATGCCGCAGAAAGCCGCGGGTTGGCGGACCGAACCGCCTGTATCTGAGCCCAGCGCAACCGGAACGATTCCTTGGGCAACCACTGAGGCCGATCCGCCTGAAGAACCGCCGGGAACCCGAGTTGCATCATGCGGATTGCTGACCGGACCGAAGGCCGACGTTTCACTTGATGAACCCATCGCAAACTCATCCATATTGCTGCGGGCAACCACGAGCGCTCCGGCTTTTTTTAATTTTTGTACCACGGTTGCGTCATATGGACTGATCGTGCCTTTCAGCATATTACTTGCAGCAGTTACTTCCTGCCCTTCTATGGCAATATTGTCTTTAATTACGATCGGGATTCCGTCGAGCGCGCTCAATCTCTTGCCGGAGCGATAGCGGGCAGCGGACTGGTGCGCTTCGGGGAGCACTTGCTCTCGCACGGACACAATCGCATTTGTTTTTTCGCTTTTAAGCGCGCTCAATACCTCCCGCACATGCTCTTCAGGGCTAAATTGCCCGCGTATATACGCATTCGTGAGCGCGGCGATTGATTTACTCTTTGACATTGCCTGTCACGAATGTTTCTTCAACATAGATCGCCCCGTCTTTTTGACGAGGAATATTCGCCCCTACTGTCTCAACCACAAACCATGCCGAATGCGACTGACTATCTTTTCGGCAGATGGCTTTTTCGGCCTCGCGCGTAAAATCTTTTGTACTTACTTTTTGAATACGGTCAACATACCCCAGCACTTCACCCATGTCAGTTACCAATCGTGGGGTAATCTGTCTATTAACACCCAAACGCGCAAGATTGCTGAGTTGCTCAATCAATGTGCCGGTAACAACAATAGATTTCATCTTTTAAAATCTAACATACCTGTTGCGCCGGGGCTATGGTGGTTGATGTACTCCTTACGTTTGATACACTGCCCTCAGTTACTGAAATCGGCCCTGAAAAACCAAAGGGGGGAATGAATGGCAGATGTTTTAGGCCCACAGGTGAAACCCAGGGAACTCAATCGAGATCGGCGGCGCTCCTTGCGCGCGCGCGCTTTGGTTCAGACCAAGTGACGCTCAGGAAAATGAGATGCTCTGGCCAGTTAGCTCATGAGCTTCAGGAACTCCTTCTCGTCAATGATTTTCACCCTGAGTATGCGTGCGCGTTCGAGCTTTGAGCCCGGATCCGCACCCGCCACGACAAAGTCCGTGTGCTTGGAGACTGTCTCCGAGCAATCTCCTCCAAGCACACGGACTTTGTCTATTGCCTCATCGCGGCTCATCGATTGCAAACCACCCGTGAGAACGAAAGTCTTACCAGCAAGCGGCCTTGATCCATGTCGTTTCATGGGAATAATTTCAACGTACGCCTTGAGTTTATGAATCAGTGTTTGATTGTGCTCTGTCGCAAGCCACTGTGTTAAACTTTTCGCCCCAGCGGTACCAATGCCGTACATCGCTTCGAACTCTGCCAGTTTGGCTCCCACTAAGCGCTCAAACGTACCAAAGTGTTCTGCCAAGTCGTATGCCGTTTCTTCTCCGATATGTAAAATCCCGAGAGCATGAATGAAATGTGGCAATTCAATCCGGCGACTCGATTGAATCGAGTTTACAAGATTGTGGGCTGATTTTTGCGCAAATCGCTCTAACGGTTGAAGGTCGCCAACGGTTAAAGTGAACAAATCCGCTGCATCTTTGATCAGCCCTGCCTGCACAAGTTGTTCTAAAATCTTCAACCCCAAACCCTCGATGTTAAACGCGGCCTTACTTACAAAATGCTTGAGTTGTTCCAACTCTTGGGCAAAACACGTGCGGTTGGAGCAACGATAATCTACTTCGCCTTCATCTTTGACAATCCGACTACCGCACATTGGGCAGTTTTCCGGCATCCGAAATTGACGCTCCCCCCCGTGCCGAAGTTCTTTGAGCGACTTCACCACTTCTGGAATCACTTCTCCAGCGCGGCGCACGATCACGGTATCGCCAACTCGTATGTCTTTGCGGTCAATTTCGTCTTGGTTATGCAACGTTGCCCTCGTTACGGTCACACCGCTTACGTGTACGCCCCTAAGGTGCGCTACGGGAGTCAATTTTCCGGTGCGACCTACTTGAACGACTATATTTTGCACAACTGTCGTCGCCTCTTGAGCAGCAAATTTAAATGCAATCGAACCGCGAGGCGCTTTTCCAACCACGCCCAATTTCCGAAAAATATCGCGCTCATTGACGGTGACGACAATCCCGTCAAACCAAAAATCAAGTTTTTCCTTCTTTTGTTCCCATCGCGCATGGAATGCACTTACTTCTTCAAGGGAATGGCATAACGTGCTCTCCCGATTGACCTTCATACCAAGAGCACTACATAGCATGTGCTCTTGTTCGTGCCTTTCTAACCCAAGTTCGGTGGGAAGGGCGTACGCAAAGAAGTCGAGTTCGCGCTCGGCGGTAATTTGAGGGTTAAGCTGACGGACTGACCCGGCGGCAACATTGCGAGCATTAGCAAAAGCTCGCCCCTTTTTCTCTATTTGTTTCTTATTTAAACGCTCGAGTGAGCGTTTTGTCATAAAAACTTCCCCGCGAATCTCAATTGTCGTTGCGAGCGCTCTGCGGATTGCGTGTTCGAATTTTTCTAATGCGGGGTGAGCACGGTACTGAATCTTGAGCGGTATTGCTTCAATCGTCTTAAGGTTCTCTGTAACATCTTCTCCCGTAGTACCGTCCCCACGCGTAGCGGCCTGGGTGAGAATTCCTTTCTCGTACACCAGACTCACCGCGAGTCCATCCATCTTTAACTCGGTATAGAACGAAGCGTGTTCCACCTCAGAATTCACCTTTACCACACGCGCATACCATGCACGCAAATCATCAACCGAAAAAACATCCATCAAAGAAAGCATTGCTTGCGTATGGCGGACTTCCCGGAAACCTTGGAGTGGCTCGCCTCCCACCCGTTGCGTAGGCGAATCCGGGCTCACTAGATCTGGAAATTGCTCCTCGAGCTCCTGCAATTCATGTTTTAAGGAATCGTTTACCGCGTCTGAAACAAGGCTAATATCGCGCACATGATAGGCGAAACGATACTTTTCAATGAGTACCTTTAACCGCTCGATCCGCTCTGCTGCTTGTTTTCTTTCCATTCCTAGGCCATTGCCCGCAGCCGTGCGATTCGGTCACTGAGGGGAGGATGCGTAGAAAACAGAGTCGCGATTGTCCCTTGACGTTGACCGTGCGCCTCGGAGGCATGGCGTAAAGGGTTAGCGATAAACAGATGGGCAGTCGCGCGAGAAGCGCGGGCCATGTGGGGGTGAGCCTGACGCGCAATTTTTGCAAGCGCCGCGGCCAGTCCTTCCGGGTAACGGGTCAGCATTGCCCCACTGGCATCCGCCAAGTATTCTCGTCTTCGAGAAATAGCAAGTTGAATCAAGGTCGCGGTGATCGGGGCAATAATTGCAAAAATGAGGCCCACCAGCATCAGGACTCCACTCCCTTCGCGCGAACGCCGCTCCCCCCCTATCCACCAGATGTGGCGGATAAAAAAATCCGTCGCAAGCGTTACGACCCCCACAAGGACCACCACGATCGTCATTACCCGGATATCGTAGTTTTGGACGTGCGCTAATTCATGCGCCAGCACTCCCTGCAGCTCTTCGTTTTCAAGCTTTTCTAACGCGCCGCTCGTAACCGCTACCGAAGCATGCTTCGGATCGCGACCTGTGGCAAAGGCATTAATCGCAGGATCCGCGATCACATATAATTGAGGCATTGGGAGCCCGGAAGTGATACACAGATTTTCAATCAGGCGCCAGAGATATGGATTGTCTTTTTGGGATTTAATTGCGACGGCACCCGTGCTCATCAGCGCGATCTTGTCTGAATAGTAGTAACTCAAGAGTGCTTGGGTGAAGGAAAATACGACAGCGATCACCAGAATCCCAGGGTTCTGGTACGCATACGAAAGAATCCACCCAAAACCGATAATAAGAACAAGAAATGTCCCAATCAAAAGAATCGTCTTACGTTTATTTTCGGCAATCTGCTTGTACATCGATAATCAAGAATAGCATATCACTCCGCTTGTATCGATGCTTTTGAGCCTCTTTATTCTTCGAACGAAACTTTAGGAGCGGTCTTTGCTTTTTGGGCTTCGGTCTCGTCAAGCTCAAAGAAAGTCCGTTTCGTAAAGCCCATCATATTCGCAAATATGTTGTCGGGCCATTGTTCGATGCGAGTGTTCAAGTCGCGCACATTCGTATTATAGAAGCGGCGCGACGCTTCGATTTTGTTTTCGGTGTCGGACAATTCGTCTTGGAGGGCTTTAAAGTTTTCGGAAGCGCGTAATTGCGGATAATTCTCGGCGACGGCAAAGATTGATTTGAGCGTTTCGGAAAGCATATTTTCTGACTGAGCTTTGCTTTCCACTGATTTCGCATTAATTGCCGCAGTACGGGCTCGAGTTACATCAGTAAAGAGCTTGCGTTCATGTTTGGCATAGCCTTTGACCGTTTCAATTAAGTTCGGAATTAGATCGTAGCGGCGTTTTAACTGCACGTTAATGTCGCTCCAAGCTTCGTCGGTTCGATTCTTACGCGTGACAAGACGATTGTAGATTGTAACAATCCACAGCAGCAGAAAGGCTACGATCCCGAGCACGATCCAAAGTGTAGTTAACATGATGCTCCCTTTAGGGGGAATTATACTATTTCTCGATGCGATAAATAAAGTAGTTGCCGACCGTCTTGCCCGAGGTATCGGATGTGTCTTCCAGCACGCCAGATAAGGAATAGTGGGTTCCATCGGAACGATAACCATAATAATACGTCGATGCCTGAGGGTCGTTCGGCAGCGCCTTGAGATACCCTTTTTCAACCAACACGCTTAATACTCCTTGGGGATCATTGGCTTGATGTACGGAGTCGTCTGTATCAGGATACGCACCGACTTTCGCATACTGCGTGCTGAGGGCATCTGCAATGGCCTTAAGATCCGCCTTTCGGGTAACGTCGCGCTCTTGCGCCTCAGAAGAAATCACAGGTGTCGCCGGGACGGTCTCAGGGGTTGGAGTAGGCGTCAATGTTTCCTCTACGAGAACATCTTGTGAAAATATATCGGTGAGCGCGTGGGCGCCATCAGTCACGCTTTGCTCAGGAGCAGTGATCACGACCGCCGTATTCCAATTCGAAAGAGTAATCTCGGCGTTGATCGTCAGCGTCACCCCATGCTGGGACGCACTCTGCTCAATTTTAATTTTCTCCGGTTTCTTAGAGTACCATACGTCAACGAGTACGTTTTGGCCTGTTGCTTGAGCGTCCCGGGAGGTGATGGTGTAGTTAAAATGCCGAGTGGTCTGATTATTGATTTTTTCGCTTCCAATGAAACGTGCGTTTTGGACGCGCGATTTCCAGGTATTCACCTTCAAGAAATCAACAATTTCCTGAGATATAAATTGTTCTTTCGGGGAAGCGAACCATTCTTGACTGGGGGGTTGTGCATCAGGGCTCACCTGGCCTTGCATCACATAATACGCCTGATCCTCAACGAGGCGGATATCGAGTGGAGCGGTCTGCGATGTTCCTTCGGTTTGGTCGGTATTCGAAAAAGTGATCGAGGCCTGTACATTCCCCCCGGAAGCTTCTCCCGAAAATGTTCCAACCCGTTTTACTCCTGTTCCTGTTGGAGGAGGCATTTGGTCTGGAGTACTGCTTCCCACCGTGGCCGGAGTTTCAGTTACGGAGACACTTGCGCTTACCTCTGGGGTAAATGTCGGGATAGGAGTGAGGGTCGCTTGCGGTACGCCAAATTTTCCAAACGCTGGCGCTTGGGCGAATTCCCCTAAAACTCGAGTGCTCACTTGATCCCCAGATCGTTGCGTAACGGGCGTAAACGTCGACTCCGGCGAATCCTGAGGGCCTTCTGGCTCAATTACCTTCTCCGGCACAGAAACCGCAACTTCAAACGCTCCCTCAAAATGAAATCCTTTCGTACCGCTAAAATCGCGGCTTAAACGCTCAAGGAGTACATGCGGGTTGGCAGGTGTTAGCTTGAATACTGCCCCGACAGATATATCAAACGCTTTCTGGACGATTGAGGGCAATCGGCCAAGATAACCCAACACTGCAAATGCGCCGATAAGCGTCAAGATAACGAAAAAGAGCAAAACTCCTCTTCGGGAGCGGGGTGGCGGAGGAGTCGCGGATGGGGAAACGGGTGGGTTTGAAGGAGGAACGGATTGCCTTGGAGCGGAAAAAATTTGACGGGCAACATCTTCCGAAATAGGTGCTCCCGGAGGAGGCGGAGGTGGGACTGGCGTTGGTCCGATAGGGTTTGCTGAAGTTGGCGGAATAGACCCTCCTTGAGGAGGATTAGTAGACAACGGTATTTGTGGCGCAAGATCCATGCCCCTCCTAATCTCTTACCCCAGCATACCGTGAGAGTTACTCTTTAATCAAGGAAAGTGCTTTCTCAAGCTGGGGGTCTTCCCCTGCATCTACCTGCGCATTCGTGCGTTCTATCACAATGTCTGGGGTGATTCCCTTTTCACTAATCGTGTTACCATTGGGCGTAAGCCAGAGCGCGACCGTGACCTTCAGCGAAGATCCATCGGGAAGGTCTTCGAATTCCTGTACCGACCCCTTCCCGAATGTTTGCGTACCGACAATTTTCGCTCTTGCGTTATCTTGAAGGGCACCCGCAACAATTTCCGAAGCAGAAGCGCTCCCTTGATTTACAAGAACAATCAGCGGTACTCGAGCAGCAATGGCGCGTTGACTAACGCCACGCTCATCACGCTTGCCTGCTTTATCTTGCTCAATCACCACGATTCCATCCGACATAAAAAAGCTTGAAACATCAATCGCCCCTTCCAAAAACCCTCCAGGATTATCACGCAGATCAAGAATAAAGCGGTCTGCCCCGCGCCGAGTCAGATTCAGTATCCCTTCTCGGACAAGACCAACAGTTTTCTCCCCGAATTCCGTGATGGTAATGATCCCGACTTTTCCCTTAAGATCGGTTTTAACGGGTATAATTTCGACTGTTTTACGTACAATCGTAAACTTTTTGATTTCGCGCTCATCTTTGCGTTCGATTGAAAGCTCGACACTTGTGCCGGATTTACCCCGAATTTTACTGACCGCATCTTGAAGAGTCATTTCCTCGGTACGCTCACTATTAATTGCGATAATCACGTCTGCTGAACGAATACCGGCTGTTTTCGCGGGCGAACCATCCAGTGGGGCAATCACAGTCAATTGATTCCCTCGCAACGCAATCTCGATTCCAATTCCTTCGAACTCACCCTTCAGCGTCTGGTTAAAGACTTTCGATTCTTCGGGTGTTAAGAAAACTGTGAACGGATCGTTCAAAGACTTAACCGAACCCCGGATCGCTCCATAGAGAAACTGTTGCTCATCCACAGTGCCGATATATCTCTCGCGAAGGCTCTCGTATGCGCGCCAGAAAAGGCTGAAATCCACATTCGAGGGTCGGCCCAAATCACGATTAATAATCGAGGGGATGATCCCCTGCTCATATGCAAGATTGCCGTGCCCCACAAGATAGCCGTAAAAATAGAGCGCTCCGGCAGCAACTAGGTACAAAATAAAAAATGCGATCCGACGGGCGCGCGTGGGCATCAGCCTCCTATGATATTAATCGTATCATACCCTTCGTCTTCTCAAATTGGGGCTTAACGCTCAAGGCTCGGGTGATAATCCCGCCCCCCACAAGTTCGTCTTTCTGATATAGCACGCATGACTGGCCCGGCGTAATCGAGCGTTGAGGCTCGTGAAATCGAATCCTAGTTTTTCCGCCGGCACGCTTTCCCATGAAGACGGCTGTCTGATCCGGCTGGCGGTAGCGAATTCTACACGTTATCTGCGCTCCCGCTTTCAGCGTGCGAGCCACGAAACGCACCTCCTCCATTTCCAACTCCTGTGCGAATAGAGCAGGATGATCAGCGCCCGCGGCGACAATTAACTCATTTTTTTGAAGATCTTTGCGGACCACATAAAATGGAACGCTGCCTCCTCCTCCAAACCCATGCCGTTGACCCTCGGTGAAGAATTGCACACCCTGATGGCGACCGACCCGTTTTCCTTCGGTTGTCACCACGTCCCCCGCTTTGAGCGCAAGTCGAGTTTCTAAAAACGAGGGAAGATCCACCTTGCCGACAAAACAAATCCCCTGGGAATCGGGTTTATTGGCGACCGGTAGACCCAATTCCCGAGCCAATGTGCGCACATCTTGCTTTGTATATTCCCCAAGGGGGAAGAGGGTCCGGGCAAGTTCAGGTTGCCCCAGTGTCCAGAGAAAATAAGATTGATCTTTGGCTGGATCTACTCCTTTTTTTAGATAATTCAAGCCGCCTGAATGCGCAACCCGGGCGTAATGCCCGCTGGCGACATAGTGGGCACCCGCTTTCTGAGCCCATGTAAGAAAGAGCCCAAACTTAATTTCTTGATTGCATAATACGTCGGGATTCGGCGTCCGTCCCCGCGCGTACTCCCTAAAAAAAATGTCAATCACCCGCGCGTGATATTGAGTTTCAAAATTAACCTTTTCCACGGGAATCCTCAACGCCGCCCCGACCGCTTGTACGTCACGCCAATCCTGCTCCCAGGTACAGGGAGCATCGTGGCGGAGTGGAACAGTCCAATTGACCATGAAAATGCCTCGGACTGCGTATCCTTCTTTTACTAAAAGCGCGGCTGCGACGGCTGAGTCGACCCCGCCCGATAACATCACGTACACTGTGGGTATGTGCTTAGTTTTCATGACCGTCCCACAATACTATATTTTGAACCAGATCTCATGGACGTTGCACTGAGGATAGAGGGGAATGAACCAAAAACTTCTAGTGCCGACGCTGCTGCTGATTTTGGACGGACTTGGATATAGCCCTGAAAAAAAGGGGAATGCATTGAAATTTGCCCAGATGCCATATTTCAAACGAATGTGGCAACAGTATCCGAATACCCTTTTATCCTCAGCGGGCCAGCACGTTGGTCTACCCTGGGGAGTCCCCGGTAATTCTGAAGCTGGCCATCTAAACATCGGAGCTGGGCGCCTCGTGTACCAATCATTTCCGACAATCCAACGCGCGATTGCTGACAATTCCTTTTTCACCAACCCGATCCTGAAGAACACGTTTTCGGCAATCCGCAAAACAGACAGGGTAGTACATCTTGTCGGGTTACTATCGCGCGGAGGCGTGCATAGCCACTTGGATCACGTTGAAGCTCTGTTGCGGCTATTACGACACGAAAAGGTACGAACAGTGTATTTACATCTTTTTACCGACGGACGCGATGCGGGTGGGCACAGCGCGCTTGGATTTCTGGAAGACCTTGAACAAATGATTAAGAAACACAAGGTGGGCCGCATTGCGACGCTGATCGGACGTGGGTGGGCAATGGATCGCAACCATAACTGGAAAGAATGTACCAAACCATCCTACGAAGCGCTTGTGAGAGGAGTCGGAGAACACGCGATTGTAGCCAAACACGTCGTCTCCACCGCTTATACTCGTGGGATTACGGACGAATTCATTCC
Organism: uncultured Candidatus Saccharibacteria bacterium; assembly: GCA_964362865.1. Taxonomy (GTDB): domain Bacteria; phylum Patescibacteriota; class UBA1384; order JAGVHQ01; family JAGVHQ01; genus JAGVHQ01. The sequence goes on along the minus strand of CAYIGD010000011.1, from coordinate 5,897 downwards.
TCCCACCGTACTGCTTGACCCCGAAACAAGCCAACCCTTACCCCGCATCAAAAAGAATGATCTCGTAATCTTTTTTAATTTCCGGGAAGATCGAATCCGACAGACCTTAAGCGCCCTGACTGATACATACTTTCCCCACTTTACTCGCCGAAGTCTGCCCACCAACCTCACGGTACTCTCATTCGCGCCCTTAAGAATCAAAACGACGGCCAAAATTATATTTCCACAGACGCCATTAAAAGATACGATTTCCCAAGTAATCTCAGCGGGAGGATTTGCCCAATTCCATATTGGAGAATCAGAAAAATATGCCCACGTGACGTACTTCTTTAACGGACGCCACGAGGAGCCCTTCCCGCTCGAGCGGCGTTTTCTTATTCATTCCGATAGCCCCAAAACCTTTATCGCAAAACCCCAAATGGGCGCAGGAGAAATTACAAAAAAGGCCATCCAACTGATAAGAAGCTCAACGTATTCTTTCGGGGTGATCAACTATGCCAATCCCGACATGATTGGCCATACCGGTAACTTCGAAGCGACCGTACGTGGATTAGAGTTCCTTGATACGCAAATCGCCGAACTGATTAGGGAAGCACACACAAAAAAGTGGAGGGTTTTTGTTACCGCCGATCACGGCAATGCTGAACAAATGATTAATTTAGAAACTGACGAAATTGATACGGAGCATTCGATTAACCCAGTGCCATTGATCGTTGTCGATCAAGCACACAAAGACTTTTCCCGCCCGTTCAACCCCCGAGTAACAGGCGTTTTAGCTGATGTTGCGCCCACAATTTTAGATTTAATGGGGGTTGCAATCCCAGCCCAGATGACAGGTTACTCCCTTACGAGCGCCCTTGGGTTCAAAGCACTTGCTCAATGAAAACGTTCGCACTTAAGTATTGATCGCGAGTACCGCTAACCCGAATTACTCCTCCGGTATATGGACGCTGGAAGCGCGGGAAATGAGCCCGATCGCTTGCCATCTGATATCCATCTTTGAGAATCCGTAAGCGATATTCTCCGGGAGGCACTAAGAAGCTAAAGCGCCCTTGGGGGTCGGTTTCTTGAGTTTCGACTAAACGATGGTCTTTTTCAGAGAACAACTGCA
>CAYIGD010000011.1:0-4776 GCA_964362865.1 uncultured Candidatus Saccharibacteria bacterium | reverse complement strand
ACAACCACACCTTCTTGCGCATTGTTGTGCGTATCCCACACCGAACCATGCGTATTGGAGATCGAATCACGCACAAGCGAGCGTAAAAGATAGATCAAAGGATACATAATTACAAATAATCCGTTCAACGGTACAGGCCGAACCAGGAGGGAAAACATTGACAAAACAAACCCAAGCGCCAAAAACGGCACCTCAAATTGAACCCCAGTCGTCTCAATCCACCTATGCAACGCGTGCCACCACATCCCTTTACGTCGCGCGGTTTCGGCATTCACAATTAAAGGGTCCATCGGTACCGAAAGACTCAAAACAGATGGATGCGCCGTACGCACAAAATATGCTCCGCCAGAGTAGATCTCGCTGAAGCGTCCATCAATATGGGAAGAAATGACTGCGGATGGGTAGCGGAAATTTTCCTTCTGAAAATCAAAGAAATAACGCCCATGTGGCAATAGAATTCGCACCCTTCCCCACATGTCGGTTACTTTGGTTTGAACTAAACGGTGAGCCGTATCAAAAATGCGTATCGTCGCCCCTTCAATCGGGCGTTTGTTGAGTGAGTTATACACAATACTGTAATGCTTACGCCGACTCGTGCTGCCGATCCCCACCAAACCGAGCAAAAGCGTGAGTGCTGCTTGCCCCCCGATCGGCAACGATGCCCCGAAGCTAATGATCACGGTTGTCAAACTCACGATAGCCGCCGTTTTCGAAACGACCTGAGAACCTATCACGACTTTTTGCACTTGCGCATTCTCGCGCAATGGTTGGGCCACAACGTCAACCGTTTGCAGTGCTTCATCAATTGTATCCGGCTCAACAAATTGCAGGGGATCGGAATAATTGGTGACAGATTGATCGGGTAAAACTATCCGCACACGTGAAGAAACGGGAGAGGAAGGCATATGCACAACAGATTCAATAATGCCGTCCCGATTTGAAATTACGCGCCGCGGCGCTAGAGTGAGCGCACCGGTCTCTTCCTGGAAACTTACCTCCACACCGGAAATGGGGTTCCCGAAACGGTCTACCACGACACTGTTTATGAGCGCCGTGCGCGCGGCGCCAACTTGAATCCGGCGAGGGGAAATAGTAAGCTTCATTTTCGACGCATCGGGCGCGCCCGGTGTCACACTGATTGAGAATTGGGTGTTGATCTCCGGATTCTTTTGATCTTGCAACGTAAAATTCCAGGTCCTGGTGGTTATGGGAGCTGAAAAACGTTGTGGAAATAACCCTGTTCCTGCTGAAACAGGCAAGTCTGTTGCAAGCGTTGTGGAACGCGAAGACACGCCTTCCAATTTCGCCGTAAGCATCAAGCGCGCGGTATAATCTGTTGCAAGAGCACCGTTATCTGTGAGTGCTTTCAGCTGAAAACCGAATTCGCTTCCGACTTGCGCAGCAGCCGGTTGATTCTCGACAAGCAATGCAACCCGCGGGGCTTGGGTATTCGTACCCTGAATACGCGATGTGGAAAGCGTTGCAATGGGAGTGGAAGTGAATGTAGCTGCCGGAGTCAACGTGGGAGTCGGGGTTGGCGCACATTTTGTCAGCTTTATTCCTCCCGACCCAGCAGGAGTAATGAAACACGACGGCGTACTTGTTGGACTGAGAGTCGTTGGAGCCGGCGGGGCAGGAGCAATGTGCGCAAGGCGCTGGGGGGCGCTGGTGAGGTAATTACCAAACGCAAACCCAATCCCGACAATGCTGAACGCAACAAGGCCCAAAAGTGCAACTTCAAATTTTGAGTGTTTTTCTAAAATCTTTCCCTCCTGCGCTGCACATCATACTTACTTATACTATACCAAGCTTCTGTTTAATTACGCATCAATCAAACCGAAAAAAGTCATTGGCGTGCACTGAGGTTATAGTTGCAACCTGCGCGGCAGAGATCCCTTTCACGCGAGCAACCTGCTGTGCTACTTCCCACACCCCCCAGGGAGTATTGCGTTCCAAGACCCACTCGTGGGGTTTGATATAAGGGCTGTCGGTTTCAAGCAGTATCCGCTCCATTGGCGTGGCACGGATTACTTTTTCCATATGTTTGGAAAAACTGGGGAGTGTGATCACGGCAGTGAACGAAATGAGACCTCCGAGAGCAATAATCTCCTGCATAATCTTAACTGAGCCCATAAAGCAGTGCACGACAAATTGCGGGCGGTGTTTCATAGAAGATAATTGAGCAACGAGTTCTTCGTACGCATCGAGTGTTCCCGTGCGCGCTCGGCAGTGGATAATAGCCGGTTTTTTAATCGTTCGGGCAAGTCTCAGAAACGCACGTAACACGTGTTTCTGCGTTTCAAAACTCTCTTCCTCCTTAGGCCGAAATTGATCGAGTCCGATTTCCCCGATTGCCACAACTCGTGGGTGGCGGGCTAATGTTTCGTATTGCTTGAGATTCAAAGCTTCATCCAAGACATGGCTCGGATGTAGCCCCACAGAGGCGAAGCACGCCGGATGCGAGAAGGCCTGCCCAACTGCTTTCTTAGAGTTTTCAAACTGCGAGCCAACAATCACCATCTTCGAAACTCCTTTTTGAACGGCCTGATTCGCCACTGAGCGCCAATCCTTATCAAAGGCATTAAAATTAAGATGACAATGAGTATCGGTAATCGTCATGAGATGACGTTAACCCAAATCACAATCGCTGCGACACTGAGGCCGGCCACAACCTTTGTCGGATGAAGCGTTTCACGCAAAAGAAACCGAGCGCCGATGTACACGAATAATGGCTCGACCATCAAAAGCATGGTAGTGCGTGCCACCCCTAAGAGCTTGATGGAAGAAAACAGCAACAGCCCATACAGTGCGCCGATGATTGCCGCGCTAATGATAGCTCTGATTTGTCTTTCGTTCCCCGGCTTGATCATCGCAGGGAAAAGACGATAAAAGATGATCGTCAGACCACCGCTATAGATTGTAAGCAGCACAATCGGGCTGAAAAACTGAAGGAGGTCTTTGACCAACACCACTTCGCATCCCATTGCGATTGTTCCTATTAGTAAATAGCGGGTGGCGCTCGAGCCGTAGAAACGATGGCGCTTAAAATGCGCAAGCACGAGAATCAATGAGGAAAGCGTGATTGCCACCCCAATTAAGGGGATGCGCTCCGAAGAAAAGAGCAATGCCGCCAAGCTTGCTGCTACGAGCGGTTGCAGAAGGCGGAAAAGTTCGAACTCATCCACGTGCGCTTTTTTGACACCCCGAAAATACGCTATATGCCAAATCGCCCCAACCGTAATCAGGGTAAAAATTTCGATCACTCTCGGGAAAGATCGGACAGCGCTCCAATCAAGCTGCCAGTTCAAGGGGGATAATGTTAAAGTTATAAGAAAAATTATCGGGAAAAACTGGACGTTGAAACGCGCGACATTCAATTTGAGCTTGCTTAAGGTGTGCTTGATATCAAGCTGCTCCAGGGCTCCGACAACTGCTGCTAACAGGGGGAAAAAATTCATCCGAGTGGCGCGAACAAAGGTGCAGCGGGTTTCCCCGCAGCAAGCAATGTTTTGATCCGAGACGCAGTTTGGGGAAGATAAGGATCCAATCCGGCCCCAATCGTTTCAAGCATGCGGTGCAGGGTCGTCAAAACACGCTTGAGCTTGTGCGGATCAGTGTGCGAGAGCTCCCATGGTTTTTCGCGATCAATCAACTCATTCGCCGTTCGCACCAAATTCCAAATCTCAATCAACGCCTTGTCGAATTCTAATTTTTCGGTATGGTGCTCAGCTTGAGCGCAGCGCGGGGCGATTCCCGGCGTGATCGTAACAGCGTATTTTTCTTCCATTGTCAGTACCCGCTGGACAAGGTTCCCGAGGTCATGCTGTAAATCGTTTTCATAGCGCCGCCGTAATTTTTCTTCCGAAAAATCCCCATCATCCCCAAAGGGGAACTCGCGCAGTAAAAAGTAACGGAGCGTGTCCACGCCGTATTTTTTCGAAAGCGCCACCGGATCTACGACGTTTTTCAATGTTTTGGTCATTTTCTGGCCTACCACAGTGAAAAAACCGTGCGCAAAAATCTTTTTGGGCAAATCAAGCCCCAACCCGAGCAAAAGCGCGGGCCAGATAATCGCATGAAAGCGGAGGATGTCTTTGCCGATAATCTGCACATCGGGCGGCCATGCCTGGGCGCGGGCAGTATGGTAATTGAACAACGCGTCTGCCCAGACATAAATCGTTTGCGATTTATCCCACGGAAGTGGAATCCCCCATTTTACTTTGCTGCGGCTGACTGCTAAATCGCGCAAGCCCTCTTTCAGCCAGCCGAGAGTTTCATTGCGGCGACGTTCCGGCTCAATCACAAGAGTGCCCCCCTCAATAAGCTCCTTGAGTTGAGCGGTGAACCTGCTGAGGGCGAAAAACCAAACATCCTCTTTGATTTCCTCGACTGGGCGACGATGAATCGGACACAAACCACTCTCTGTTAAATCACCGGGCTGTTTGTACTCCTCACAACTTGTACAATATAAACCCTCATACGTACCTTGATAAAAAAGGTCCTTTTCTTTCAAGAGTTCGAATTGACGCCGCACGTTTTGAATATGTACCGGATCAGTCGTGCGGATAAAGGTATCATAGCGGATGTTTAATGCGGTCCAAGCTAACTTAAATTGTTTAGAAACCGCGTCGGTAAACGTTTGTTCTTTCTGACCCTTTGCGAGTGCCGAATCCGCGATTTTTTTGCCGTGTTCGTCTGTGCCGGTTAGAAAAAGAGTGGGAATATTGTGAGCGCGATAATGGCGGGATAAAACATCAGCCGCAATCGTGGTATAAG
>CAYIGD010000010.1:0-22322 GCA_964362865.1 uncultured Candidatus Saccharibacteria bacterium | reverse complement strand
GGTTACGAATGCGTCCCAGCTCCCCCATTCTTTTTCGATCGCCTCTTTAATTTTTGTACCCTCGGGGTTACCGTCACCACCCAAAATCCCGTAGAAAATCTCGTGCAGGATCATACCGTTGGCGGCAAAGGTTTCCTCGTGCTTTAAGCCGCGCAGCTTGGAATACACTTGATTGGCCGCTTTCCAATCTTCTTCCGCTAAACCACCGAGTTTTTCCTCGACCTCGTTGCGCTTGTTGACATACGCGGTGTAGAGCTTGCCGTGATGGATCTCGTTTGTCTTATCCGAGATCCCCTTTAACCCTTTTGTGGATGAGAACTGCTTAACTTCGTGCATAGACACTCCTTTCATTTTTATTGTACTGGATTGTATGCAATTAATGCGTGGAGCGCGCTCGTAAGAATCCGAATAAACCCGCAAGCAAATAAAGATCGGCAATGTTGCCTGTGATTCCAAACGGGTAATGAATCCAATCGATCACCCCGCCCCATACAATTCGATCAAGGGCGTTCGCGACGGCGCCGGATACAAAAATGGCAGCCCACCACGTCTCTATCAAAATTTTTGATTCATCCGCCAAGCGGCGGATTGCATGTGAGAACTTTGTGCTTTCTTTTCGCACTGAATGGGAAAGTTTAGTGCGTATCACTAAATGTCGGAAAAAAAGTATAGCAACGATTACACTAATCGCGATTGAAATATGCACAGGAATACCCCACGTAAATGCCGAGCCGCGATTAAACTGAATCAATCCAGGAAACCAGCTCAGCGCTGCGAACTTGCTACCCTGATCGAAAATAAGTGCGACTAGAACGAGAAGGTACAAACTACCGTTTTGCTTTTTTGGCAGCATCTGAGGCGCATAAAATAGCTTCCGGAAACGCTTTTAGGCGGCCTGATTCGATTTTTTCAGCGCACACTTCGCACTTACCGTACGTGCCTTCATCAATCTTTTTAAGAGCTTTATTGACCGCTTTTAGGAGTCCTTGAATGTTGCGTTGCAGCCCTACCGACTCTTGAAACTGCTCAACTTCAAGGGCGTTATCGTCATCGGAATGCCCAATCTGGGGGAATGTATTTGATTCCTTCAGCTCTTTCTCCAACCGTTGTTTTGCTTGCTCTAAGACTTTCCGCGCTTCTTTTGCATCCATCGCGAACCTCCCAGGACTAACACTATAGCAAATATTTCAAGCCACTGGTCAAGCCCAAGCACAGCACGCGGAGTTGAAAGCGGCCCGGGAACCGAGAAAAAGGAAGTAACCAAGTAAGTAAGCAGCATCGAGGAAGCACCGGCGCGCAGCGCCAATACAGGATTGTCTTTTTTCAAAAAGGCAATCGTCAGATAAGCGGCGCACGCGAAACCAGCGGCCTGGATAATTTCCAGCGCGAACGTTCCATGTACCGCGAGCACGCTTGCGGTTTTACCAAACGACGCTCCGCCCAAGTACTGCCCCACCTTACCAACCGCAAGCGCTCCCATTGCTCCCGCAAACCCGCACGCGAGCCAAACAGGTACTTTTTCAGGGGCAATGCGACGGCCGAAATACCGCCATGTAGCATAGCCCGTGATCAAACCGCCCATAAAAACGAGCGGACTTTGTACCGTCCACAATCCCTCCCATGCCGCACGGCTAAATCCAAAAATCGAAACCGCGGCCCACAGGTGCGCGCCCAAAAGTCCGATGACAAAAGTGTAGAGCGCCGCGTCAAATACTCTTAAACGCTCCGAAGAAGTGATCACGCCCCGCGCATGTAAAAGACGCATACTCAACCAGTACCCGAATATAAACCCGCCGAGGATGAAAACGCCCAGGGTTGAAACCTTAAAAAACCCCCATTGAATCAACGTTTCGGGCATGATCAGGTGGTTTCCTTTACCCCGTAATCCTTCTGGAACTTAACAATTTGCGTGCGCGTACCCATGACAATCAAATGGTCGCCGCTTTGGATGAGGACGTCGCCGGTTGGATTCGTGACTGTCCCGCCTGCTTTGCGGCGAATCGCCAGAATCGCGAGCCCCTTTTCGCGTCGCGACAGCTCCTGCGAAATTGGCTTGCCGTCGAGGCCAGATTGGGCAGCAACTTCAACGTCTTCCACCACGATGTCCGGGCGCTTCGTGTCGACAATAATATCCAGAAAATCAACAACCGAGGGACGTAAGGCCATCGCGGCCATATGATAGCCGCCGATCACGTGCGGGAGCGCCACCTTTTGCACCCCGATTTTAGCCAACTTATCCGCTACCTCCGGCGAAGAAGCGCGCGCGATCATCAAAAGGTCGTCGCGCAGCGCGCGGGCCGTCACCGCGATAAAAACCGCGTCCGCGTCAGTGCCTACCGAGATAATCAGGGCTTTTGCTTCGTGGATGCCGGCCTCTTTAAGAATATTTTCGTCGGTTGCGGGATTGCCATGCAGCCACGCAAATTTTTGATGATGGGCGCGGGCGCGATAATCTTGTTTATCAATCACGATTAGGGGGGCGTCTTCGGCCTGCAGTTCATCCACGATTTTTTGGCCGATCCTGCCAAACCCAACCACGATAAAATGGTCTTTCATCTTTTTGATTCTGCGCCGATTACGCGCGTCCCACAATCGGCGCCGTGCCCACTGATTGAAGTAGACAAGGTATGCCACGAGCGCCCCGACCGCCGCAATCGCGATGATTGCCAAAAAAATCTCATGCTGAAAAAAACTCCCAAGATCGGTTGCTAATCCCACGCCGCTCCTTAGTTCTAGATTAGCATGTACGAAGATCTAGGGAAGCAGTATACTGGGCTGTGACTGCGCACCCTTGAGTTACATACGTAGCTCAAGGGACTCGCTCAGATACAAACGAAAATGAAGTTTCGTTTGTATCGTTCGCTCGCACCCTTAGCTCAGCGGTAGAGCGTTCGGTTCACATCCGAAAGGTCGCTGGTTCGAACCCAGCAGGGTGCACCAAACTGGAGCGTCGTATTGACAGCCGGAATTGGGCGGGCTAGTATGTTGATATGGTTCGGAAACACCTAGCGCCCCAAACCGTTAAAAACCTCATGAGTGGAGGGGACCGCTTGGTGTGATCCGACTTGAGATCGAGCACCCAGTAACGCCCCCCGCGATCATGGGGGCGTTGTTAGTGTGTACCGACAACGAAAGGGGGGAAGCGCAGGCAGTGCGAAAGAAAGTGATGGAAGTAGTCGTTACTGGCAGTGTCGAGCCGGCACTGCTCACGGCCTTAAAGGCGAAGAGGGTGTTCATCTGCAATGGCAACGGCGCAGGCGCAGCAGACAAAGCCGTCCTGACGGTAACGCAGGACGTGATCATGCTGCAAGATCAGTGGGAGGGGAAGTTACGAGTTCGGTCACTGGGTAAGTTTTGTCACCTAGACCGAAAGCACGCTGCCGAGATGGCAGCGAATAAGATAGTCAATCGTTTGAGGTGACTATCTCGGATCGATATGCCCGCCGAGGGACACACACCCGGCGGGCTTTCCTTTTTGCTAGCATTGGGGAAGTCCGTAGCCAAGCGTCAGGAAAAATATGACGCGTCAAGCGTTATCGATATCATCCAAGAAAGTTACAAGAAGCGTTCCTGCTAGACTCTGTCAGGATGGTTGTCAACAGTCAGTCTCGTGTCTTGATCATCCGCTCTCAAAAATAAGCGGAAAACTTGAGGACTCTTTGATCAAAAACCGATATAATAAAATTAGGATGTCAAATACAGGCAAAGTCTTTTCGAGTTTTTTGGAATTGATCCGCGCGACCGCGATTGTGTTGGTCGTGGCGTTTGTGTTGCGGGCTTACGCGGTGCAGCCGTTTATCGTGGACGGACAATCGATGGAGCCGAATCTGCATACCTCGGACTATCTTCTCGTGGAAAAGTTTTCCTACTATGTACGAGGACCCCGTAGCGGAGATGTTATTGTTTTTCGCGCCCCGGAGCGGCCAGATTATAACTATGTAAAGCGCATAATTGCCGGCCCGGGCGATCGCGTTGAAATCAAAAACGGGAATGTGCACGTAAACGGATCCAAGTTAAAAGAGACCTATATTCCCAGCGGCGAGCCAACGTTTGTGAGCGGTACCTTAGACGTCAACTACCATAAAACGATGTCTGCCGATCAGTACTTTGTGCTGGGCGATAACCGCAACTCTTCGAGCGACTCGCGCGATTGGGGGCCAGTACCGCGCGTTAACATTGTCGGCCGGGCATGGGTCACGGTTTACCCGTTGAAAGATTTTGGGGGCGTCATGCACGCCCAACCGCAGCAAGTCAAATAGTTCGCGAACATAACGTTTCAGAAACGCTCAACTACCCACCCCGGTATCTTCGCTCGTCCTCGGCCTGCGGACGTTTTTGGACGTCATGTTTGCTCAAGGTTCGAAAAGGATTGCTCGAGCTCTTTTTTTAATAGATCAATATTTTCACCAGTTGTGCCGGAAACGACAAATGTTTTCGCGCGCGCTAAAAAGGGAAACCGACCTTGAATTAGAGTGCGATGCAAAGGGTCGTTCAACTCACTTTCGGCCTGATCCATTTTGGTATATACCACGATAAACGGTTTACCGGCACCCCGCGCCAACTGAGCGGCATGCGCGTCTTGGCGTGTCGGACCTTCCTTGGCGTCGCAGACCACAATCACCAAATCGGCACGTTTAACGCGTGCAATCGCGCGCCGCACGCTCTCTTTTTCCACACCAGATTCAATTGCACCTCGGCGACGGATTCCGGCCGTATCAATCAACGTAACGTGTGAACCGCCGAACGTAAAACGCGCTTCCACCGGGTCACGAGTTGTACCGGACATTGCAGACACAATTGCCCTCGGTGCTCCCACAAGCGCGTTCAAAAGGGTTGATTTACCCACGTTCGGGCGCCCGACAATCGCGATCTCAACCCCTGCTTCTGGGGTAGCAGTGGGTACAGTCGGCGCCAACGACCTACGGATCGCGTTTAATACGGATTGAACCCCTCGCCGCGAAGTCGCGGTTGCCGCGACAACTGTTGCCGCTAAAGCATAATACGGGGCGAGTTCGATGCGCGCGTGTTGATGGCGGCTAATCGCATCGGCTTTATTCGCAACGACAATCCATGGTTTTGCCGATTGTCGCACGCGACGGGCAACTCGCTTATCCTGCGCGGTCAGCCCCACCGCATGATCAACAACCAACACAATTAGGTCGGCTTGATGAATACCCTCGTCAATCGCACGCTCGAGTTCCTTAGCAAGCACTTCATGCTTGCCCGCGGGCTCGCCAGCAGTATCAATTACGATAAAATCTCGCCCTTTCCAGTGCGCGAATCCCTCATTAAGGTCGCGGGTTGTACCCGGTACATGCGAGGTAATCGCGCGCGGAATGCCTGCGAATTTTACGATTTGGTTAAACAGTGTCGTTTTCCCGACATTCGGCCGCCCGACGATGGTAACTACCGGTAGAGATATAGTGTTCATGCTCCAACTAGACTTTCTAGATTACTCTTTATTGGCCATTTTTGTAAGCCGGAAGCTCGAATCTTGAAGTCAATAATTCAAAAAAACCAGACTCAACCGTTGCGTCCGCCATCTTCCAACCGGGGAAGGCGGATCGAATTTCGCGCTTCGTTTTACCGATGTCCCCGTTTTCCCACTAACGGGACGAAGGCAAAATAGGGATATGTCTCAATCGTAAAACGCTGCGTACTTGAAGGGTCATTGTGTGCGAAAATACGCTGAATGCCGTCTTTTACGGGAAACACGATGATCCCGCCCGGCTTCAATTGGTCTCCCAGCCATGTCGGCGTTTTAGGGGCGGAGGCGGATCCGATAATCCGGTCGTAAGGCGCTGCGCTCGGATACCCGACTGAACCGTCCGCGCATACGATTTCAACAGTATCAAATCCCCTCTCGCGCAGCCGCACTCGGGCCGCGTCTGCCAAAGATTGCATAATCTCCACACCCACTACACGGCCGTTGGGCCCGACCATGTGAGCAATTAAGGCGCTCACCCACCCGGTGCCTGAGCCGATTTCGAGCACGGTTTGGCCTTCTTGTACGTTCAAAAGTTCAAGCATAAATGCTACTGTCAGCGGCTGGGAAATCGTCTGGCCGGAGCCAATCGGCAAGGGTTCATCCATGTTTGCTAAACTTTTGAAGAAATAGTCCACGAAATCCACGCGTGGGACTGCTTGAAAGGCTGCTATAACTCGCTCAGATTGAAGAATGCCGGCCGCGCGTAACTGTTCGATTAACCTAGACATAATCCCTTTCACTGGTAGCGTAGCGCATTAGATGGTACATACAATGTTGATGAGCACACCCACGTATGACGTGATCGTCCCAAGCGGCAAAAAAAAGCTGTCAACTCTAACGTACCGGGGGACGCGCGGATTCACGCTTAAAACCGGCGCGCTTGTGCGTGTGCCGCTCGGGACGCGTTTTGTAAACGGAATCGTACATTCAACGGGAACGAACAATACGAAAGCGCTCAAGCCGATTAAGACCGTCCTCACCGATCAGGCGCTCTTTCCGCCTTTTTTTATGCCGCTTGCGCGCCTGATTGCCGCGCGGTGGTTCACTAATTTTTCCACGGCACTCGTACGATGCGCTCCCGGCGCGCTGTGGACACTCAAGCGACCCATCCCCGACTTGCCCCCCCTCCCTGCTCCCGCACCCACTGCCCAGCCGCTTTTAATAATAAACGGTAGCCTCAAGCGGCGCTGGGAACACTACGCTACATTACTGAAATCAACTTGGGCAAATAAAAGAATCCTCGTACTGCTTGCGAATCAAGAGCTTGTGCGTGAATTTTGTCGTTTTGTCGATCAAGTAGGGATAGTAGCATGGGAGGGGAGGAAGGTTGCGACTGCCCAAGGGAGTTGGCGCGCCGCGCGGCGTGGTGAATTTCGGGTGCTCGTAGGCACGCGCGGCGCGCTTTTTTGCCCATACCCCGTGGACCTGATTATCTGCGATAATCCGCACCACCTCGGTTTTACGAGCGAACGCGCCCCTCGATTGCAGATTCTTCCCGCAACTCTAGTAAGAGGGAGAGTGGAGAAAAGCGCCGTTATTATAGGAAGCGGAATGCTACCCTACGGTACCGCAGGCCAAACACTAAAGCACGTAAACCTCGACCGTTTCCCGCCCGCGACAATTATCGAACTTAAAAAGCCGCCGCTTGAAATCTCCACACTCTCCCATATCCGCACGGCGCTTAAAACTAAAGAGAAGGTTGTTATCTACCATAACCGTAACGGAAAATCACTGCATGAGGTCTGCCTGCGCTGCTCAGCAATTCGACCTGCTTCCCATGCACCATGCGGCCAGTGCGGTGGAGCCAATTTTAAAAAAATCGGATTTAGCGTTGAAGGACTTGCGCGCCTGCTCACGACCGAGCTTGAACATAAGAGCGTGATTGTTGCGGGCACCCAATCGCACTGGCCCTTAAGTGCTCCGCTCGTGGTTGGCACGCGTGCGCTTTTTGAACACCGCTTCCCCGAAACCTATGTCGCGGTAATGATTGACCCCGACCCCTTGCTGACAAGCCCTCGCTACACCGGAATCGAGGAACTCTTGGAAGATTTCGGGGAATTGCGCGGTGCCTCCCATATCTACATTCAAACGCGCTATCCGGATCACGCTATTTTCAAGCAGTGGGGCGCGTGGGATCGGGTACGAAGTACCGATTTTGCGCACCGTAAAACATTGCACCTGCCCCCTTTTGGGCGGGTGGTAGAATGCCGGTCGCTTGCAAACTCACCCACCACAGCCGTGCAAGCGCTTGCCAAGAAAGCGGGGTTGGCGCGCCTCGGCGTCAGAGCCGAGCACAATTCGCTTTTCCTGCGCGGTACGCACCAACGCGTCGCTCAATTTCTCGAGCAAGAAAAACTGCCCGAATCTGTCAGATGGCGCATCATTCCTGAGCCACGCGGGGAATAGTGTGCGTTCTGCGCCATCTCCCTTCTGTATTGTCCATTCTAAGTCCAGTATCCTTATCTTGCAGTACGAGAATTTTTTTGCTTAAAATGCAGCATTTTGTGCAGATAGGAGCTACAAACTTTTTACTGTGAAATCCGCCAACTGGCCACGTACCGAGCGAAGCCTGGTACATGACTGGTGGATGAACCCTAAAGTTTCGTAGCGACGCAGGAGGACCCGTGCGGATTGGGATTTTTACACAAACATATCTACCGACCACAAACGGGGTCGTATCCTCGATTGAAATCTTTCGAAAGGCCCTTGAAAAAGCCGGTCATACATTTTACGTTTTTGCCCCAAAAGTAGGGGATTACCAAGATGAGAACCCGCGTGTGTACCGCTTTCCCTCAATCACGTTACCTAAGCATCGGGACTACCCGGTCGCGGTCCCATATTTCCCGGGCCTTACGCGGCTTGTGAAATCTTTACGCCTCGACCTCATCCACGCCCAGCATATTTTTACGATCTGCGCTCTAGGGCTTCGGCTCGCACAGCGACTCAAGATTCCCTTCGTACATACGGAGCACACGTTAATTGCCGAATACGCCCACTATATGCCGCTTTTACACTCTAGCGTCCGCTCCTATTTAATCTGGCGGGTACGCACGTTTTGTAACCGTTCGGATCGCGTAATCGCGCCATCACCGGCAATGAAGCAAACCCTTGAAGATTACGGCGTACGCATTCCGATCAGTGTAAACCCGACCGGCATTAACGTGGGAGAGTACCAACGCATAGACGACCGCGCGGCGAGAACGCGCTGGCAGATTCCCGAGAAGGCAAAAATCCTGATGTACGTCGGCCGGATTGCCGAGGAAAAAAACATCACTGTGATCCTCGAAGTATTTAGGCATCTTGCCCGAAAACGGGAAGTGCATCTTATGCTCGTCGGGTCGGGTCCGGAGGAAGCGCGTTATAAGGCCTGGGTCGAGCGGCACAACCTCACACAAAAAGTTACCTGGACCGGAATGCTCCCCCACGCGGAAGTAATCAAGCTTTTCGGGGTGGCGCATATATTTCTTTTTCCTTCCGTGACCGACACGCAAGGGATTGTCCTGGCGGAAGCGCTTGCCGCGGGGGCGCCGGTTGTAGCGGCCAATAAAATGGGCCCCACTGCGATTATTGAAGATGAAAAAAACGGATTTTTAGTACCACCCCGCGCTAAACCCTTTATTGACAGAGTGGAAACGCTTCTTGATAATGAAGTGCTCTGGCATACGCTCAGCGCGGCTGCACGAGTACGCGCCCAAGATTTCTCAATCGAACGTACCTCGGCGCGCCTGGAGGAAATTTATGTCGACGTCCGCAATCGTTATCGCGCCTAAAAGCGTGCTTGAGACGCCCGTTGTTCCCAAGCGTTTGGGGAGGGACCCGCTTGAGAAACTAATCGCCCGAATGCGCCATATTATGCACCGCCATGACGGGATCGGATTAGCCGCGCCCCAAATCGGGGTATCGGCCCGGATCGCGGTCCTGGAACTAGCAGCAGATGAGCAAGACAGTAAGAAAAAGGGGCACAGTTTTCCGCTTACGATTTTGATCAACCCGGAAGTTGTCTGGAGCTCCAAGGAGAAGGCATCGAAAGAGGAGGGATGCCTTTCGTTGCCAGGCGTTGCCGTAGACGTAGAGCGCTCAACTTCGATACGGGTGAAAACTGTGACGCCCGAGGGGAAACGAATCACTTTTCGTGCGCACGGCCTTTTCGCGCGGGCGCTGCAGCATGAGATTGATCATCTGAACGGAATTTTGATTACCCGCCGAGCCGTGATCGAGCACCCTTTATCCCGCCCACCGCGAATTATTTTCTTTGGCAGCGGAGATTTCGCCCTGCCCACACTGGAGATGCTGCGCCACCACGCTTATCCGCTGCAAGCAATCGTAACTGACCCTGTTCACTCGCGCGCTCGCTCCCGCACAGCCACGCTTCCTCCGCTACATTCCTTTGCCCGCAGCGCTAACCTCCCAATCTTTACGCCAACAACACTCCAGGATGAAACGTTTCAAAACGCAATACGAGCACTTGAGCCAGATATCGGGATTGTCGCCTCGTATGGAAAGCTCATTCCACCGGAAGTATTTGAGATCCCCACTTTCAAAACGCTGAATATCCACCCATCGTATCTGCCGCGTCATCGAGGGGCCACCCCAATCCAATCCGCCATCCTCGCAGGCGACAAGACAACAGGGGTCACGATAATCGTCATCAACCGGCATGTCGATACGGGGCCGATGCTCGCGCGCGTCAAGGTCCCGATTGCGCCACGCGAGACAGGGATTACGCTTTCCCAAAAACTAGCCGCGATCGGCGCCCAATTACTGCATGCCAGCCTTGCAGGATACATTAGCGGAAAAGTCAAACCCCGCCCCCAATCAAAAGAGGGCGTGACCCTCACACGCCGCCTGACCAAAAAAGATGGGGAAATTGATTTTACGAAGCCTCCTGAGACGATCGTGCGTCAAATCCGAGCCTTACAACCCTGGCCGGGCGCATATACGCACCTGGGCGGACAACTGCTTAAAATCTGGGAAGCGCACGTCCAAGACAGTGCCCTGAGCCTCGATGTCGTACAGTTAGAGGGGAAACGCGCGCTTAGGTTTAGCGAATTTCTGCGCGGATGGCGCGGTGAGCTTGACTTTCATCCGGTTGTCAGGGTAAAATAAGCACGAGAACGGGAGTAAATCTGTCATGCTTAAAATGCGGTTTTCACGGGTTGGGAAGAAGGGGTATCCGATCTATCGCATCGTAATTCAAGAACACACTCGGCCAACATCGAGTTTGAGTGTAGCGCGCCTTGGCTCATACAACCCTCACACAAAAAAACTCGCCCTGAACAAGGACGCGGCTTTAGTATGGCTAAATAAAGGGGCGAAGCCCTCA
Source organism: uncultured Candidatus Saccharibacteria bacterium (assembly GCA_964362865.1). Taxonomy (GTDB): domain Bacteria; phylum Patescibacteriota; class UBA1384; order JAGVHQ01; family JAGVHQ01; genus JAGVHQ01. Next base: position 11,511 of record CAYIGD010000010.1, on the reverse strand, counting down.
AACTCAGTCGCTAAACTTTTAAAAAAAGAGGGCATGCGGCACAATTCGATTGTGATTCAGGCATTCCGCGCGATTTCTAAAAAAGAATTAGAGAGAAAGCGGATCGAAGCCGAGCGCGAGCGTGATGCGCGTAAAACCGAATTAGAAGAAAAACTCGAGGAGCAAAAGGAGGTCATCGCGGAGCAAAAGGCCGAGGCAGTGGAAGGTTCGAGCGCGCCAGCCGAATCGAACGCTGAATCAAACGAGCAGACGCCTACACCGCCGCACGCAGCCGAAACCGGCCCGAAGTTAGAGGCAGTGAAGCCTGTTGCGAGCACCGATAACGAAAAGAAAGGAGAGTAATGGAAAAAGATCAAGAGTTTGTTGAGTATGTTGTGAAAGCACTGGTGGACAACCCTAAAAAGGTCAAGGTATCGCGTACAGTGGACGAGATGGGGGTTTTAATCAGCTTGGCGGTTGACTCATCGGATATGGGAAAAGTAATCGGCAAAGAAGGCCGCACCGCTAAATCGATCCGCACATTGTTGCGCGTTTTAGGCGCAAAGAATAACGCAAGAGTCAACCTTAAAATCGAAGAGCCTGAAGGCGGACGGCAGGACCGCCCGGAGCGAGCGCAAGAGAGTCCACATGAAGATGTTCAGCAGCGTCCGCATGAGGATGCGCCGGATCAAGTGCAAGAAGAACCAACCGAAAAACCGAAAGATAAGAAACAAGCTCCTGCCCCGACCGAGGAAGAGGGGCCAGTCACGGAGCTTGTCTAGAAACACGCAGTTATTAGTTGTTAGTTATCTGTTATTTGCCCAACAAAAAACGGATGGCGAATAACTTACAATATCTTATGCAGTTTGATATCCTCACTTTATTTCCGCAGATGATTACTCCCTTTTTTGAAGAGAGTATTTTAGGCCGCGCCATCAAAGACAAGGCGGTGCGTATCCTTGTACACGATATCCGCGCTGCGGCCGTGGACCGCCACCGGAGCGTAGACGACCGACCGTATGGAGGGGGAACGGGAATGGTGTTGCGCTTCGACGTGATGGATCGGGCACTAACAATGGTAAAAAGTAAAAGGCAAAAAACAAGAAGTCGGACGATTCTGCTTACCCCGCAAGGGGAACGCTTTACCCAAGCAGTTGCAGAGCGCCTTGCGCATGATTACGAGCGTTTAATCTTAATCGCCGGACACTATGAAGGATTCGACGAGCGCATCCGCACGCTGGTGGACGAAGAAATTTCGCTTGGAGATTTTGTTTTAACGGGCGGTGAACTCCCGGCGCTCGCGCTTGTCGATGCCGTCAGCCGCTTGATTCCCGGGGTCTTGGAAAAGGGGGTGGCGCAGACGGACTCGTTTACACTGCGTGACGAACATGGAAAACGATTGCTTGAATATCCCCATTACACGTATCCGCGGGAATATCACCGAATGAAAGTGCCAGATGTATTACTTTCAGGAGACCACGCACAGATCGCAGCGTGGCGCCTGGCACAGGCTAAGCAAAGAACTAAAAACTCAGAATGAAGAACGAAGAACTCAGAATTGAACTCCGCGCCCTATATTCTAGTTCTCTGTTCTCAGTTCTGGGTTCATTGACCTTTTCTGTTAGGTACCCTATACTAAAAAAGGAGAGTACATGAGTATTTTGGGTCAGCTTCTAACGCATGCACACGCCAGTTTGATATGTCCGGTGTGCACTCGTAGCTATACACTCAATGAAATCAATGTTCGTGGCATTTTCGAATCCGTGATCGTATTGCAAACGATGTGCGCCAAAGATCACGGTCCGATTATCACGGTACTACTTGCTCCCATACCTGAAGCACACACGCAAAATTCGCTTACCAGCGAAGATGTCTTGGATCTGCACAGCGCGCTTGAGGGTGAACCCCAAAACCTCTCCCAACTCTGGACCAAACAATAACTCAATTTTATGGATAAAGGAATTCTCAACGCTTTTGTGCGTGACCTAAAAGGCGAGCAGCCGAGTTTGCTTCGACGTAGCGGGAAATTACCCGTTGTTTTATACGGTAAAGATGTTAAACCCCAAGCCCTGATCGTTGATCGCAAAGAATTCGCGCACATTTTTTCTAAAGTCGGATTCACGACTTTAGTGCTTTTAAAATTGGACTCGTTAGACCCGATCAACGTTTTAGTGCATGATATTCAGCGCCACCCCGTAACGGATAAGCTCTTGCACGCGGATTTCCTGCGGGTAAAGATGACAGAAAAAATTAAGACCGAACTACCACTAGAATTGGTTGGACTCGCGCCGGCGGTTGAAGAACTTGAGGGGAACCTCCTTACTCCCCGCACCCAAATCGAAGTTGAGTGTCTACCCGACGCGCTGGTGCCAAAAATTGAGGTGGATGTCACAACTCTGAAAACCTTTGATGATGTAATCCACGTACGCGATCTCAGCATCCCAGAGGGCATTACTGTTCTTACGAACCTTGAGGAAATTGTTGCTCAGGTTACCCCGCCCCGCAGCGAAGAAGAACTTGAGGCCCAACTGGCAGAGCCGGTTGGCGAAGCTGCCGAAAAAGAAGCGGTTGAGAAACTCGCAGAGGAAACCGCACAGGCAAAACCAGAGGGAGTTGGTGACAGCGAAGGCGAGCTCCAAGAATCTTCAAATTCTGAAAAAACTCCTGACAATCAGAAGTAAGTTGCCAATAATAACTATCGCACCGTTCCCTCTTGGCATTGGTCTTTTCGTATCTTAGCCGATCGCGTAAATGCTGCGCGTGCGTGCGCGTGCTTTGCGCAGAGCGATCCCTATAACGATCACAGTTACGATCACAATTAAAACAAAAAGTCCGGTAAGGCCAATGAATCCCCGCTTGACTAAAAGAATACTCGCGGGGACGATTGGCTCGAGCTCGATGTTGAGGGCCAGTGGTTGTAACTCAGAAACCTCAAGATCATTCGTTAAAACGGCATTATAGCCGTCTTTGATGATATGCAAACGATAACGAGCAGGCGGAACATAGAATTCATACTCCCCTTGTTCGTTGGTGATGATCGGATTCAACGCGCCGTATGTTTTTGCGTCCCAACCAATCCATTGACCGGATTTATATTCTTCAAGCAGAATGGTCGCATCCTGCAGACGAACTTCATTCCCAGCTTCATTCCACTCAAAGATATAGCCAAACTGATCAACTTGAAGTGTTGCGCGCGTAATTAACGCCTGTTTGAAGTCTTTCTGCCCGACAATCTCAAGCATGTATTCGCCCGGTTTTTCAGGAGTTGTAATGGCCACTTCGTATGTCTTCTCAGTAGCAGTACGCGTCTTAATTGCGAATTCTTGCACCTCGGTGCCTTGTTGCGTACGAATGTGGGCCTTCTGAGGTTTGACATTCTTCCAACTTCCGCTTAAGCGGAGTTCCCTTGCCCTCGGCACACTGATTTTTGCGTCAAAGCGCACCACAAACTCGAGTAGGTTAAATCGGAAAACAATATCTTTTTCACTCGGCGCAGCGCTATTCGCCTCACCACCGGTCTGAATCCGAACACCTATCGGAGTTGATTCGAGAGTACCACTCGTTCCTGCCCCCGGAACCGAGCTACCACCCAGCGGAATGGGAGTTTGAGTCGATCCCACTTGAACACGTACACTTGCGTTGGGCGTTGGTGTCGCAGTGACGAGCCCAGCAGCATTTAAAGCAGGGGCGAAGGCAGTGGGAGTAGATGTCGCAGCTAGCTCACCCGGCGGCTCATCCGATGGCAGCACAGCGAATGCCGGTGCTTGAGGATAATACGAAGCCGAGACCAACCACCCCGCAAGCAACAAACTCGCGGCAACCGCAAGATACCCGAGATGCACAAGGGTGCTGTAAGACGCGAGGTGCCATAAATAGTACCAACGCAAGCGCAGGCGCAAAAAATCATGCGCGCTCGCAAAAAATGGGATTGCCGTTTTCGTGGAACGCTGAATCCTCACCAACCAATACTCGGTATTGCGGATTCCGGGTTCAGCTTTCTTCACCGTACCCTCCTCTATCGTTAAGTTTAGCTCAATTGAGATTCGGCACGTATAAGATCAATCAGATGGCTCGAGGAACTCTCGGTTACCTTATTCGTTTTAGCAATCCTCAAGGAAATCATATGTGATTTTTCTTCGCGTTCCCCAATCACAGCGATGTATGGGGAATGGGCCAGTTCTGCATCTCTCACTTTTCGGCCGACTGACTCGTTGCGTAGATCAAGGCCGACTCGGAGCCCCGCCTCCTCCAATTCCAAGCGAATTTTTGCTCCATATTCATTCTGTTTGTCAGAAATAGTAATCAGGCGCACTTGTTCAGGAGCGAGCAGCACGGGTAATCGCCCGCCGGTATGCTCCAGCAGAATTCCGATAAAACGTTCGAGCGAGCCCAAAGCGGCGCGGTGAATCATTACCGGTCGGTGCCGCTTGGAATCTTCTCCGATATATTCGAGTTCAAAGCGATCAGGCATTGAAAAATCAAGCTGGATCGTGCCAAGCTGCCAGGTGCGCCCTAAAGCATCCCTCACGTGAAAATCAATTTTGGGGCCATAAAACGCGCCGTCGCCCGGATTAAGCTGAAAGGTAGGGACTATTTTATCTTTTACCGAATCTTCTAAGACGGCCGTCAAATGAGTCTCGGCCTGTTTCCACATTGAGTCTGTACCGACAGATTTTTTCGGGCGTGTCGAAAGTTCGACTTTCGCAAGCTCGAGGCCAAATGTTTTATAGGTCTCTACTATTAAATCAAACACACCTTTAATCTCGGTCGGCAGTTGGTCCTCACGACAAAAAATGTGCGCATCGTCTTGCGTGAAGGCGCGGACCCGGAACAGACCGTGCAGCACACCTGAAAGTTCGTTTCGGTGAACTTGGCCCAGCTCCGACATGCGCATTGGTAAATCACGGTACGAATGCTGGCGGTTTTTATAAATCAAAATCATTCCCGGACAGTTCATCGGTTTCACCGCAAAACGGCGCTTATCAATTGTAGTGAAATACATATTGTCTTTATAATTCTGCCAATGCCCGGAACGGTGCCACAGCTCCTCGTCTAGAAGATAAGGGGTTTTGACTTCCTCATATCCGGCACGCGTATGCAGAGCGCGCCACCATGAAACAAGTGCTTCATACACCTTTAACCCATTCGGGTGCCAAAATATAAATCCAGGGCCTTCCTCGTGGAAGCTAAACAAATCCATTTGTTTGCCCAGTATTCGATGATCGCGCTGATGCGCTTCCTCACGCAGGGCAAGATATGCGTCAAGTTCTGTGCTCGTCGGCCAGCATGTTGCATAAATGCGCTGTAGCGCTACCCGAGTTGAGTCGGATTTCCAGTACGCACCCGCAATTGAAAGCAGCTTAAACGGCCCAATTGCTTTAGTTGATTCCACGTGCCCGCCCTTACACAAATCCACGAGCGGTCCTGTTTTATAGAAACTAACAGTTCCGGATTTCTTAGTCGCGCGCTCTCCGCGTTCGATTTCCTCCACGAGCTCAACTTTGAACGGCTGTTTCGCCGCGGTGAGTATTTTCTTGGCTTCGGGAATACCAACTTCTTTCCTTTCAAAATGGTAATCTTGGGCAATAAACGCGCGCATTTTTTCTTCGAGAATAGGCAAATCCTCGGGGATCAGTGTGCGAGGTAAAAGAAAGTCATAGTAGAATCCGTCTTGAATGATCGGCCCCACCCCCAACTGCGCTTCTGGAAACATCTCGAGAACAGCGGCCGCAAGTACATGCGCGCAGGAATGTCGCATCGCTTCAAGCGAGATTTTTGTTGACTCGATTTTATTCATCAGGTTTATTCTAAAGAGTTACCGCGCGGCGGACAAGCTTTGCAATCTCTTGAGCAGATCGTAAAACCCCATGCCGCATGCAGGCAATCCGTTTCCAGTGCCGTTTTGTTTGAGAAAAGTGCTGCAAAGTTGCGTAAATCTCTTCTTGCATTGTAAGATCCTTCTCGAAATTATCCAGTGCACGATTGTGGACATCCCGACGCTCACGCGCTTTCAACAATTTCAGTGTTTCTCGGGGAGGAACGTCTAAAAATAAAACTTGATCTTCACGCGGAACCTTAAAAACGGCGTACTCAAGATTTTCAAGCCAGCGCGTGAATTCTTTAACCTCACTCGCACTGGCGCCTTCGCGGCGCATCTGCACGCTTTGAATGGCGGCTGCGGATGTCGTGTAGCGGTCTAAAATCATCACACGCTGCTTTTTAGGATTAATATGTTTGAGCAACTTTTTAGCGCTAAACCGATCAACCGCAAAGAGCATCGAGATTTCACGCGCTGAAAACGGGTGTCGCGACTTTAATACCAATTTGAGCGCAGCACCGGTTGTTTCCCCGTACAGCGGAAACGACACTAAGTGTGCGTCATAGCCCTCGGTGACAAGTGTTTTCTGGAGCAACGTGGCCTGGGTGTGTTTGCCCGCGGCGCTTATCCCCTCGATTACAATCAAATACGGGCGGCCTGGCATGGCTAGGCGCGTTTCTTTTCGGCCTTGTAGGCGCCATCGTCGCTAAACTGACGCGACTTTCGCTTAAGTTCTTTTTGGGCATTCACGCTTAGTGGCAGCGCGCGCCCTAGCTTTGCCTCAAACTCTCTCAGCCACATTTTATTGGGAATATCTGCCCCGGATAATCGCTTGCCTTCAATTAACGTATTCAGCGCCTTGATTTCCGCTCGGCCGAAATTCGCACCGTAGAGCCGATATTCTTCAAACGCATCCCACGCAAGTGGTGTAATCTCTTTGACGTATCGGGCAAGCGCGGTCGCGTATTCCCGAATTTCCCATTGCGCGTGCATATCCATCCTAAGCCATAAAAAATGCATCAGGTTATGCAAATCAATCTTCCAGTACCATTCCGTATACATGTTGAGCGGCAGCCCAATACGGGCCAACTCGCGCGAAAGGTTCTCTTCAATAAACCCTTTATACATTGCGTACGTTTTCTCTTGCGAGCGTTTGAGGATTGTGCGAAAGCGTTCGGCAAAGGCGCGCGGCGCATTCGCCTCCTCGCGTCCTTGGCGGTTTGTTCTACTTTGGAATCCAACCTTGCTCAAGGGCGGCAGATAAAACTCTTCTTTCATGACCGAATAGCGGCCGGAATACTCGTTGATATTGGCGGTACGGTGACGCACCCATTGGCGCGCGACAAAAATCGGCATTTTGCAATGGAACTTGAATTCCACCATCTCAAACGGTGTGGTGTGAAAGTGGCGCATTAAATAGTTGATCAGACCGCGGTCTTCTCGCACTCGTTTCGTCCCGCTGCCGTATGAAACGCGCGCCGCTTGCACAATAGAACTGTCATCGCCCATCGCGTCCACAAGCCGCACAAAGCCACGGTCTAAAACGCGAATCGGCTTATACAGTTTTCGCCCGAGGCGTACCGGTTCTGGCAAATCGATGAGTGGAAGTGCCATACTATTTCCCTTGCCTGATTGTCGCGTGTCGTTTGATTCTTGTCACTTCTTCACGCTCCATTGAAACAAGGGAAACTTTTGGGCGAAGTTTGCCACTTGCTTTTTTAAAGAGGGAGCGGCGTGCGGATCAGTAATCGCTTCATCGATGAAACGCGCGATTTGGCGCATATCGGTTTCCTGCATGCCGCGCGTTGTTACGGGCGGCGTTCCCAAACGAATTCCGCTCGGATCAAACGGCGAACGCGGTTCGTGCGGGATCGTATTTTTATTGACCGTAATCCCAACCGCCCCAAGCCGGTCCTGCGCAACTTGACCGGTTACTTTTTTATTAGTTAAATCAATCAGCATGAGATGGTTTTCGGTTTTGCCAGCAACGATTGCATAACCGAGTTGGGTAAGCGCACTGGCGAGCTCTGCGGCATTTTTTACTACTTGTTCGATATACGCGCGGTATTCGTTCGTCTGGGCTTCCTTGAGCGCGACAGCGATCGCGGCGATCGTGTTTTCATGCGGCCCGCCCTGCAAGCCGGGAAAAATCGCCTTGTCAATCGCGCTCGCGTGCTCTTTTTTGGAAAAAATAATTGCACCGCGCGGGCCGCGCAAGGTCTTATGGGTGGTAGTCGTCACCGCGTCAAATCCCAACGCGATCGGGTCAGGATGCAGTTTTGCAACCACCAATCCAGCAATGTGCGCAATATCAGCCATCACGAGCGCCCCGTTTGAACGCGCAATTTCTAGAATGCGTTTAAAGTCAATCACGCGCGAGTACGCTGTCGCGCCGCAGACGATTAATTTTGGTTTGTGTTCTTTCGCAAGCCATTCAATTTCGTCGTAATCAATCAGGCCGTTTGCATCAACTCCATATTGGACAGCATTAAAGAAGATGCCGCTCGCACTGACTTTATGCCCGTGCGTTAAATGTCCGCCCGCAGTCAGCGCCATACCCAGAAACGTATCGCCCGGTTTCAAAAGCGCAGTATAAACCGCAAAGTTGGCGGGGGAGCCGGAATAGGGCTGAACATTGACATGCTCGGCACCAAACAGTTTTTTGGCACGTTCAATCGCAAGCGATTCCAATTTATCCACGATTTCATTGCCGCCATAGTAGCGCTTGCCTGGGTAACCCTCGGCATATTTGTTCGTAAACACCGATCCGAGCGCTTCCAGCACGGCGTCCGAGACATAATTTTCGGAAGGAATCAGCTCTAATCCGCGAATCTGGCGAGACGTTTCTTCGCGAATGAGCTGATTGATGATCGGGTCATGCAGCGTGAGGATGCTCATTACGTGATCCTTTCACTTTACTTCGAGCCAGTCGAGAAGCGGCCAACACCACATTTTCTAAAAGCAGAACAACTGTAAGCGGCCCGATTCCGCCTTTCGGGGGGGTCACCGCCCCGGCTACTTTTTTTATATCATCAAAATCCAGATCTTCGGCAGCATTCACCACGATTGTGCCGGGCTGAATTTTATCGGGCGTAATCACTTTCTTCCCGGTGGCCGAGATCACAATATCTTCTTTTAAGCAGCATTGGTCAACATTGCCGTGCCGCGGAGAATAGACGGTATGCGCGACGCCCATTGATTCGAGAAGCTTGCTTAACGGCCGTCCGACAAGTCTTCCATACCCGATCAACGCGACGCGCTTGCCTGTGAGGGAAATAGCGTGCGCGTGCAACAACGTAAGGATTGCCTGGGGCGTGGGATGGCTAAAATAGCGCTGCGAACCAAGCGCATCCACGTCTTTTGCGGGTGCAATCGTGCGCACGAGTCGATCCACATCCCAGCTTTTCGGGACCGGAAGCTGGACAATGATCCCATGTATAGCCGCATCCTTACCTAGATTCCCGATCGCGCGTGCCACAACATCGTAAGCAACGGTATCCACAAAATGATATAACCGCGCCTCGATCCCAATTTCCCTCGCGCGCTCTTGTTTGATCCCCACGTACGTTCGGCTTGCGGGATCTTCCCCAACAAGGATGATCGCCAACCGCGGTGTTATCCCTTGCTTTTTCAACTCTTCTAAGCGCGGTTTAAGCGCCTCCAGTCGCGTTTGAGCGATCGGCGCGCCTTCAAGAATCCGTGCGCTCACGGGGTGGACTTTCGCGTGCCCGTACTCCCGAATCGGCCAGCAGCGCGGGATGTTGCGGATAATTGATCGGCTTGAACAATTTTTCCGCGCACAACGGGCTGGATTAAAATTTGCGCCACTTTATCGCCCCGCTTGAAGGTGTAACGGGTATTGGCCGTGTTATACATAACAATCAAAATCTCACCGCGATAACCGCTATCGATCACACCGGCCATTGTGGTTAACCCGAACTTTGCTGGTGGACCGCCCTTATCCCATACGAGCCCAACGTAACCGGCCGGAAATTCCATTGCAAAGCCGGTTGAGATGATCGCCCGATCTCGCGCGGCGATTTGGGTATCTTTCAAAGCAAACACGTCAAAGGCCGCGTCGCCCGAATGCGCGTATTCCGGCACAATCGCTGCGGGATCGAGTTTCTTTATTTTCACTTCGACTGAATTCGTCATTTTTTCTTCGCCTGGCTTTCAAACTCCAGTGCCAGTTTGCTTGTTTGCGCGACTTTAGCGTTACTGTATTTTGATTTCGGATTTTTCCAGTACGGCCGTGAACTGGGGGTCTTCAATTCTTCAAACGACATGGAGCAAATCCGCATCCCGGGATAGAGCGTCACCGGCATCACTCCGAGGTTGCCGAGCTCGACCGTCACCACTCCGCGCCAACCGGCGTCGAACCGCCCAGCGGTGGAGTGCACCACGATCCCCAAGCGCGCCAAGCTCGAACGTCCGTCCACCCGCCCCATAATATCATCCGCGAACTCAATGTGCTCTTTTGTGCTCGCGAGCACAAAATCACCCTGCTGCATAATAAATGCTTCGTTCTTTTTGACAATGACGGTGCGCATCAAACTTTCGAAATCAATTTTATTTTTAAGATCCACGTAAGGCAGCTTCGTGTGTTGAAATACTTGAAACGTATTTCCCAAATGTAGGTCAATCGAGCACGCCCCGAGTTGTTCGGCAAAATTCGGGCGGGGCCGAATTACAATCCGTCCCGATTTGAGGCCGGCCAGGATGTCCTGATCTGAAAAAGTCATAGATTAATTTGGAGGGACTGCCCTCACCCTTTCTCTCCCTGCGGGAGATCTGTCGAAGACATAAAAATGTTGCCTTGAGAGCAACTCGTCACCCTCAAGCCATAATTATATGATGTAATACGCTTAAATGAAACATAAGCGATCCCTGCAGAATAAACGTGCCCGCTTCGACTATGAGGCGCTTGGTTTTTTTGAAGCCGGCATCGTGCTAACGGGGCTCGACATCAAAGCGATACGCGCCGGACACGTGCATCTGGAAGGCAGCTTTGTGCGCATTACAGGCGGGGAAGCGTGGCTCACGAATGCTACGATCGGCAACGATTCGCGCACGCGCAAATTATTATTAAAGAAAGCGGAAATTATCCGCCTGGCGACAAAAAACGCTTCGGCTGCCGATCGGCTCATTCCCCAAAAAATATTTTTCTCCCGCGGGTGGGCGAAAGTGAAAGTAATGCTTGCCCATAAAAAAACAAAATACGACAAGCGCCGCGTCATCCAAGAACGAGAGCTGCGTCGGGAAAAAGAACGAACGGTAAGAACGTAACGGTTGACCACACTCATCAATCATGCTATAGTAATTGCTTGAGTGGGCCTGTATTGGCTTCGACAGGGAGAACCTAAACAGTGTGAGCGCGTGGCGAGATGTGTTTACTCGTAATAAAGGCACGCAAAATCTTGTCAACACTTTTGTGAACAAGGTAAAGAACACGTTTGCGCAAGCATTCGCGTTCCAACCTGCTCTCGCTTAATTGTCGGGAGCCGTCCGCTCAACGGGTGTCTGATACGTTGAACAGGGCGTAATACCCCAGACTGCAGATGCCGATTGCTTCAACGGCATTCCAAGCAAATGAAGCTACTGGTGCGGCTTATTTTGTCGGTTTCCACGCACCAAGACATTAAATCCGACTACCCACGTAGCGCTTATGCTGTTTACTTCCTGGACGGGGGTTCGACTCCCCCCAGGTCCACCAA
>CAYIGD010000009.1:0-22346 GCA_964362865.1 uncultured Candidatus Saccharibacteria bacterium | reverse complement strand
ATTTTTTAAGCCGACCTGCAATTGTATAATCCACGCGTTCGCCTTTAGTGAGAGCAATCACGCCCCCTTTCAACATCGGTCGGATCCGTTGCTCAATAATCACTTTTTTCTTTCCCTCCAAGCGCAGCGCGCGCGCAAGCCGCGCAATTTGAGTTGCGGTTAGGAGACTGGGAGTGATGACCTCTACGCGATAGTTATGATCAAGTTGATCCGCGCGTTCGGTGAGTTCACGTACTATTCGCCAAAGAGCCGTGCGGCGATTGCGCACCGGGGCAGTTGCGATAAGGTAGCGGGCAACTTTTTTAGGCCCGATGCCGCGCTGGAGTGCATTGAACGCCATCTGGGCTCGTTGGGTTTTCACGTCAACTCCTTAACCGCTTTCTGCGCTGCTTTTTCGGTCCAGGCCGAATCAATTTTTTGTTCGACTACCTTTGCGGTTGCTCGAACCACTAATGCGCCCAGGGATTGCTTGAATTCTGTACGGGCACGCTCATGTTCGGCTTGCAATTGTTCCATGTGACGCTCAGCTTCTTTGACCAGTTCCTGCTCGAGCTTGGCCTTTTCAATCTCTCGCAAAGCTTGCATTTCCGCTTTAGCGGCCGTAATCGTCAGGTGCGCTGCCTCACGGGCGTGGTCTAAAATCTTTTTTTCTTTTTCTTTCGTTTCCGCCTCTTGCGCGATGCTGCGTTCGGCCGCCGCCAAACCCTCTTCGATTTTTTTACGGCGCGCGTCCAACAATGCGATCACTGGTTTGTAGACAAACCAGCGCAGTAAACCAAGCAGAATCGCAAAATTGATCACTTGCAAAATAAGCACGCGAGCGTCAATGCCTAAAGCTGATATGCCGGATGGTTCCATCATTAATTAATTGATAACTTTCCTCTTACACAAATTTGATGATGAGGGCGACGACTAAAGCGTAAATTGCAATTGCTTCCGTAAACGCCATCGCCAAAATCATCGCGCCTTGGATTTTCCCGGCCGCGTCGGGATTACGGCCGATTGCTTCCATCGCTTTGGCAGCAAGCAATCCGATGCCGATTCCCGGGCCGAGTGCGCCAACCCCGATTGCCAAGGCGGCAGCGAACAATTGTGCGGACTCTGGTTCCATCTTTCTCCTTTCTAATGGGCCGTTATTGCTAATTTAATAAAAACTGCCGTAAGCATGAAAAAAACTAACGCTTGGATCGCTCCCACAAACAACTCTAAGCCCAAAAACGGGACGGTTGCCACCACCGGCACTAAAAATGCGATTACCATCAGTAGTACTTCACCCGCGAACACGTTCCCGAATAACCGGAAGCTGAACGAAATCACTTTCGTAAACTCTGAAATGAATTCGAGCAGACCCACGAAAAAATTGATGGGGCCTTTGAAATTAAAGAACTTGTTAAAATATGTACCCGCCCCCATCGAGCGGATTCCAAAATATTGCACGCTTCCCACAGAAATCAGGGCATAGGCCAGCGTGGTGTTGAGGTCGGCGCTTGTGCTACGTAAAAGTGGCACGAACACTGCTTGACCATCCGCAACTTCCCGAAAACCGATCGAACCGTAACCGGGCAAAAGCCCCATCCAGTTTGTGACCAAAATCGCGACGAAAAAGGTCGCCAAAAACGGGAAATAGCGACGCGCTTCTTTTTCCGTGCCGAACACCAATGTCGCGATTCCCAAAAGCCCCTCGATGAGCAGTTCGAAAACATTTTGCAACCCGCCGGGGATAAGTTTGAGGGTCAAACGCACGAATACTGCCACAAAAAGAATAAGCACGATTGCAATCCAAAACGTAACCACGGTATTAGTCAGTGGCCATCCAAAAAGTGTCCCGATTTTTTCTGCTGCAAGCGATATGTGCATCTTATTCCATTATGCGACGAACAATCCGTGTAACGAGCACGCTTGAGATCGTAAGCGCCAGAATGAGCCCGGCGATCAAAAACCATGGGCTGGAATTGTAAACCCGATCAAGGTACCTGCCCAAAAGAGCAAGTGCCACCAGCGGGCCGGCAATTATCCAGCCGAGGTTTAAAGCCATCCCAAAGACGTTAAACTCGTTTTTATTCTTACTTTGTTCGAATTGAACTTTCATGTGCGATACTTGCTCATATACCTTTCGGTCGAATCCGCCGAAGGCGCGATGAGACCTCATTCAGTCGTACCAGATCTGTCAATAAAAGTCAATCCTTTGATTTTTTGATTAACGCCCTGAGCGTATTTATCCCCGCTTGCGCAAAGCAAGCCATTTAAGCGCTTGAGAAACCTTTTGCTCCACTGCGTGCTCGGGGTCAATTTCTCCCAACGCGGCGCGGATGTCTTCGTAGGCGTACCCTAGATTTTTGAGCGCGCCCACCACTTCAGTATCCGCCCCCATGCCCAGTTCGACTTTCTCCAATGTGTCTTTGAGTTCAATCACAATTTTGCTTGCCACCCGCTTGCCGATCCCGGGGATGGTCGCAAACACCGCCCCCTCTCCTTTGTCCACTGCGCTGCGGACTTTTTCAGGCGTTAAATGCTTTACGATCGCAAATGCGCTCTTAGGCCCCACGCCCGAAACGGTCAGCAGGGTCTCGAATGTCGAAAGCTCCCCGACGGTTTTGAATCCGTACAGCGTTTGCTCGCGCTCACGGATTACATGCGAGATGAAGCACTCAAACTGCCGGCCGACTTTAACTGCCTCAGCTCCAGCAAACGAAACTCGATATCCCACTCCCGAAGCGGTTTCGAGAACCACTTCTGATCCGAATATAGCCTTAGTTGTTCCTTTCAGGAATCCGATCATGATGCGTGGATCAACCGATCATACACTGCTTCGTACTGATCAACCATTCGCCGGATTGTAAATTTTTTCTCCACATGTTCTCGGCACGCACGGCGCATCGCGGTATATTGAAGGGCGGGCATCGTTTCAATTTTCTTTATCGCTTGCACAAGACTCTTGATGTCATTCGGAGGACAAAGAAACCCGGTCACACCATCTTTGATAATCTCAGGCACAGAACCTCGATTAAATGCAATCACGGGTGTACCGCATGCCATTGCCTCAATGAGAACAAGACCGAATGGTTCCTCCCATTGAATTGGGAAAATAAGTGCTTTCGCGTTTCCATAAGCTTGGAACCATTCAGGGGAGTACTTATCCACCATGCCTTTATAGCGGGTGCGCGAAGAAATGTGTGGGTAGACTGCTTCATTGAGGTAGTGTTCTTCTCCTGGCCCATAGATTTCAAGCGCTACGTTAACCTCCTTGGTAGCACGAATCGCGAACTCGACGCCCTTTTCCTTGGAGATTCGACTCATAAATATGTAGTGTTTTTTAGGAGATTGCACGAAAGGAAATTGCTCTGGGTCGACACCGTGATAAATTGTTGCTACGTAATTAAGTCCGGGAAGCTGTTTTCGTTGCGCGTTTGAAATTGAGATCAAGTTTGCTTCTTTGAAAGAAGAAATGACGGGTTTTAGCTGTGGCACAAAATTTTCATGAATGGTGAACAGGGTTGGAACTTTTGTGAAACCCGTGAATGGCAGACCAAACGCAATCCGTCCGACATGCAGATGAATAAGGTCGTACTTATGAGCGTTCCGATACAATTCGCTCAGGTAGCGTAGCCGGTACGCAATATGAACGTCTTTTACCCATTCTTCTCGCTGATACGCATAATCGAATTCATGGGGGCCAAGATTAAGATCAACTATCTTTGCCCCTTCTAAGTGCGATCCTTTGGAGGCGTATATAGTAACATCATGCTTACGCCGAATAAGCTCGCGAACAATATCAAGCATCACATGCGCATTGGCCGCCACGACATTCTGGGGCGGGGGAAATATCGTGCGGTTAGAACAATAGGATACGATTTTCATGGTTGTGATTCTGTTAGCGTAAGCGATTGCGTTCGACAAGATGTTCGTAGACGTCGAGTACACTTTCAGCGATTAAGGGCCAGCTGTAATTGCGATGCACTCTAATCATTGCGTTCTTACTTAATCGATGGGCTAATTCCGGATGAATCAGAATCTTCACGATCTGCCGTGCAAACCCTTTTGCATCTTTTGGCTTTGCATGAAATCCAGTAATACCGTCTTCCACGATCCATTGCAGTCCCCCAACTTCTGAAGCAACTATAGGAGTTCCCGTTGCCATTGCCTCAATCGCAACCATCCCAAATGATTCGTAATACGACGGAATCACGACGACATTTGCCGCCCCGTAATAAAAGTGCAGTAATTCTTGTCCAACCCCTGGAAGCAGCTTAACCGTATCACTCACCCCCATTGTAAAAATCGCATCTTTTACATCGTGGCGGGCTGTTGCTTCCTGCTTTTCCTTATGACGTTGTGTGCGGGGATCCCCCGACAATAACAATACCGAAAGTTTTTTATATAATTCGGGATACGTATGTTTAATAACTCTTATCGCTGTTACTAAGGTGATGGCGCCTTTGCGCCGCTCCATTTTCCCCGCAAACATGACGATTATTTTATCAAGCGGTATGCCGAGTCGTTTGCGCGCCAATGTTCTATCTAAGTGCGAAAATCGACGGATATTTACGCCAGCGGGTATAACAATAACTTTATTTGGATCAGTCTGATATTCCGAGATCAAACAAACCTTTTCCTGCGGAGAGGTTGTAATAATTTTATCGGAAAGTTCTGCAATTTTTTTCTCAATTTTTATTCTTTGCAGGGGACTCGTATCACGACTTCCAAGCGCTTTCTTCTTATAAATCCCCAGTGAATGATACGTTGCCACAAGGGGTATGTGTAGTAAATGTTTCAGTTGCATCCCTGCCCAACCGGAATAGTAATAGTGGGTGTGAATTACATCATATTTTCTTTTTGCCGTCCGAGCATATTCTAAAAAGTGCTCGACAAATTCTGGCATGAGCGGCCCGAATTTGTCCTTTGAGATGAACTGTCGAGGACCTGCCTTTAACCGTACAACTTTCGCATGTTTGGCAAAGCGTATTTTCTGTGCTGACTTTCGGTTTTCCCACCTGGTAAAAACGTCTACTTTTACCCCAAGATTACTGAGCGCACGAGACAGTTCGTAGACATATACATTTTGACCGCCAGACTGCTGCCCGCCCAAAGGCGCTATCGGATCGCCGTGCTCACTGAGCATGGCGATGGTAAGCATGGAATTATTATTTGGCATATGTTTTCTGTGAGTTAATACACCTGTCAGAGGAGTAATTCTATTCTACTTGCTTTCCTTTCGCAAGAACTCCGCCGCTTTTTCAGGGCTGACCACGTCAATCACCATCCCGCTGCCAAGCTCGTATCCGCCATACGTGGAGAGTCGGGGGGTGATTTCAATGTGCCAATGGTAGTAATCGGCATGGGTGATGTCATTGGGAATAGAGTGGATATAAAAATTGAGCGGGGGGTTGCGCAACACGGTGTTGAGTTCAGCGAATACGTTCATGAGAACCGTTGCCAAACTATCGATATCAGCTTTCGCCGCGTCTTCAAAACGCGAGTGATGGTCCAAAGGCAACACCCAAATTTCAAACGGGAAGCGTGCGGCATAAAACGTAAACGCCACCCATGAGGAGCTTTTGTACACAATCCGCACGTGCTCTTTCAATTCGTGTTCGACGAGCGCGCAGAATACGCAGCGCCCGCTTGTTTCAAACCAGCGCTCCGCGCCGTGCAATTCCTTCTCGATAAAATTGGGGATCACATTGGAGGCCATCAATTGCGCGTGCGGGTGTTGAATCGAGGCCCCGGCAGGGGAGAGGTGGTTATAGATTCCGACTGAGGCAAGCGCGTTCATTGTATCCCGAAAATGATCATAGCGGCGCTGGAACACCGTAAACAATTCGACCCAAATGCGGTGGTTGAAATGCGGCAAGTCCAGGTCATGATCCTTAATGACGATCACATCATGTCCACCCAAAGACGGCTTCCGGATATAAAAGTTACCTTCATCCGGAGTTACGCGCGCCGAGACTGCTCTTGCGTCTTCGACAAACGCCGGATATTTATTCGGGGTGACGTAGATCTCGTCCGTTTCAAACTCATGCAGGCGTTCTTTATATGCCGGTCCCCGTTCACAAAATGCGCAGTCGAATTTGGAATCGGTGCGAACTGAGGCCGCACTCACAAAATCAGACGGCCGTTTAGCGCGCTCAGGCGCGATCACGACCCATTCTCCGGTAACGATGTTTTGTCTAAGCTGCGGGATAAACCCTCCTACATTAAACTGAAAAATTCGAATCTAGCTCTTGATGAGCTTATTCCACCGTACCTCGGCGGCCCCGGCTAACGCAATCGCGAGCGCATCGGCGGCATCATCGGGCTGAGGCAACTCCACCAATTTTAATTGCTTCTGGATAAGAATCTGAATATCGCGTTTCTTAAGAGCCCCCCCACCCATCACGGACTTTACCTTTGAGGGAGAAATATCGATTGTCGGAATTGAAAACTCTGCGCTTACCATCAGTGCCACGCCGCGCGCTTGAGAAACCGACATCGCGGTCGTGACGTTCCTTGAAAAAAATAACTGCTCAATCGCGATATACGCGGGCCGGTATTCGGCAATGATTTTGCGCAGCTCGATTGCCAACACCAACAAACGCTTCGGTTCATTCCCTATATCCGTTTCTATGCACCCGTAATCAAGCATTTTCTCCGCGGGGCTTGTTGCAATCACGCCCCATCCCATCCGGCCAATGCCGGGATCAATGCCGAGAACGATCATTGGCTGAACTCAGCATTAGAAGCAACATCAATTATATCGTCAAGATGATTGAGCGCGTGGAAAAGGTTCAACGCTTGATTTTCTTGCTCCGGCGTTGGAAACGCCACCGTTGCTTTTGGAATCCACGTTAATGTATATGAGCTAACCTCGGCACCCGCTTGCTTGAGGACCTCAGTAATTTTCGCAAGCTCAGTCGGCGGGGTTGTCACCTCGAATCCGTCGCCCGTTTTTTGGGTGTCAAGCGCGCCTTCATCAATTGCCGTCAGTTCCAGCTCGTCGGAATAGTTCGAGCAATGAATCAGTCCTTTTTTGTGAAAAAGGTAGCTGACCGCCCCGTTCCCCCCAAGGTGCCCGCCGAATTTCGTAAAGAGCGCGCGTATATCCGAGCTTGTACGATTACGGTTGTCGGTCACGGCTTGAACCATCACCGCCACGCCACCCGGGCCGTACCCTTCAAAAAGCGCCTCTTCGATACGTACCCCGCCGCCCTCACCCGTACCGCGCTTAATCGCGCGGTCAATGTTGTCTTTGGGCATATTGGCCGCTTTCGCCAAGGCAATCGCCAAACGCAAGCGGTTGTTAAACTCGGGGTTACCCCCGCCCTCCCGCGCGGCAAGCGCGATATCGGACGCCGCCTTCGAAAAAACTTTGCCACGCTTGGCATCTACCGCGCCTTTTTGATGCTTAATTGTGGACCACTTTGAATGTCCGGACATAGCGAGTTAAGTTTAACAGGTAAGAAAACAGTTTAACACCGCTTGAGTAGCAACCATACATAGAATATACTTATCTTACACGATCCATGATGGAGCGGAGTTCTTCACGATCCACTATGGATTGGAGTCCCTGAACAGGTGAAAACAATGTACATGCAGTCACACGTCATGCAGTCACACGTCTCGTTCTTATGCTGCGTTTGCGTCGCCACAGCCCTCGCATGTGCCGGCTGCGGCGGGAAAGGGGGCAACAAGCTGCCTCTCTTCGACATCGCCACTCACAGGGTGTCGGACGACGGCACTGTCGGGGTCAACTACTACACAACGCTGTCGACGAATAAAGGCGTGGGGCCATACAGATGGACCATCAGCGGTGCGCTGCCCCCCGGATTGGCAGTCAAGGCGTTCTCCAGTGTACTCTCCGAGGAGAGTCACCGCATTGCGATCGTGGGCATACCGACCGCAAGCGGAAGCTTCCCGTTCACCGCGTATCTCACGGATGCTCAGGGACACCGAGCCCAAAAGAGCTTTACGATGAAGATTAGGCAACAGCCGGCAAGACCGCGCTGGCGGGTGAGCGCCTCAATCCCCAGGATACGATCGAACTGGCCGGAACAGGCCCGTTACGACCTCATCCTCAAGATCTACCGATATGCAGTGTACACTGACTTCGGAGATGGTGAAGAATTCCGCAAAACCGGAGTCGAAACGGGTACGGGTTATGTGCAGGTCGACTTGGGGTTCGACTACGTCGTGTACGAGGATCAAAAGATCAGAATCGACGTGGTCATTGATCCGGACGATCGTGCGAATGCCGGTCAAGCAAAGGCAAACTGGTATTTCGAAGGATTGCCTGCGCTACTTCAGACGCCCGTCGATGTTGAAGAATTGTATGACTTCGGGGTGTATACGCGGAATGAGTATATGAGCAACATTCCACGACGCCTTTCGGCGGTACGACTGTAGTGCCATCTGTAGTGCATCACGAAGGGCGCCCCCGCGGGCGCCCTTAAAACTGCCATTCAATGGAACCGCGTTGGTCTGTTCTAAAAACAGTTGCGCCCAATTCTTGGAGCCGATTAAGCGCCTCTTGGGTAGGGTGGCCATAGGAGTTCTTGCCAACTGATATGACGGCCGTCTGCGGAGTTACCGCGTGCAAAAACTCGTTACTGGAGCCGTATTTGGAGCCGTGATGGGCGACTTTCAGCAGATCGCAATCTAAAGAGATCTGTTTTTGGGCGGCATACTCAAGCAGCGCGGCTTCATCGGTTGCGCTAATATCAGCGGCTAAAAGCGCGCAGCGGTTGTTGGCGCTCACTTTCAAAACGATCGCGGCGCTGTTGGATTCCGTCGGGTTTGCTCCGACGGTTACACCTTGGGGATAGAGCACGCTAAACCCAACGCCGTCCAGCTCCCACTCCATCCCCTCTTGTAATTGCGAAAAGGGGAGTGCGTGCGAGCTGATTTGGGCGAAGAAATCTTTGGTTGTATCGGTCTGGTGGATCGCGCCGCTTGCAAAAACCTGCCCGACGCGAAAACGCTCGATCACATCATCGAGGCCGCCGATATGATCGGCGTCCAAATGCGATGCAATCACCGCGTCAATCCGATTGCTCCATAAAGGTACGCTCCTTCCCAATTGCGAAAGCACAATCCGGTTCGGCCCACCGTCCACGAGCACTCTGCGATGGTGCGGGGTCTCAACCAGAATCGCGTCCCCTTGCCCGACATCAAGCATGCTAATCGTGGTAGGTCCCGAGCGCGCAAAATAGATTAACATCCCGAATGCCCCGAGCCCTCCGACCATTAAACCCGCCCCGATTATTCTTAAGCCGCGCGTTTTTTTGTTCTTATCCATAGCACTCCCGCAAGCACCACTAGTATAATCCACCACACGTATTCCGGAATGCTCGATTCAATAAACGCGTAGGGGAGCCGCAGCACCTGCTCGGTAACAAAAACGATCCACCATAAAGGCACAAGCGCGATCGCGGCAAAAATCTTTCCCGCAATTGGGATCGTGGCGGTGGCGATCGCAAGCGCCCCGAGACCCATCGCGGCAGGTACAACCGGCAAAATCAACACGTTTGAGAGAGGGCTCACAAACGAGAGCCGCCCAAACGTGCCGATTATACGCGGGAGCGTGACCGCGCTCGCCGCTAAGGTAGCTGAGAGCGGATCGGCAAAAAAAGCGGGGATTTTGCGCTCGTGAAGCGGACGCTGGAAGATCGGCCCCAAAATCAGCAGCCCACCGGTTGCCAAAAACGAAAGCTGCCAGCTTAAATCAACGACCAGCGCGGGATTGATAAGCGTCATCCCGACCGCGACAAGGCCGAGGGCGGGCAGGGAATTCGCCGGCCGACCCATCAGCTCTCCGAACAAGAGTACTCCGCCGAACAATGCGGCCCGCACGACCGTTGCCGAAGCGCCGGAAAAAAGCACAAACGCCCCCACAAGTAAGGCGCTCATCAACGCGTAACCAGTGAGGCCGATCGGAATGACAAGCCAGCGTAAAGCCCGAATCAGAATCGAAATGTTGTACCCCGAGAGGGCCACGATGTGGGAAATGCCGGCCTTGGCAAACTCGTCGTAAAGTAAAGGGTCAATCGCTTTCTGATCGCCCCACAAAAGCCCACCCAAGAGCCCCGCGTACGGCTCGCGGATTGTCTGCACCTGCCTGCCTGCGAACCGACGCACGCGCCGAAGCGCCGCCATGGGGGAGCTGAGTGGTTCGAGCGTTTGGTCAGAAACATCAGTTCCGAAGGAGAATTCGCCCCAGACGTTCGTGCGAAGACTTTTAACTCGCACAGGTTCTTTCCCGAATTGCAAGAGGGGATTGAGCACTCCTTCAACCGTAATTTCGTCTCCTACCTCGAGCGTTTCAGTTTCAGGGACGCGCAGCGCAAGGTGGGTGGGGCGGCCAAAGGCGCGGGTCGTGATGACGGCGCTCTGCGTTTTTTTAAACGTAAGCGGCGCTTCCACTACAACCGCTTGGGCTCGCACGCTTTGCCCATAGGGCAGTAGGGGAGTACGAACGCGAAAAACCACACTCGCAAGCGCGACAGCGATAAAAAATGCGGCAAGTACCACAGAAAGAGCGCGCAACGGCACAGCGCGAACAAGAAAAAATCCGACAAGAGCTACTCCCCCACTCACCCACACAATTGGCGGCAAAAAAGTATATACCCCAACGAAACATCCGCCGAGCCAGCCTACTACCACTGCAAAGAAAATAATTCTGTTTGGCATTTTTTTATTGTTAGCGCCCCAGCTATGACCATCTCGGGTACGCTCGGCACTCCACCGCGTGCCTCGCTCGGTCCTCGCTCTCGCGGGTCCCGATATTTTTCAAATAGTATATCGGGACACCATGGCCGCTCGGCTGTGGATGACCCTCGATGGTATAGCGGGGGCTTATATCTTCAAGCTTCCTCGAAGCATCTATTTGCTTTACTTGCCGCTCCCCTCCTGTTAGCATAACGTAAAGAGAGTAAAAAATGCCTCCCCACCCCAAAAAGCATCACGAGCAGCCCGACCATAAGAAAGACGATTCAGCCGCACTGAAAGCGCGCATTAAAGAGCTGGAAGATGGCTGGCGGCGCACCCAGGCTGATTTCGAAAATTTTCGCCGCCACGTGGAAGCCGAACGGCAAGAAACCGCGCGCTTTGGCGTAGGCCAGATGATGCTCAAGCTCGTGCCGATTTTGGATAATTTCCGGCGCTCCGCCGCGCATATTCCGGCTGATCAGCAAAATTCAGAATGGATTAAGGGTGTCCAACTCATCGAAAAGCAGCTAGAAACCACTCTCAAAGAAGAAGGCCTCGAAGAAATTGCGGGCGACGGTGAGTTTAACCCCCATCTGCATGAAGCAATCTCGCATGAGCCGCACGCTTCGATTCCCGCTAATCACATCATTGCCGTGGTGGAATCGGGCTGGAAAGTGGGCGAAAAAATCCTGCGCCCTGGCAAAGTGCGCGTCTCAAGCGGAATATCCACTCAAAAAAAAGCTGAGAATCAATCTAACTAGTTCAAACGAGAACTCTCGCCAATGATCCAGCCGACGAATTCGAACTGGTAGTATCCGTCTTGAAGAAGTTCAATCTTCTTTTTATTTTTGCCTTGTTTAATATACACTCCGTAATCAGAACCACCCATGAATAATATCGGGAAAAAACCTATCCCGTCCCCGCCATTGTCTTTAACCACCTGATAGCCGTCGGGGGAAACGGGCTGATTACTTAGCTCAATCTTCTTGGCTTCCTCAAGTGTCACTCGCTTGCTACGGTCTGTTTCAACGTCGTACACAAAGAATTTCATTTCTTTAAGAGAATCATAAAACCCTACTTCGTCAGGATAGCGGCGCTCTACCTGCAAGCGGTTGTCTTTGATATCAATCAGATAATCATAAGACTGATCATCTTTATAGAGGAAGTTATACTGCGGTTTTACTTTAACCGAAGGCAACTTTATCGCAACCAAAACGCCTACGATAACTAATACGGGGATCAACGCGGCAAGGATAAATGGCAGATGTTTCGTACGACTCATAGTTTGATTCTATTATACATGTAATAATGAGAATGAAATGAATACATCTGAACTCGTTAGTTGGATTCAGAGCCAACTCAAAGAGGGCAAAAATATTCCTTCGATTACTGCTGAGCTCAAAGCAGCCAGCCATACCGACCAGCAAATAGACACCGCGCTTAGAGCGGCGCTTTCCACGCCTGCCCCCGTCCAGAGCGAACGTACGAACAGCTTATTTAACCCGCACCGCCTTGACGCCACCAAAACATTTGTGTTGATTGGTTCAATTCTTGTTGTCCTGGCGGTTGGGATCGTCCTTGTTTCTCAGTGGAACGCGGTCAGCGCATTTACGCGGGTTGTATTCGTCACATTCCCGATGCTTGCTATGTTTGCGGTAAGCGGTTATCTCGCTAAAAAACCGCAGTTCGCGGACGTGCACGAAGCAACTCTGGCAACCGGCGCGCTTATTTTCCCGTTTGCATTTGGCACAACCCTCTACCAATTTGAAATAATTCCTGAGCTGGACTTTTTACTATTCACGGTATCTTCATTCGCCGGGTATGTGCTATTTATCATCTTGGAATTTCTTGCTCATAAACATCGCTTCTCGCTGCTTACGCTGCTTTCGTTTTATACTTTTCTCATTGCCTTGCTTGCATACCTTGAAGTTGAGCCGCTCGCGATTATCTGGACTATCTTTTTTGCTTCTTTGGCAATCGCGCTATTCGGCCTAACACTTTTAAAACAAAAATTGTCAAATGGAAGTGCCTACACAATTGTTGGAGTGTTTGCGAGTGCTCTGTTACTACCGTCTGCCATTCTTTCCTCCCTTAACAAAGACCTCAGCCTACCGCTTGAGGCGAACGCGGTAATACTTTCGATTTTTGGCCCGCTCTATCTTATGGGAGCGAGTCTTTTCCAGGCGTTACATTTGCGCTTGGGGCATAAAGCGCTCTATAACCTCAAACGCGCCCTGGAAGAAATCGCTCCCCTTGTCTTAATTTCTCCCCATATTCTCGCGGGGTTCGAAAACATTACCTACATGTTAATCGCAATCATTCTGAGCTTTATCGCATTATTCGCCAGCATGAGTGTGCGGATAAAAAGCTTGATCCCTGTGGGGGCATTGGGGCTCATAATCGGAATCCTTACAATTACTGGTAAGTACTTTGTGGACTCCTTGGGTTGGCCAATTGTGATCTTTCTTTCAGGGTTTGCGTTTATTGGCTTAGGGTACTGGATTCGCACGCTTGCGAAACAAAACCAGAGCCGGCCGAACATTGGGATGCGTTACGGTTTGGGAGAGGATCCGGCCCTTGTTGCGCAAGGCGCTCATAAAGGGTTGGGTTGCGTAACTGTTGTAATAATCTTATTTTTGCTCTTTGCGGGAGCGCAGTTCTTTCTTCCGATTTTCTTCCGGGGATTTTAGGCCTCACCTCATACAATAAAATAAGAGCAACGGAGCAGGTCTTGACAAAATGTAAAGTCTACTTTACATTGCAAATACATATCTGCTAAGTTCACAATAGAAAAGGAGATAACGATGGCAAAAATTATTGGGATCGATTTAGGAACAACAATGTCCGCCGTGGCGGTCATGGAAGGCGGCAAAGCCAAGGTGATCCCCACATCCGAGGGGCCGAACCTCTGCCCTTCGATTGTCGCGATTGCTAAAAACGGCGAGCGGCTTGTAGGGCTGACGGCGAAACGCCAAGCGATTACGAACCCCGAAAATACGGTTTTCTCGGTCAAACGTTTTATCGGGCGGCGCTGGGACGAAGACACGGTCCAACGCGATCGCTCGTTTGTACCCTATAAAATGGTCAAAGCCGAAGACGACTCGATTAAAGTCGTGATGGGCGATAAAGAATACACGCCCCAGGAGATCTCGGCCTTTATTTTGCAAAAATTGCGCACGGATGCCGAGGCGTACCTCGGAGAGAAAGTCACGGACGCCGTGATTACCGTGCCGGCCTACTTTAACGATTCCCAACGCCAAGCCACCAAAGACGCGGGCACGATCGCGGGCTTAACCGTCAAACGAATTATCAACGAACCGACGGCGTCCGCGCTGGCGTATGGACTCGATAAAAAGAAGGAAGGGACCGTGGCGGTCTTCGACTTTGGCGGCGGTACGTTTGATATTACGGTGCTGGAGATTGGGGATGGCGTATTTGAGGTTAAATCCACCAACGGCGATACCCACCTTGGGGGGGATGACTTTGACCAACGAGTGATGGACTGGCTGATTGACGAATTCAAAAAAGAACAGGGTGTAGACATTAAATCCGACAAGATGGCGTTGCAGCGCATCAAAGAGGCAGCCGAAAAAGCCAAGATTGAGCTTTCCACGAACCTCGAGACGGAAATCAACTTGCCGTTTGTGACCGCCGACCAATCTGGACCGAAGCACTTAGTCGTTAAACTCTCCCGCGCCAAGCTCGAGGAACTGACGCATGATCTGATTGAGCGCACGACCAAACCAGTGGAACAGGCACTCTCCGACGCCAAGCTTACGGCAAAAGATATGGATGAAGTCCTGCTTGTGGGGGGAATGACGCGCATGAGCGCGATGTACAACCACGTCAAAAAGCTCTTCGGTAAAGAGCCGAGCAAGGGTGTCAATCCCGATGAAGCCGTCGCGCAGGGTGCCGGTATTGACGGGGGTGTACTGGGAGGGGAAGTGAAAGACTTGCTGCTTTTGGACGTCACTCCCCTTTCGCTCGGAATTGAGACCTTGGGCGGTGTCAGCACGCGGCTAATCGAGCGCAACACCACGATCCCCACCTCAAAAACGCAGACGTTTTCGACCGCCGCCGACAATCAAACATCGGTTGAGGTGCACGTCGTGCAAGGCGAGCGCGAGATGGCGGCCGACAACCGTACGCTCGGGCGCTTTTCGCTCGAGGGAATCCCGCCCGCGCCGCGTGGCATACCGCAAATCGATGTGACCTTTGACATTGACGCCAACGGCATTTTGCACGTGTCTGCCAAAGACAAAGCAACCGCGAAAGAGCAGAAAATCACGATTACCGCTTCTTCGGGTTTAAGTAAGGAAGAAGTCGAAAAGATGCGCGAGGATGCTGAAGCGCACGCCCAAGAGGACAAAAAGCGCCGTGAAGCAATCGAGGTTAAAAACACGGCCGACAGCCTGACCTATACCGCCGAGAAAGCGCTGAAAGACGCGGGTGAAAAGGTGAGCACGGAAATAAAAAAGGATGTCGAAGAAAAAATCGCCGCGGTTAACAAAGTAAAAACAGGCGATAATATCGAAGAAATTAAAACTGCAACCGAAGCGCTTTCCACCGCGATGCAAAAAATCGGTGAAGCGATGTACGGAGGTGGCGCAGGCGAAACACCCAAAGAGGGGGCTGGGGCGCAGCAGCCGAAAAAGGACGCGCCCAAACCAGATGAAGAGCCGCCTCCGCCGGCTGGCGGACCGGAATCTGAAGAGAAAGACAAATAATAATGCATATAAGGAGGGGTGGGACATCGAAACGCACGCTCCGCACGGTTTCTTTTTTGAGTTTCGGTGTCGTGTTGGCGCTCACTCTTGCAGGATGCAGCCGTAAAACCGAACAACCAACGCCAACGCCCCAAGCGCACGGGAGCGAAACGGGAATCGAGGAGGCAGGCGTCACGCTCTCAACGATTGACCCGACGACAATCGGCGCCACTGATCAAAACCTTGGCACGGCCCGAGAAGTAATGGCGAAGTGGAAAGGTACAACCAACTTCGAACTCTATTATCTGGCGATTGATTTTGGGGAGGATCTGAGAGTGGGCGAAGCCGTGGAAACATACACGTTTTCTTCGCCTGAAGATCCGGGTAGCTGGTGGAACGTCACCATTTCGCAGCGCGACGGATCAGTCGTGCGCACCACAATCCCGCATGAGGATTATCTGGTGGGGGAGCAGCTCAAACCGATTGACCCAAAATATTGGCAAACAAACTGGGTTAAAGCGTTTCAGATTGCCGAGAGCGCTGGCGGGGCGCAACTGCGAGGGCAGAATCAAGATAAAATTAAAGTAATCGCGAAATTGGGAACCGGCACGTCTAAAGGCTGGCTCTGGTGGGTAATCGAGTATGCCACTTCCGACGGCACGGTGAAAAAAATCCGCATTAATCCTTTTGACGGCGCGCTTGCGGATGAGCTTGGCAACCCACTCGAAAGCAATGCTTCGCTTGGTACTCCGCCCACTTCCTCGACCACTGTTGCGCAAACCCCCACCTCCGCGTTTCCGCAATGAGAAAGTTATTGGTTGTTAGTGATTTATGATTCGTAGTCCTTGGAGCTGATAACTAATAACGAATAACTAATAACGAACCTATGAACGATTACTATGCCATTTTAGGTGTGAAAGAGCAGGCGAGCGCGGATGAAATCAAACGCGCCTATCGCTCTCTGGCGCGCAAATTCCACCCTGACGTCGCCGCCTCCTCCGAATCCGAGGAAACGTTCAAAAAAATCAATGAGGCCTACAACACCCTCTCTCACCCCTTAAAGCGCGCCGATTATGACCAAAAGCGCCGCCCGAAAGGCGCGAGTGCCGCCGACCCGGGCCAATTTCGACGCTTGGTAGCCGAGGCAATCTGGCGCGTGGCGTTATATGTAATCATTGGTGGCCTTGCCGGAGCGGCAATCGAATTCGTGCTCGTCTGGCTCGCAGAATCCTCACCGATTGGTTTTCTCGACTTTTTGGGTGGGATGCTCGCGGGGATCTTTGCCGGATTGATTTGGGGGATTGACCAAAACTTTGTTGTGGAAACATTCCTGGGGGAAGGTTTACTCGGGCGCACGTTTACGTTTTTACGCACGGTGATTTTCGCCAGCGTTTTGGCGTATTTTTTGGGCCGTGTCGTAGGATTTGGTGAAATTGCGACTGGGGCAGAGAGTGCCGGTCTGCCGACGCTTTTGGCAAGTGCGATCGGAATTATCGTTGGCGCAACGCTCGGTTCCGACGGCGAAGCAGTCCGAAAACTGTTCTCCGGGGGCGGGCGCTTCGAATTATTCTATACCATGCTCCGGGGCTTGATGATCTCAGTCATCGCGGCAGCGATCGCGCTTACATTAACGATCATGGCACTGCGCTTTGGCGTTGATCTTGTCGATTGGCCTTGGCTTGTGTGGGTCGGATTCTCGCTCGGTATGATCGTGGGCTCGATGCGTCCACCGAATTTGGCCGCCTATGCCTCGTATGCGTCCGCCTCGGTCAGGACGACACTCTTTGCATTAATCATGCTTGGTGTCTTGCTGATCGGCATCACGTTTGGTATCATAGGTCGTGACTTTTTCTCACCTTACTTGTAAGATGAGAAGTTATTCATCGTTAGTTATTAATTATGCCTGAGAATTATTACGAAATTTTAAGTGTAGCAAAAAACGCCTCGACGGCTGAGATCAAACGTGCCTATCGAAAACTGGCGCATGAACATCACCCTGACAAGGGCGGTGAGCACGAGCGCTTCAAAAAAGTAAACGAAGCCTATCAAGTACTCTCCGACCCCCAAAAAAGGGCTGCGTATGACCAATTCGGTAAAGCGGGAGCAGACGCAGCGCGTGCCGGAGGAGGGGGTGGATTCAGTGGATTTGATTTTGGCACTTCACAAGGCGGCGGAGGCGGATTTGGATTTGAATTCGGGGGTGGGGGCCTCGGCGATATTTTTGAAAGCTTTTTCGGGCAAGCGCTCGCCACCATTACTACTGAACTGCCAATCCGACTCGACCAAGCGGTACTTGGGGACATAATCCGTTTTCGGGTCCAGCAGGATGCATTGGAACTGACGGTTCCGTCCGGCACGCAGGACGGCACGCAGTTCCGCTTCCGCGGCAAAGGGATGGCTCTGCGTAACGGCGCTCGGGGAGACCTAATCGTTGCGGTGCGCGTTGCAATCCCCCGCCGCCTCTCGCGTGAAGAACGGCGTTTATGGGAAGAGCTGCGCCAACAGCAGCAATAATAACGATCCATTCAGTCTTTCACTGCCTTGCCCCTCTACCAACCATATCCTTGGATTGGACGCGTGCTAAGGAGGGAGTTGTAGAGAGGGGGACACGCCTCGCAATGAAGAGTCCCTCCCTCTACAAAGATAGGTTGACACTCTAACCTGATGGCCGTAGCGTAGTAGATGAATACCCGAAGGAGGGGTTGTGCCCAGTACACCGTCATGGGATTTCATTATCGGAATGTTTTTTGCCGTAACGATTGCCTACGGTTTCATCTTGCAGCGCGAGCGAATTTTAACCACGCTGTTGGCGGTCTACGTCGGGATAGTGGTTTCGCAGGTCTGGAGCGGAACCCTTTTTCAATTCGTAAACGGCGATAAAACCGTATTCGGACAGTTCTTCGTGCGCTCCGACGCCTCCCCCCAGACGATCCAAGTCATTTTGTTTCTCATCACAATCGGAATCATGTCAACCAAAAGCGGCTTGGGTTCCACGCGGGCGCGTGCCGGACTCATGTCGCCGATTGAGCTGTTCGGCTATAGTTTTTTGACCGCCGCCCTGATTCTTTCGACAATCATTTCGTTTTTGCCGGAAGCCAACCGCACCGGCATTCTCGAACACTCGCAGTTAGCCAGCAAAGTAATGGCCTACCAAGTATGGTGGGTCATTTTACCGGTCGTTTTGATGCTCGTAACCGGCGGGCGGCGCCGAGTTGATCCGTATGCGGAATAGGCCCACAATGATGACAGAAGTATAAAAAATTTCGATGAAAACCTTCATGCGCCCCGGAACAATCCTCATTTCATTAGTCGCTATTGCCGGCCTTTTCGCTGTCGCAGTCATTCCCTCGAAATTGACGCCAAACGCCGTCAGTATCTCTGATATTATTACTCAACCGCGGCTAGGCTGGGCGGTTATTTATTGGACAACAAACGTTCCGACAACTGGAAGGGTGGATTACGGAACGACAGGGTCCTATGGTTTGACTTCTGGCCAGGGAGAAGGCTGGGTTTCAGTTAAACATCGCGCCTATCTTACTGGAATTGGCGAAGGAACGTATCATTTTCGTATTACCTCCACCGATTCGAAGACCGGAAAGTCGGTTGTTAGTCCCGATCAGACAGTAACGGTATATCCAATTATTGGAGTAGGATACCCAGTTCTCACGGGATGTAGAAATAATCTCCGTGTCCCTGAAGATTACCAGCATATCCAAGCTGCTCTGGACGCCTCATGTTTTGGCGGAACGGTGTACGTGGGGCCGGGGGAATATCGCGAAGAGATTTCTACCGGAGGCGGAGTAAGCCTTATTGGCGCCGGAGCATCAGAGACGACTATCCGCGGTCCGGGGACGGGTTTGGACGGATGGGGATCAGTTGTTGAGCTCTCTTCATTGGTAGCAGACACAGATCGAGACGGCAAATACGAACATTATATCCCCACCCTTAGCGGTTTTACGATCACTTCCGACTATGTTCAACGAACAGGGACTATCGATAATGCTTATTCTGGAAGCGGATCTACGGGCGTAATGGTTCGCTCGGGTCCATGGCATCAGTTAACAACGATTAAAAATAATGTCTTTAAAAATCTCGATATGGGTGTAATGCTGATTCAGTATAGTGAGCCGGCGGCTATTGTAAACAATACTTTTATCGGTGGCAAAGACCAAGATTTCGGCATACTTATCAATATCGGCGGTGGCACACCGTATTATGACTATCTATCAACTCTTGTTGAGAACAATGCCATTGTGGAGTACGAGAAAGCCGGTGTTTGGGTAATATGTCCCGCCGGCTGTGATTTTCTACAGCCAACCGATTTTACTATTCAATATAATAATACTTGGCGTAACACAAGAGACTATCTTTTCACTGAAAGTACTACCGCATATCGTCCTTGGCAAACATTGAACGCGCCAGTGTTTTGGCAAAATTATTTTGGAACAAAACTTCCAACAGGAAAAACCCAATATGATCCGACGGGGAAAAATGGAAATATTTCGGCAGATCCGTTGTTCGTCAATAAAGCAGGCGGCGATTATCATGAAAAATCCGGTTCTCCCCATGTTGACACGGGCAATCCTGCATCCGATTACTCCATGGAACCCGTACCAAACGGCAGTAGAGCCAACATCGGCGCGTACGGCAATACTACCCAAGCAACTTTAAGTCGTTAGCTCCATTACCTCAATTACGACCCCTTTCCCGTTCGAATCCCCGCCACAAATTTTTTCGGTTTTCCTTTTCGCAACACATGTTTGGATGGGTTAAAGAAAAGGAAGCGCAAACTCTCAACACGAAACCCGCCAAAGGCGGGTAAGTCTAAGAGTTTAGCGCTGACGCTTGGTGGGTCGGCTGGGAATTCTCACATTTCTGAGAACCCCTCGGTTCTCAGCGGGATCGGAATGCCTCTTTCCGCAACGGGAAAACTCCCGTTTTCCCGACCCCTTTCCCGTTCGAATCCCAACCACAAACAAGAAATCCCGACATACGTCAGGATTTCTTGTTTGGTGGGTCGGCTGGGATTCGAACCCAGGACACCCTGCTTAAAAGGCAGGTGCTCTAACCAAGCTGAGCTACCGACCCGAACGAAGAAAAACGAACTGCGGGTTTATTTTATCTGAGCGAGGGGAGGATAGCTACGAATGTAGCTACCGACCCGAACGAAGAAAAACGAACTGCGGGTTTATTTTATCTGAGCGAGGGGAGGATAGCTACGAATGTAGCTACCGACCCGAACCTGCTAACTAGTAATTCATTATACGTTTATAGGTTCTCATAATCAACCATGGGAAACACTCTACCATCGCTATACGGATTGATAAACCTATCGGTCATTTTTATCGGACGTATCTTGTATGGCATAATAGCAATATGAATGTAGAGAATCCGTACCGTTCGTTTTCTCTTTTTAAGGCCGGGGTTGCGATGGCGTGGATCATCATCCTGGTGCTCATCATCAGCGGGCTTTCGATCAGCATCGGGTACTTATTTGGCCAGCAACTTGTTCCTACGGTAAGCTCCTCGGAAGAGCTGCCGGCGCGCAAAACACCAAAAGACCTTCTGACTTCGCCCACTGTCCCTGTCGAGCAGGAGCAAAACTTCTATTGAGCTTGCACCGATTAGGGATGGCGGACTTGCTTGGAAGCGGGGCAATACTAGGGTACTATCAAAATGATGGAAGAGCTGACTAATTATTCACGGCATCGAGCGTTTCAACTCACTCGACGGGGTGCTACCCGTGCGGGAGCGGCATTCGGCACCCTCGTTGTGCTCATCATCGCGCTTGGCCTGGGATACTATTTTGGCACAAACATTTCCCCAACGAGCGAAAGTCGCGACCTCGGATTAGTTGAGCGCACGCCCCAGAAAGAAACCGCGACGCCCAGCCCTGTTGCCCTTACCAAATTTACCTCTGAAAAGTATTCCATTACATTTTCCTACCCCCAAACGTGGGGGGAAGACCCCTCGGGCGCATCACTTGTCGGAACGGAAAAGGTCGCGAAATTCAAAACCGCGGATTTCAGTGATGAAAAATCAACCAGCATCACGGGTGCGCGCCTGGAAGTGCTGAAATTTTCCAAAAAACAAACGGAGGCGGGCGCGCTCGAGCAATCGAGCACATTTGAAGGGTATGAAGCCGTAGAGCGGGGTAAAGAAAGCAAAATCGGGGACGCTAAAATTAAGCTATGGGAATTCAAAATTGACCCGACGAATAAAGAAGTCTACAAAGACGCAAACCCTAAAACACTGAAGAGGGTGTTTGGGATAGCGCGGATTTTTGTTTCCGAAACCGAGGCGTACGTTGTGAATTTCGAAGGCGGGAGCGCTGATGAGCTGAAAACGTTAGACGAAATACTCGCAAGCTTGAGCTTTGAAAAAAAAGCAGCAGCTCCGAGTGGTGGGAGCGGCTCTACACAAAAAAAGGCAACTCCCACTCCACTGCCGACCAACGCCACCTATTTCGAAGGCCAGTAGCTCTGCCGACGGAGGGGCATGAACGAGCAACAATACCAATCGTTTCGCTTGCAAGCCGGGTTGGCCGCAATCTGGGTGCTGATGCTGATTCTCATTATCGGGACTTTAGCCGTAAGTCTCGGTTATCTGTTTGGGCAAAATTTTAATCCAGCTTACCCGGCTGTCGAACGCTTTACGACCAAGCAAAAAGAAAAATCAGTGGCAACGACGACTGTGAAAAGCGACACGCTGGCCGATTACGAGTATTTCATGAGCGAAGAATTTTCCTCCGTTGCACCAGACCGGCAGCTTCTGCGGCGGCGGCGAGGGAGCACAGAACAAGGTGAAATTGTTAACCAAAGCGTTCGCGCTTTGGCGGGGCTTAAAGCAGACGACCGTTGGACGATGACGATCTTCGTCCAACCTGAAAGCGGAACAACGCTCTGGATGAGCAAAATCCTTCCTCAAACGGACGCGGGGTTAAGCGAAGTGTGGGAG
>CAYIGD010000008.1:2519-24022 GCA_964362865.1 uncultured Candidatus Saccharibacteria bacterium | reverse complement strand
ATAACTCTTGCCATTTTAATTACTCTTTTGTGTGTCCGGGAACAAATGGTCGGTGCTCATAGCTTAACTTCTCAAATTTTTCTTTCATGCTCCGCGCAATTTCCAAAGATTCGACACCAATGTTCATATCTATAATCGGCTTTGCGGGAATATCAGGAATGGCGGTGCTACCAATATGTTCAATAGCAAGAATTATGTCGCCGAATGTATTTTTGAGAAGTTGTTTTTCATCATCAAAAAGCACCGACCATTTCGGATTGTGTGGGACAAGTTTTACTGTGCCTCGTTTTAAACCAATCATAGTAAATCTTCGATGGAAACATTTAATGCCTTGGCGATTTTATCCATCATTTGAACGCCCGGCTTCTTAACAAAATCTCCCTCGATTTTTGTAAAGGTAGTGTGCTTCATTTCCCAACTGGCGGAGAGGGTGGGAATCTCACGCGTCCCGACTTGTCGGGACTTTCTGAAAACCCCTCGGTTTTCAGCGTCCGTCACTTTTGCAAAAGTGACGAGACTCTTTCCGCCACCGGGAAAACTCCCGTTTTCCCGACCCCTTTCCCCGTTCGAATCCCACAGCCACCCCGCATAACCCCCAAAGGGGGTGACGTGGGGTGGCGGAGAGGGTGGGATTCGAACCCACGATACCTTGCGGTATACCGGTTTTCGAAACCGGGGCACTCGGCCACTATGCGACCTCTCCTCGGTCCCTTTTTACTCTGAACTATCTTTTTCTGTTTTGGGCTTGATGATCACTCGCCGGGAGTGCCCCATCCCGATACTTTCGGTCGTGAGCGTCCCGAATGTTTTCACCACCATGTGTACGGCGCGCCGCTTAGCAGCGTCCATGGGGGACAATACCCGAGGACGGCCTGATTCTAGCACAGAATGGGCGATATGTCGCGCCTCTTGCTCGACTTCTTCCAATTGGCGTTTATGGTAACCCTCTACATCCAAATGGATCCGTAAATACTCCAAGCGATGAGTGTTAACAATGACAGTAACCAGATGCTGCAAGGCATCCAGAGTTGCGCCGTCGCGCCCGATCAAACGCGAGGAATCCGCGGTGGTGATGTCGTAGACGACATACCCGTCTTCTTCCCGTCGCACAAATGTAGCGGTAATCCCCAAAGACTCCAGCATTTTTTCAAGCACGGATTTTGGTTCAAAGTCAGTGCGTGCCATCTTTTTTCCGTACCGTAACACTCACCGCTGCTGCGGGGGGAGTGGAACGCACGATCAGCTTCTGTTGGATAATCATAAAGACGGTTGTTACAAACCAGTAAAGCGGCAGGGCGGCTGGCAATGAGCGGGCGATAATCACCGTCAGCAAAGGGAAAATATACATCATCTGCATGGAGAGCATGTGTTGCATATCACCTGCTTTTGGCTTCTCTGTTTTACTACCCATCTGTAACTGGCGAGATTGGATGAATTGCACTGCACCGGTCAAGATTGGCAAAACCCATAAATCTGGTTTGGCAAGATCAATCCCGAAAAAATTCGTGAAAAGCGCTTCCGGCCGGGGGGTAAACGCGTAAAGGATCGAAAAGTGGTTTGTATCAAGGCCATTGCGGAAGACATAAAACAGAACGATCAAAAATGGCATTTGCAAAAGCAGGGGTAGGCAGCTGGAAAAAGGGTTAACCTTATGGGTACGGTAAAAGGAGAGTAAGGCCTCGTTTTGTGCTTTTGGGTCGCTTTTGTGCTCGGCGCGCAAACGCTCAATCTCTGGTTGGAGCGCTTTGAGTTGTTGTTGCACGCGCGTCGCGCGGATTGAGCTCGGAAGCAGTATAAACCGAACTAAAACCGTAAGTACAATAATTGCGGCGGCAACGTTTCCCCCGAACACCCACACAAAAAATATCAACAGATTGAAAAGGGGCTGGTATAAAACGGTGAAAACAAGCGCTTTCATAAATGTTCTCCTGGTACTGGGTCATACCCGCCACGGGCGCGCGGGTGACATCTGGCAATGCGCGCAAGCGTCAGCCAGCTGCCTTTCAAGGCGCCGAAACGCTCAATCGCCCCGTATCCATATTGCGAACACGTGGGTGTAAACCGGCAGAATCCTAAGAGGTGGCGTTTTTTGCTCCACCCGTGATCGGGCGAAAAGGTTTTCTGATAAATCCGGATGAGTTCCAGTAAGACGCGTGCCATTGTTGGGCCTCTTTCACAAATGTTTGATATGCCTTCTCGGGGATTGCCTTCAGCGTTACAACACTGTCACCGCGGGGCAATGTAATCTTAGAAAAAGCTGCTTTGAGTTGGCGCCGGAAGCGATTGCGTTCGACTGCGCCTGCCACCAAGCGCTTGGGAACAACCACTGCCAGAGCGCTACCCGGAGCGGAACGGGAAAGTGTGCGCAGTATAAGATGCGGGGTACGCTTGAATACTCCCTTTCGCAGAACACGTGCCACCTCAAATGATTTTAATCGGCGCTGTGCCACTGCTGTCGCTCTCCTTTCCCTCTCTCGCATAAACAGGCTGCTCTCATCTTATCTTACCTGTGGAAAAGCGGCAATGCTTGATGGCTGATTTTTATATTCAAAATCACTCGTGCTAGGATGAGGGTTGTGGATAACTTGAAAGGAATCTAATGGCGGAACGTCTCAACACTGAAGAGCTATGGAAAGCAGCGCTGGGAGAGCTGGAGGTTAGTTTTCCTGCTCATTATTTTAAGACCTGGTTTCAGAACACGTTCATCGCCCAAAACGATGGGCAAACGATTGCAATTGCCGTCCCGAGTAATTTTGCCCGCGACTGGCTTGAAAAAAAATGTCACCGCCAAATCTCGCAGGTTCTGCGCAAGCTAAACCCTCAAATCCGCGATATCCACTATACAATCTCCACTGACCGCCAAGCACAGCCTGCTCCACCAGACCAAACCCCAGCAAAAACCCCTCTTGGGCGTGGCCCATCCCGCACTACGGTATCTCCCCGTTACACATTTGATTCGTTTATCGTCGGTAAAACAAGCCAGCTTGCGTACGCTTCTTCATTGGCAGTCGCTAAAAAACCCGGTCTACTCTACAACCCGTTTTTCATCTATGGCGGGGTGGGTCTCGGAAAAACTCATCTATTGCATGCGATCGCAAATTATCTGTTGGCTCAAAACCCAGAGTCCAAAATAGCGTATGTTTCCTGCGAAACCTTTACAAACGAGTTTGTCGCCGCGATCCAATCCGGCAAAATGAGCGCGTTTAAGCGTTTATACCGCGAGGTGGACGCTTTGTTGGTGGACGACATTCAGTTCATTGCCAACAAAGAAGGAACTCAAGAAGAGTTTTTCCACACCTTTAATACCCTGCAGCAAACAAACCGCCAGATTGTAATTACGGCAGATCGCCCCCCCACCGCCATTCCGGGTTTAGAAGCGCGCCTCAGTTCTCGGTTCGGAGGGGGAATGGTAGCCGACGTTCAACCTCCAGATGTAGAAACGCGTGAAGCGATCCTGAAATCAAAGTGTAAAGAACGCAAACTTGAAGTCCCCCAAGAGGTAATCAGCAAAATCGTTGCGATTGTGCACTCAAACGTACGTGAGTTGGAGGGCGCCCTCACGCGGGTAATCGCGTTTTCGCAAATGCACGCAACAAAGCTTACTCCCGAGTTGGTTGCAAGCGCCCTAGAAGGGGTAATTCAAAACCAAAAAGAAACCGTAACTGTGGATAAAGTCCTGCGTTGTGTCAGTGATTATTTTCGAATTTCTCGTGTTGATTTGGTGGGGGGGCGCCGCACCAAAGAACTTGTCTATCCGCGACAGCTTACAATGTACCTTTTACGCCATCAATTGCAGCTTTCTTTCCCCCGGATAGGGAGTGCGCTCGGTGGGAAAGACCACACGACAATTATGCATGGGTGCACAAAAATTGAAAAAGACCTGGCACGTAACACCACCCTTCAAGAAGACCTTTCTTTGATAAAAGAACTTTTACAACCCGCGCGTGTTTCATAGTGATTGTGGATAACCTGTGGATAACTCTGTGGAAAAAATGGGGATAACAACCGACTTATTCACACCTCCTTTTTGCTTGTTGAAAACTCAGGACTTCTTCCACACCTTGTCCACATATTTTTTTAACTTTTCTCCTGGTTAATGTCCACAAATCCACCATTATTACTACTATTTTCTTTCTTTATATCTAAGAAAGAACTATAAGAGAAAAGAGGGGTAGAAAGCGAGGAAGTATGCGTGTCGAATGTATGCAGGAGAATTTGAAGCGCGCCCTATCAGCTACAGCGCGAGCTGTCGCCCCTCGGGCAACCTTGCCAGTCCTTGGTTCGATTCTATTTCAAACTCAAAAAGGACGCCTGCGAATTGCCGCAACTGACTTAGAGATCGGAGTTGAATTTTTCATTGGAGCAAAAATTGAAGTTGAGGGTCAACTTGCCTTACCGGCGCGCCTCACAAACGACATCGTCCTTGCTCTTGAGGGTACGACAGTGACTATTTCTGGCGAGCAGAACGAAGCCCATATTGTAGCCGGGAATATGCAGACAAAAATTCGAGGCTTAGATCCCAATGAATTCCCGCTTATCCCCGAGATGAAAGACGGCAAAAAGTTTGTCATTACCGCCTCAGAACTCGGGAGTATCGCGGAAAACGTAGCTTATGCTGCTGCTGCCGATCAAACCCGCCCGATTTTGACCGGTATCTATCTTACGGTAAGTAAGACTCAGGGCATTGCAGCGGCCACGGACAGCTATCGGCTTGCAGAACAAACTTTCTCACTGAAAGACGGGTTAAAAGAAACAGTTTCCTGTATTATCCCCACTCGGGCGTTACTGGAAGCGGCCCGCATTCTTATTGCAGGAGAGGTTGCGATCACACTCGGGGAGCACCAAATTGTATTCGAGGGCGAAGAGGCGCGGCTTGTCTCACGTCTCATTGATGGAGAATTTCCGAACTATACTGAGATCATTCCGACCCAACAAACCCTCTCTGCAACTTTCAAAGCGGCAGACGCAGCGCACGCCTTGCGGATTGCAACCCTGTTTGCCAAGGATAGTGCCAACACTGTCGTTTTAAAGGTGAGCGCTCCTGACCAGTTTTCTATTCACGCCACCTCCGCTCAAACAGGAGAAACAACAGCGATGGTAAACGCCCACGTAGAAGGAGAACCACTTGAGATTTCATTTAACGTGAAGTATTTAACGGATATGATTGCGCTGCAAAAAGGCGAGGTCACCCTACTGCTTAAGAGCGCCACTGACCCGGGTGTCTTAAAATCAAGCACTAATCCGATGCTACGTTATTTAGTGATGCCCCTTAAAACCGGAACCGGATAGTTCTTTGTGGAACAACTTGCTCTCACCCACTTCCGGAATTTTCGCGCTTATCGCTTACCGCTTAACTCCCCCCAAATTTTGATTGTGGGGCCGAACGGTTCGGGAAAAACGAGTGTGATTGAGGCGTTTAGCATGCTTGCGTTTACGCGCAGCTGGCGTACAACGCGGGAAGAGCGACTTGTCCAATACAACCAAAATTTGGCGCGGGTAGAATTAGGGGGCGGGGAGCGCAAACTCTCGGTCGTGATTGAACGCACAGGAGAACGGGGTGTGAAGCGTTTTTTCTTCGACAGGAAACAAATCCCGACGAAACAATTTATCGGACACGTGAAAGCTGTTCTGTTCAGCCCAGAGCTGGTGGAGATCATTCGTTCTGGACCGGGCGGGCGCAGGCGAACGATCAACCTGCTCGCAAGCCAATGGAAAGCGGATTACGCTGCCCTACTCCAGCGCTACATCAAGGCGGTCACACAGCGCAATGCGCTCTTGTCATTAATTCAAAAAGGGCTCCAGCCAATTACGCAATTATCAGCGTGGGACGCGCTTGTGGCGGAGCTGGGTGCACAGCTCTCAAAGGAGCGCGCCCAGTTCCTGCGGTATCTTGAGCCGGAGTTCAACGCATTAGTGAAAACCATTACGGCACACGACAGCGCACTCCACTATCTTCCTAGCGGAACCAATACCGACGTGCCCGATGCCCGTACCTTACTTGAAAAACTATCAAGCGTTCGTGAGCGAGACATTCGTTTTGCGTCCACAAGTGTTGGGCCGCACCGCGATGATCTTGCAATCAATGTGGGAGGCAAACCGATTCTCGTGGACGGATCGCGCGGGGAGGTACGCCTTGTGGCCTTACTGCTGGCTCTCGGCGCATATCGCAAGCTCTCCGCTGCCGACCCCACCGTCACGTTTCTTTTTGACGACCTAACCTCTGAATTCGACATCGGGCGGCTACGCGCTCTGCGCGAGGTAATGCCCAAAGCGATGCGTGTAATCGCCACCAGTACGGAACCCTCGATCGAAACGCTTTTCCCCGCAATCAACGTGATTTCGTTACAGTAGGAATAATGGAGCGAATCACCGATTTAGTCAGCGCGTTTGCGAAGCGTCATAAATTGAATCGAGGATTGGAAGCAGCCGACGTGTGTACGAAAGCCGCGCACGTCATTGGCGAGATGGCGCATGTGCGCTCTTACAAACGCAAAATCCTGACTCTAATCGTTGCGGATCATAAAACCGCGTTTACTATTCGCGAGAATGAAGCGCGCCTGATTATCAAGCTGAATCAAGCGTGTGGCATTGATGCCGTCAGAACGCTTCGTGTAATTGTTGAGTCTTATTAAAAACGAAAGCGCGGACGCGCCTACGTTTTTTAGTATCCAATATGGACACGGTCGAGCGCTCCCCCAAAACCAACGCCATAGTAACTCCCTCGTTCTTCCAGTGGCCCATAGGCCGCGTCCACTTCCGCCTTCCAACTTGCTACGTCTTCGCGTCGGAGCGTTTCCACTTGAGTCGGCAGGTTGACTTCGCCGGAATTCTGGGGTAAGTCCACGACAAGTTCCCCAATGATTCGATTGACTTCGTACTGGGCCCAGCGTTTCCAAAGTTGTGTATTTTTGCCATTTGTCCAACCGGGCCGAAATTCGTCCAGTGCTTGGGTATATGCCGGTTCGCCCAAGGCCCGGGAAGGGGGCGCCTTTTGACATTCATACTTGACGGAGAAGGGCGAGAAGAGCGCAATCAGAATCAACCCGTACCAAGCAGTTGCGATTGCGGCCGTTGAGACCAAATTTGCCGAGGCAGCCCAGCTCGTAATCGCCACACCCACCGCCGCACTCGTCACCCCTCGGGGCAGATTGTATTGTTCTTCGAACGAAGCGAATTCATCACCGAATATCCCACCGATTAAAACCATTACCGTTCCCACTACATCCATTTTGACGTGCATGATCGCTGCCACGACAAGTGTCATTACCTGTGAGAGTGTTCCAGGTGGTAGGTTATTGCGTTCTTCGATTTGGGCAAACTCTTTTGAAAACGCGATGTTGATAATAAGATTGACCGCCGCAAACTTCTTTTGTTGTAATTCTTGATATGCGTGGGATTTTACAGCCTCGGCAAGAAACAAGTCCCCACCGACTTCTAGGACGAATCCTTCAAAAATTGCCTCATTTAAGAATTTCTGGGCATTTTGTAAATCAATATAGGCTTCGTAAAGCTGGCGGATCGCCCTCGGGTCAACCCCCCACTCTTTTTTTGCCCATTGACCGATACCATCCACTGCCCAGTTAATCGCAAAACCCTGCAACTGCTTGGGGTCAAACGTGGTAATCGTGATCGGCACTCCTGCGAAATCGAGCGTATACTCCTTTTCGCCCTTCCAATCATGTTGAATTGAGTAAAAGATCGCAGCGATAAATTCTTTCGGCAATTCTTTCCAGCCGATTTCATCAGCCAAAATAGTGGCAAGCCCAGAAAACGTAGAAGTGCGCAGCTTGTCGGCATTGTGGTAGAGCTCCGAACCCACGGGGTCGAAGAAGAAGTGGTACAGATCCGGGAATACCGTAGCGTTGAGGCGTGGATCACCACGCGCCAACATATTGCCGGCGAATTCCACCAGTGCTTCCATCCGATCGCGCGTGTTTCCTTGGAATAAACGGTAGGAAAAATTTTTGGGAATATCAATCAGTCCTGAACGGTAGGCCACCGAGTCTAAGAGTTTATACGCAGCATACAATTGCAGTTCATTGCGTACTTTTTGACGCGCTTCGGCTTTCAGCATGGAAACGCTATTACCGGTTGTGTTTTCGTACTCCTGGATGAGTATTTCTTGTTCTTCTGGCGTGAGGGTATCCCACTCGGGGTATACGTTACGCAACACGCCCCCGACTGCATTGAAAGCTGCAACTTCCTCGGTTATTGGATCCCCGAAGACCGCCTTTGCGATGTCGTCAAAATTGACGCGCAGGTTTTCGGGAACGAGCGTCTTCCCACTCCCGTCATAGTTGATTTGCTTGACCACAAACGTAAGGCCGGTGAGGATCAGCACGCGCGTATCGCCTTGAGCCAGCAGGCGCGTGTACTCGATTGGAATCCGAATCCCCTCACCACTTCCGCGCAGATTGATGTTGCCGGACCCATGTATCTCAAGGGAGACATCT
Source organism: uncultured Candidatus Saccharibacteria bacterium (assembly GCA_964362865.1). Taxonomy (GTDB): domain Bacteria; phylum Patescibacteriota; class UBA1384; order JAGVHQ01; family JAGVHQ01; genus JAGVHQ01. The sequence continues at coordinate 15,569 of CAYIGD010000008.1, read as the reverse complement.
TTCCCTCCAGTCAGTTTAAAAAGCGCGGCTTGGATCATATACCCGAGCCCATCTTGGCTCAATTTCGCCAGTTGTCCGTCCGTAAAGCCGCGCACCGGAAAATCTTTTTTGTCGTTTGGATCCCAATCCTTGTAGTACGAAAAAGCGAGCCGCATAAGGAAGTACGGGTCAATCGAAACACCTCCAAGTTTAATCGGTGCATCGCCAATCTCGCGCATTAAGACTCGGATGCCCTGATCAAGCAGGATATCGTTCAGGCGGTCGGGGTTGTCGAATATCTTTTGGAGCGTCCCGGGTTGCCAGATAATTTTTTCTGAAGACCCCCCCAAGAGTTGATTCACTTCCCCATCGAGGTTGATGCCGGCTGCTTTCGCCGCCAATTCAACCAACTTGAATCGGTCGCCGTCGGTCAATATGTCTTTACCCAGGAGGTCCGCAATCGTGCGAATCGTATTGGGCGGCAATCCCAATTTCTCGGAAAGGTGGAAATCCTGGTCCAGCACCTGCCCCGCAATTTTGAACGAAGTCGCTTTTGCGGCGCGGTTCAAATAATCACTGGTTTCGATTTGTTTTCTTAGCAACGCTTCCGTGGAACCGATATCAATTCCAAGCTTGGCGTCCACGCGTTTTAAGCGATCGCGATTACTCTGGTTGTCCCAGTAGGGGCCGATCGGGCCGCCGAGCACCCGAAAGCGCAAGAATGCGCCAATGTTGAGGTTTTCCATTTCTGCAATTTTTTGTGCCGCCGCGGTTGTTCCCCGACCGTATGATTTTTCGATCGCGGCGCGTTCTTGTTCTATAAGGCGCTGGTAGTCGGCCGGAATCGGAATATTAAATGCAGCGGCAAAAATCTTCCCGCCATTGCTCGTAAGGATTTCTTCAATCCCTTCGCGGAACGTATCGTGCTTTAATCCAAGCCGATCTTCAATCGACACGCGTCCGAGATTGTGCCCGATGTTGCCTTTTAACGTAATCGCGTGTTTCAAGCCGATTGACCGTAACAGACGATAGGTGAAACCCTCAGTCAGGATATCCTGAAAGTTATTTGAGCCCGGTTCGGCCTCACTGTTTGGATCGTCGATAATCTTGAGAAACCCTTCCGAATCTTCAGGCCACTCCAGCCCGAGGTTCAGTTGAGCAGAGCCGATTTTAATCAGGGCGCGCTGCCACTGGCCGTTGAAAATACCGACAACATCCCGTTCCGTGAGCGTGTAGCGACCGCCCTTCAGCCCAAAAAGCCGTGCCAGTTCGTTGGAAACCCTGGTTTGGAGTACAATCAGGCCGATATCACGCTGCTGCTCGCTTGAGTATTCCGAGGGGTTTTTATGGAGTTCAATCAATCGTGCCTGCCCCATGCTCTCCAAAAATATGGCAGTTCCGATTTTGTCTTTGCTATTTGGACGATCAGGCATGTATTCATATTCTAAAAGCGCGGACGTTCCGATTTTCTCTTTGCCTTCCCTTGCAACTGCATCAAGGAAGAATTTTAGTCCATTGCGGGGTAAATCAAACTCCCGCTCCCATTTTTTCGACCCGACTTCAATCAGAAAGTCCCGCAGGTTCGCGGTCCCGCCGATTAAAGCCTGAAAGATTTCGCGCCGCGTTACGCCGAACAAAGACACTTTTTCGCTCAGTTGGAGGTTGTCTTCTACCCAACCCCAGGGCCCGCCAATCCCGCGCGGGAGCGGCCGTTCGCCGGAGAGACCCTGAATCAACTGGGCGATTTCACCGATCTCTTTGTCGACTTCGTTAATTTGGGCATGATTGTTGGACGTGGTGGTGCGCTTGAGATCACCCAAAAGGCCGCGCATCTCCGAGATTGCCTCCACCACGCGTCCGGAATTGACCGCGCCCTTAATCCGCACCCGTTGAGCGCGGATTTTGCGTACCTTCTCTTTGTTGTCCCCTCCGGCCACCTCACGATCCAGTCCGTCAAGCGCTGTGTCAATCTTATTGAGGGCATTACTGACCTCCTGCACGGCCTCAACAAGCGGTAGGATTTTTCCGCCAACCTTGCTCCGCGCAAGCTCCCGTTCCGTCAAAGGCTTGATCCCATTTAAGAGTGCCCGTTCCCCGCGCAAGCGAAAAACGCTCGCACCCTCGTTCAGGGCAAAGATGCGGGGCAGGTCATCCCCCATAAAGTCAAACGAGGCATTCGTAAGCGCTTCAATCTCCCCAAACGCAACTGAAGAGCGCTCTTGCACCGGTTTTCCGGGTGGAAAATCTAAAATGACGGCAAAATCGCCACGGCCCAACCACTCACCATACGCATAGCGCTCATAATCTCTGGATTGCCCGAGTGTTTCAGAAAGGACTTTTATCCCGATTGCGCGGAACGCGTCGTAATCACCCTTTGCTACGCGATCAAATGCCCCATCCGGTAGATTCTCAATCTTGTCGCGCATGTTTTCCGTAACCTCCTTTTTTGCGCCCGGGGCTGCAGGATCATTGATTGTGTAGGTGTAGTTTTTAAAGTTGCGGAAGCGTTCCAGATATTTTTTCCCGATTTCTTGGAAATACTCCAAGTAGCGTCCGCTTTCATTGCCGTCGGTTATCCATTGGGCAGTGCGCCCCACACGTAGGCCAAAATTGGTATCAATGCTTCCCGGGAGTTGGAAACCGGTCTCGAACCGCTCTTGCCCGACACTTTCCCGCGCAAACGCAATCGTTGTTACGTCGAATTTTTCATTCTTGTTCCGTTTGCCCTGCTTCAAGCTCTCCTGTCGTAACCCGGCATATTCTTCCACAAGCGCCCTCCCAAGCAAGATTTCAAATTCATCTGTGCTTCTAGCCGTTTCTTTCAGTGTTCCCGCTCTCACGCGCAAAACCCGTTCTTCCATCATCCGCCGGCCAGCCGAACGCAGGATCGAATCGGAGCTGATGGTGCCATCGCGTTTTTCCCCTGCCAATGATCCGAATGGGATTTGCAGCGTTTGTTCGATCGCAGAGCGCCCGATGGATTCAAAGACCTCTTCGGGGCTTGATCCCGTTAATCCTTCGGGTGGGATGCCGAGCGCCTTGCCAATCAGCACTTTTCCGCCATCCTCCAGGAGAGTAAAGATATTATCAGCGGTCATTGGAATCCCCAGTTCCTGAGCAATCAGAGCCGAGCCAATCAGCATCGCCCAATCGCCAAGACTCTTGCCCTTGAACCCCTTTAATAATTCGGCGAATGTGCTCGAGGAAAACAGCGCGCCAAAGCCATCTGCCCCGGCTGCTTCAAACAGCTCGCGCATTGTTTTTCCCGAAAGACCCGGACTTTCACCTTTGAGGCCTTCGTCCGACTGCCACTGCACTTTGATCGGCGTGGGTGGCAGTTTTTTGGTTGACGTGCTGATGAGACCCTGAATTTTTAAGCGGCAGGCAAGTTGGTCAATTTCGGTCACGTCCGCTCCCTGCCAGAGCGCATTGGCGGAAAAGTACGGTTCGTTCGGATTGTCGGTGTTCATCAGGTCGTCCGGATTGTCAAACTTTTCATTGAGCTGGGCTTTAATGTAGTCGTGCCCGGCGCCGCGGTTGGGGGAGTGGACCAAGTTGCCCTGTGAATCGAGCTTGGGGTCGGTTAAGTAATCGAGCGCTTCAATCAAGCGTACGTCTGCTTTGCCGTTTTGAATTCCGGTCACGTCTTTGGGGTGTAGCACAAGGCGCTTCTTGTTGAGGAGTCCGGTATCTTCTTGAACGTTAATCAGAAGATCAACAAGGGAAAGCAAGCTTGATTCGTTTGGGTTGATGCTGAACGAGCCACTATCTCCACCTTCTTCAGGGGGAGGCATAGAAATCGGTTCTTCACCCTCTTCGCCGCGATCCAAATCCGCTTCCGTGGTGTCTTGCGTGGGTGTTGGTTGCGCGGTTTGCGCTGCAACCATAAGAGGCTGCCACGGGACAATGATAGTCACGCCAAGGATCCACACGGTCGCACGGAATAAAAATCCGCGGACTTTCATTGTCCCCCTTGCACGGTTCGCTCACTATTATTTTCTGCGCCAGATGGACGAATGCGCCACGGTTCTTGCCCCCAGTCTGTAAATCGCCCGTCCTGCGAAATAACGCGAATGAGAATAGTCGGAAAACCGGCATCTTTTTTATTCTGAGGAGCTACTTGGGCAATCACATCGCCTGCAGCGACTTTTTGACCGGGTTCAACAGTGGCAATCACATGTGAATAAACGACTGTGTATGCATCATTCGGCGCAGCGATAATCAAGGCATAGCTTTCGTCCGGTAAATCAACGATCTTTTTGACCGTACCGGCACGAAGGGCATGCACGCCGAGGAGTTCTTCGGCCTCAAAACGATACCCATTTAAACGTAAGGGCTTATTATCAGGGCCGACTTCATTTGAGGTAGCGTTAAACCGTTCGTTTGCCTGCGGGCGCGCTAAAGGATGCCCACCTTCTCGAGCCATTTGCAAGTATTTTTCGACATTCGGGGGAGTGAGGTACCATTCATAGATTGTCGCTGGCGCGGTGCCCGTGGGGGCCTCGATCAGCCCCATGAGGCGGATCATCTCCCCTAAGGTCGCTTTCAACATATTCAGCTCTTGTGTAAACTGTTCCGTGCCTGGATCAAGGTATGTGATGTTTTCTTGGGTAATTTGCGCTTCCGCCAGTTTCACCTTGAGCTGACCTTTCTGGTCTGGAGGAAATCCGCATGTCGAAGTGCAACTTTCGATCAGATCGCCCAGCTCTTTCAACTTTTTCTTACCTTGCTCGAATTGGGTTAAAAGCAACGTGGATTTGGCATCCCCTGCCCCTGCTTTGGCGGCCACGCTCTGTACTTTTGCGCTCTCGGGCTTTGAGTCAATATGGGACGAGAGCCCTTTTTTCTTATTCGGGACGCCTCCGAGTGCCATTGCGCCCAACATCACGATGCCGGTGCCAACCAAAACGATCAGCCCCAACAGAGTGTAGGAAAGAATCTTTTTTACCCTTGGATCGGCAGTAAGGCTGAGGGCGATTCCGATCGGACCTGCCGCTTTGAGCATACCCCGGGCAGCATTTGCAACGGCTTGCTTTGTTGCTTGCTGGGTTGCGGCTTTTTGGGTTTCGCCCTTTGCAACAGCGCCAGTGGATGGCTTGCCGGCCGGCGGCTCTGTCTGTTTTGGTTCCGGAATCTTTTGTTTCGGTGAAGTCATGGCCTGTTGAGCGCGTTTGGCGGTTTTGTCCTGTGCCTGATCCTTAAGATCCTGCGCTGGATTATCTTGGTCGTCCTCCTGCTCTTGGAGCGCGGTTTCATCTGGAAGAGGCTCGAGCATATCTTCCTTATTTGTCATCTTCGCCTCTCTTTAAAGCAAGCGTATACAGATCTGCTCCGCTTTGTAATACTGCGTATCGGTTTGCGTTTTGATCATGCGCGATTTCCACAATTTTCACTGCCCGCAAGTCAGTTAGCATCCGCACAGGAAATACCCCGCGGGTGCTATTCGAAAGATCCCGCTCAACAAGTTCCGTGTCGGTTGCGAATAGTACGCGCCCCGGATCGGTAAAAACGACTCGGGAAACACTGTTTTGAGGCGCAATCGGGGTTGTAATTTGGCGGGCCTGGTCGTAGATCACAACGTCACCTTCTTGGGTTTGCGCAAGAAAGTACTTGCCATCTTGGCTGAAGCGAATCGGTCCTTTGAACTGGGCAAGCTCGATCCACTCGTGGGTGGCAAGCGGGAAAAGGCGGACGCGCTTTGGGGAGGAAATCACGATGACGGTTTCATCCGGACTCCAACTAACCGTGCTTTCCCGCGCGTCAGCGCCATCAATTACTGTAAGAACCTGCTGATTTGAAAAATTAACGCCGGAACGGACGAGTCGAACCTCTTCCCCCTGTATTTGCAGCACCGCAATTTGATTTGAAGCTGACCACGCCGCGTCAATAATCAGTTCGGCCACCTTGTACTGTTCTTGGTGCAGCAAGTCATAGCGATGGAAATCATAGATCGAGGCGTTCCCAGCGCGGTTTATGAGAGCAAGCGAATGATCGGCATTCCAATAGATCTGATCGGGTTTCTCCAGCCCTGCGGAGGAGATCGTCTCAGCCGTTACTGTCCCACCTACTCGAATTCGTTCGAACGCCCGGGAGCTTTGATTAAAATAAAACACACTCACCCCCTTGTTTGATACGGATGCCTCAAGTGCGGAAGAACTTAGTTTGATCGGCTCCGGGTATTGGGCCAAGGCGGGCTTTAAGACCATCTTCTGCCCAGGAAGCAGGCTTATTTTTTTGTCGTAGGGGAAAAATCCAGGGGTGCTGGCCGTAATTGTGTGGCGGATGAATGGTAAGACCCGTACCCTTTGGCTCGCGCCGATTGTCTTTCCGTCCACCGCGATCAATGCACCGCTGGGTGTCGGCTGGACCTCAAGCGTGGGACGCAAAAGTGCCAATGTCATTAGGATTACACCGGCGAATACACCGAGTCCAATGCCAAAATAGAATGCCAAGCGGCGAGTTTGTTTTCGAAGATGTTTGATTTCGTGTTCAGGCATTATTTAATCCCAATTTCTTTACCTTCCGGCCAAAACTCCCGGTATAGCCATTCAAGCGTCAGCGTTTTTGGATCAATATCGTTTGCACGGATGAAATCGAGCGCTTCCAGCGCGAACCGTTCATATGTAGCCCATTGCCCCGCGAGCTCTTCATGCGGATTCTCATCCTGATTGAATATGATTTTTGGGGCGATCAAAAAACTCTTCGTGACTGGTTTGAAGACGACCGAAAATTGGTCGGTGTTGTAGGGCAACGCGTATACAAGAGGATATAATTTTGCCGCCAACTCTTGTGGGAACAAATCGGAGAGTGCTTTGAAGTTTTCCGGCAAGTCGATTACTAGATTCTCAATTGCTTTTGATTTTAGTACTACGCGGTACGTTTGTGTTTCTTTGCCCGAGGCAAATGCGATCATCGTATACTCGCCTGCTTTCAGGCGGATGCTGACTGGCGTTTGGTAGGCTCGTCCATCCACAACTACGGTAACCGCGCCATCGGAAAACGAAGTTACAAGTAATGACCCACGCAGTTTTCTGGTAATCGTTACGCCAGCAATTAATAAGATTGCGATGAGCAGAGCGACAAAGACTTTTTTACTTAATTTTTTGCGCATACTTAATATCCGATATGTATGTGGTCATCGTGACCGCTGACAAAGAAACCAGGGGCATGCTTGCCTGCTGAGATTGCCCACTGCGTATAATTTTTGCCATCATACTTGCTCTTTAGCGGGCCAATCACTTGCTTGGGCCAAAGACCAGCATCATTGAGTTTCTTCTTGTTTTTTACGATCCATGGCATCAGCCGTCCGGAAATTTTCACATTCCCAATATCTATTCCGTGTCCGGTCCAATGGCGTGATTCGCGCTTACCGATAATCTGGCATGAGGCGGGCGGGCCGGTTTTGGGATCACCTCCAACACAACGGGAGTGCCTGCCAACCAATGACAAGATTTGTATCGGTGCGATTTCATTTGCGACCAAGGTGTTTAAAAGCCCACATATTTTCGGATCAATTTGAACGGGGGTGCTGTCTTTGCGTATTATACTTCCAGTTTCAAATCCTTTTCTGTCATTGGGTCGATCAACAATTATTTTTTTACGGCGGATCAACTGAATTACATCCTTACATTCTTTACTCGCGATTACGCCGGTTCCAGGAGACTCGTCGCACTTATCTGCCCCGCCTCCGATCAGTTGGTTATAAATCCTCATCATGTCTGCGGCTCCTTTGCGTGCCTCCTCCTCCTGCTTGGCATTACTGTAGGTATGATAGCTGTTGATATAGGCATTTACCGGATCGTTGTTATTCCTCGCAAGAGCAGCGTTAAATTTATGGGCGGTCGCGTAAATGGAACGCTTGGGATCAAAACGGGCGTCATCAGGGTGGTCTTCGTACCGAGTCGGCTTGGCATTATAGAGTTTCCCGGGAGGCCATTCGATTCCGATCGCGTCCTTTTTGCCGGTAAATTCTTTATAACCGGTTGCCGTGTCATACACGAACTGGCCGAGTCCCGCCGCCGATCCATCTCCGCGAAAATAATTATGTGGATTCCAACTTGATTCACGCTGAATAAGCGCAATCAGAATCGCCCGGTCTCCTTGCAGATATTGCGCGGCGGCATCATCGATCCAGGGTAAATATTCTTCGGAAACATTGACCGATCCGAGATTGAGATTGGCACAATTGCGCAGACCATCACTCGCGTCCTGATTCAGTTTTTTCCCCACCAAGGCGCCTAGTCCGATGAAGGGAATTAAAAATAATCCTACTCCCAGCAGGATGACTAGCACGACGACGAGGATGACGGGGACAACGAAGCCGCGTTTCATCGCCTCACACTGCCTCTTGGGGAGGCTGCTCCGGGTTGGCAGCCGAACGCATCTCCATAATTTGTTGGGGGTCGGAAGTGATAATCTGGTCTTCAGTGTACGAAGAAATGATTTTAATGAACGCGTGGTTTTGGCCGGCGAAGAACAGACCTTCACCCACATCCGCTTCCAAAAGCAGGAATTTTTCACCATCTGTCAGGTTAAAGACGTTTGCCAATTTGTCCACGGCCGAGGTGGACTGTTTCATTAAAAGCTGCATTGAAGAGTTCGTAATTACTGCGCGCCCGTACTTGGAATCAAGAAAATCTTCCACGTCCTGGCTGATGATCGTGAGGCCTAAATAGTATTTGCGTCCGCGCTTGGCAATCGCGTACAGGAAGCGCGCGGAATCATCAAATTGCATCATCCACCAGGCCTCATCCACAATGAGGATCCGTTTTTTCATCTCAAACCGGACTTTATTCCAGATGTAAGAGAGCACGAGGTAGATTCCAATTGGGCGTAGCTGCTCTTCCAGGTCGCGCACCGAAAATACCGTCAAGCGCTGATCTAGCTGGAAGTTGGTGGGCTGGTTAAACAGCCCCGCGAACGTGCCGGTAACGTATTTTTCCAGCTTGGAAAGCAGACCTTGCGCGCCGCTCATGTTTTGCAACACGCTTTGGAAATCGGCTAGCAGTGGGGGTTGGTTTTTATGGGTGGCCGCGTCTGCGGTGATGTCTTTGAGCTGGTACGTCTCAAACAGGGCCCGTTCAATCAGGGCATCTTCTTCGGGTGTCGTGCCTGCGACCATCAAACGTACGAGGCCGGTGAGCATATTGATCTGGGAGCGCAAGACACTTTCCCCATCGCCATCCGGCCCGACTGGCGGTAAGTCAAACGGGTTGATGCGCTTTTCAGAATTCAGCGTCACCGGGAAAAAACTTCCGCCAACTGCTTCCGCAAGGGTTTTATATTCGCTTTCCGGATCAATAATCACCACGTCCACGCCGATCATAATCGAGCGTAGCGCGTCAAGTTTAACGGCGTATGATTTACCCGCGCCGGACTTTGCGAACACGACCGAATTGGCATTTTCAAGGTTGAATCGATCAAATAAGACGAGTGAATTATTGTGGCGGTTAAGGCCGTAGAGGATCCCTTCGTTGCTGGAGAGGTCGGCTGAGACAAACGGAAAAGTGGTTGAAAGCGAGCCGGTATCAAGGTTGCGTCGCACATCAAGCTCGTTGACTGCTAAGGGTAGCGTGGTTTGGAATCCCTGTTCCATCCGCACGAGCGCGCGCTTGGTGTACACGAGCATCCCGCCCAGCGTGGACTCGAGTTGTTTGGTGAGGGTGTTGAGTTGTTCGAGCGTGGGGGCGTAGATCGTCATATACAGCGAGAACTGGAAGAGCTTGGATTCTCCCTTTTGCAGCACGTCCCGCAGCCCTTCGATATCTTCAATCGCCGTTTCCAGTTCCGGATCGCGCACTAAACCTTTTTCGCGTTCGATCTGTAGCGAAGATTCGAGCTGTCCGACCTTGCGTCGCAGGGAGCTCATTACGTGCTGTGATTCCTGGGGGTAAATGTACATCGCCACATCCATTGTGATGTCATAGTTCAAAATCGCGGACAGCCAGTTTGTTTGCACGTAACGCGGATAGGTAAACGCGAAGAGCGTACGAACGTAGAGCGATCCGATTTGGACGTAGTTGGCGTTAATCACGAACGAAGCAGGCGCGACAATATCAAGTAAGCTCGCCGTTCCTTGGCGGAATGCTTGTTCGGCTGCTTGCGCTTCCGGCGAGCTCATCGGACCCGCTCCGCCCCCCGGTGTAGAAGTCGTCCCGCCTTGAGCTTGTGGGGGGGGCTGTTGACGTTTTTTACCGAATCCCAAAACCATTAGCGCCCCTTCATTTCTTCAGCCGTGATTAACGGCCCGTCTTGCTCGCCTTGCGACGAAGCGGTCGCCGTGCCCGGCACGCTATCGGCCTCGGTTTTCGCCTCGGGCGAGACGGACTCGGGTTTATTTGATGCGTGCGGTACTTGGTTTGACGGCGGCACGGGATTCGCTGCGGAAGAAGGTTGGCCTTCAATCGTGATTGTCTGCCCCACAGGAATGATCTGTGCCTCTGCGGATGAGGAAGCGGGCTGCTGCTGAGCAGGATCTGATTGTTGCGCGGGTGCGGTACTCAACGGTGAAGTTGCACTACTTTCGCCTTTCGGAGCAGCTGGCGCTTGTTCGGCTGCAAGCGGCGGCGCTTGAGCTTGAGTATCCGCAGGGGCCGGAGCGGTAGGCGGAATCGGAAATTCGTCAGGGCGCGGTGGTTGGCGCTCGACAACCGCGCCCTGGAGGTTTTCGACCTCGTCTAACTTCTGCGTTTCAGCTTCATCGGGGTTGAACGTCCCATACAAAAGCTCCACTAGTTGCTGGGTGTTTAAGGTTGCCACCTGCAGCCCGATTCCGTTTAAGCCGCTCGTGACCGTCCCTAACCGTTGGTTGAGTTCCTGCTGGGCGACGCGGAATTGCGTTTCGGTAATCTTAATCGGCCCTTTTGACGCGCCAGTAATTGAACCAGGCGACGGTTTGAACCCCGCGCTGTTAAAGGGAATTACGACATAAAAGCGCTTGTCCATAATGTTTGCTACGGTAATCAGCTTCTCCACAAATGCGCGGTAATCCGCAATTTGCATCCGCAGAAGCTCATTTACCTCTTTGTCCTCGAATGTTTTTAACTGCTTCAGGTAGGCGGTCAAGTCGAGCCGTTTCGATTGCATTACGATTTCGATCGGGGACGATAACGAGTTCAAAAAGTTTTGGTACTGGTACACAATCGCGTTTTGCTCCTTTTCGGATTTCAGGGCAAAGTTGATCGCCGAAACCATCCCAACAGCGCGGAACGACCCGTCCTTCATAATTACAATCCCTTCGCGTACATCGGCGAATGGGAGAAATTGTTGCGTATCGACCGCGGTTTTCATTTAGTTCCCTTTTCCGGCTGCTTTTCTGGTTTGAGCGCGTGCCCGCGCGTATCAAGCCGGAACGCCAATTTCTGAAGCTCTGATTTTGTCGCGTGATGATGCGCTCGGACCGCCGATTTTTTCGCCGGCGAAGGTTTCATAATTACTCCACCTGTTTGCATTCGAGTTTTATGCCACGTAAAAATTTTCGGGCGACGCAGATATCGCATAAAGGCTAAGAAAAAATGGCCGAATGGCTGCTCGTTAATTTTTAAGAAGGCGAGCGCCACGCTAAAGAGTCCAATGGGGATGCCGATCAGGATAAACGGCACGGACGCGGCCCCAAACTGGGTTAAAAGAATGTACACTATCACCCCTCCCAGTGTCAGCTCGATAAACTGGTTTATGGTGAGGGGTCCTACGATTTTGTCTGCGAGGTCAATGTTTTGCGGAACCTTGAACTGCATTGCGCCCCTCCATTTGCAATTATACCCTACTCCGTCCCGTTAGCTTCAAACTGTATTTTGACCAAGCGCACGCTGAGCACTGCAAGATCGGTTCCGAAAAGCGCAGTTTGAAGCATGCTTTACTCCATGCTGGTTATCAGGTAGGATAATGTACTTGATAAGGAGCAGCAGTGCGTCATTTGTTTACGTCTGAATCCGTCACCGAAGGCCACCCTGATAAAATCGCCGACCAGATCTCGGATGCCGTGTTAGATGCGATATTAAAAGACGATCCCCGTGGTCGGGTTGCCTGCGAGACCTTCTTAACCAATGGTGTGTGTTTCGTGGCGGGTGAGATTACGACCAAAACCTATGTTGATATTCCCGATATTGCCCGCGCCGTGATCCGCGAGATCGGGTATACGGATTCACATTACGGCTTCCACTGGGAAACTTCGGGGGTCGTGACCGCCATTCAGCGCCAATCAGGCGATATCGCGATGGGCGTTGATTCGTTCAAAACCAAAAACGGCGACGAGATCGTCGAGGAAGACCTTGAGCACCTTGGGGCAGGCGACCAAGGTTTAATGTTCGGATTTGCCTGTGACGAAACCAAAGAACTAATGCCCTTGCCGATCGTACTCGCCCACGGTATCGCTAAACGGTTGGCCCAAGTGCGCAAAAAGGGGATCATCGCCGGCCTGCGCCCCGATGGAAAATCGCAGGTTACGGTTGAATACGAAGATGAGCGCCCCTTGCGCGTGCACACTGTGCTCGTTGCCGCGCAGCACGATCAAGATATCGAACCGAAAAAACTGAAAGATGCGATTACTAAGGAAGTTATCCAGCATGTCATCCCGAAAGAGTTGCTCGACCGCAAAACTGTTTACCACGTCAATACAACCGGTAAATTTGTAACCGGCGGGCCGCAAGCCGATACGGGCTTAACCGGACGTAAGATTATTGTTGATACCTACGGTGGGTATGCGCGCCATGGCGGGGGCGCCTTATCCGGAAAAGACCCGACAAAAGTAGATCGCTCCGGCTGTTACGCGGCGCGCTGGGTGGCTAAAAATATCGTCGCGGCCGGCTTAGCGCGTAAAGCAGAGGTCCAGGTTGCGTACGCGATCGGAATCCCGGAACCGCTTTCCATACGCGTCGATACCTTCGGTACGAGCGCGTATACCGAGGAACAACTTGTCGCGGCGGTAAAGCAAGTGTTTGATCTGCGCCCGGGGGTGATCATCAAAGCGCTTAATTTGCGCCGTCCTTTATATCGCCAAGTGGCCGTGTACGGACACTTCGGCCGGCCAGAGCTCAAGCTCCCGTGGGAAGATACCGGTAAAGCTGCGGAACT